>JACPSR010000012.1 GCA_016193175.1 Candidatus Omnitrophota bacterium
CGCTGCGCCACCCCGCCGGCCGTCCTCGCCGCCGGGCGGCTGTACAGCCGCCGCCTTCGGCGACCGGCAGCTCCGGGCGGGCGGCGGGGGCCCCGGCTCCGCGTCACCCGCTGCCCGGCCCGTCGGCTTTTCGACAGAGTATCGCGAAGCGAAATTTGTGGAGGATCGATGAGGCGGATGGCGGTGGCCGTGGCGTGGCTCAGCGTCGCGGGAGCGGTGGTGGGGTTTTACCAGCCCTGGGCGACGCTCGACCTTCGTGAGCCGGCGCTGGCCAAACCATTGAGGGACACCGCCGCGCTGCGCGCCGCGATGAGCGGCCTTGAGCAGCGCCTTGGGCGCGTCACGGTGACGATTCGGCGAGGCGCCGAGACTATCGCCGGTGATCTCCCCTCGCTCGCGGACATTCCGACAGAAGTCAGCGGGGCCGAGATCCCGCGCATGATCCGCCAGGAGCGGGCGCAACTCGCGCTAGCCCTGGCGGAAATCTTTACGAACACCCGCTATCACCTCGGCCTGAAAAGCCATGCGGTGTATCTGGTTCCAGGGGTGGCGCTCCTGTGCGGAGCGTTCTTGACGCTCGTGGGGCGCCGTCGTCCACCCATCGCGTGGGGCATCGCGCTCTTCTGCGGTGGGATCTCCGGGGCGGGGTTCTGGACGCTGCTGACGATGAAGACGCAAACACACCTGGTCGCCGTCACGATCGGCCGGGGGCTGTGGCTCTCATGCTGGGCGTATGCGGGCTTGGCGACGGCCGCGGTCCTCTTCTGGGGAGCGGAGAGAGTTCACAATGCGTCGTGCTTGTGCTATAGTAAGAGCAGCCCAAAAGAAAACCGGACAAGCGATTGAAGGAGCTCGATCATGGGCATCACCTATGTGACACTGGATGTGGGGCACCCCCAGCGCCCCAATGGGTTTCAACGGATGGAATTCTTGGTGGATACCGGTGCGGTCTATACGATCATGCCAGAACGGGTGCTGAAACGACTGGGGATTCAGCCCATTGATCAGGAGCGCTTTCGATTAGCCAACGGCCGAACGATCGCTCGATCCGTTGGGGAGGCCCGATTCCGTTACCACGGTAAGACGCGAATCAGTCCTGTCGTGTTTGGGCGAGCACATGATAAGGTGCTCCTCGGTGTCATGACGCTAGAAGCGCTTGGGTTGGAAGTTGATCCCAGGACAAGAAAGCTGAAGCCGGCAGAGCTGTTGTTGCTGACCGTGATCAGACAGTAACGTCGGGGGGTGGGTCATGCGTGATCGCGTTGAGCAAGTCATCAATCGGATTCGGCCGGCGGTGCAGATGGACGGCGGGGACATCGAGCTCGTCGACGTGGTGGATGGGCTGGTCAAGCTCCGGTTGGTGGGGAGCTGTTCGGGCTGCCCCTCCTCCTTGATGACGCTCCAGCTCGGGATTGAGCGCGCCATCCGCGCCGAGGTTCCGGAGATCAAAGGAGTCGAAGCCATCCCCTCGTAAGCCAGCTCGACAGCAGTACGCGCGAGGACGCTGTCGGCTCGATGGCAGTAAGCAGTGAAGAAGAAAGCAAAACGCCTGGGACATCCCAGGCGTTTTTGCCTACTGCCTACTGCCTACTGCCTACTGCCTACTTTCCTGTGATTCTCTCCAGCTCTTCCACGTGCTCCTGGGAGTCCTGGAGGATGTGCTCGATCGCCTCGTAGAGAATGACCTCATCGTGGGGGATGAGGTTCAAGAGCTTCCGGTAGAAGTCGACGGTCTGCCGCTCGTACTTCAGGTTGATCTTGACCGCCTTGAGCGAGTCCTGATGGATCTCGCCGCCTGCGTCACGTACTGGATGTGGCTGGCGTGCTCCATCTCCAGGCCTTCATTCATCAGTTGGATGAGCTTCTTCTGATCCAGTGCCATTAGCGTCCTCCTTGTTAGTATGATCTGAAGCCGCAGTCTAACCTAACCCGCCACGTCCTGTCAACCCCGGCATACCCCCTATTGCGCACCCCACGAGTTCATAGTTCATGGTGAAAAAGGGCTTGACAGCGGTGCGACGATGCCCCATACTTTTTAGCTACTTGAGACTCAATCTCAAGTAGAAATCCATGAAGCGCTTTGTTGAGGTTGAGCAGCTCCTCCGGACCAAAGGCGTTCGCCTGACCGGCCAGCGCCAGCTCATCGTCCGGCGGGCGGTCGCCTACCTCCACTTCGTCGCGGAGGAGCTCGTGCGCGACGTCCGCACGATCGATCCCTCGGTGGCCCGCGGGACCGTGTATCGGACCCTGGCCCTCCTCCATGAGGTGGGCGCGGTGGAAAAGCACGATTTCCGCTACGGCGCGCCCAACTACGAAGTCACCTTCGCCAAGGCGCACCACGACCACCTCATGTGCGTGCAGTGCGGCGAGATCATCGAGTTCCAGGAGCCGCGGTGGGAGCGTCTCCAGGAAGAGGTCGTCAAGCGCTACGGCTACCAACTCCTCTCCCACACCCATAAGCTGTACGGGCTCTGCCGGACCTGCCAGCGGATTCATCCGAAACGGCCGCTGAAGCCCCCGCGCCTCCATGTGGAGGAGGTTGTCGCCTGAGATGAAGCAGCCGAGCGCGCTCCCGCCAGACGTCTTGGGGCAGATCGCGCGAGCGATCGACGGCATCAAGTACGGATCGGTTCAGATTACCATCCAAGATTCGCGAGTCGTTCAGATTGAGAAAGCGGAGAAGATTCGGTTCAGGAGCAGGGCCGACCTGACATCAGGAGGCATCGTGGAAGATGGGTCGCGGGCTGACCGGACGACCGGAGGTTCCCGGACACACAACGGCCCTTAGGGGCCAGGGGGGATCTCCATGGGTCGTCAGCATCAGGGGTTGCTCTACATGGCTGTCGTTGTCGGCTGCATACCGGTTGTGGAGGCCGCGGCGGCCGATGCCAATACAGGGACACGCCGGCTGCAGGAAGTCGTGGTGACCGCCAAGGAGGAATCCGCGACGCAAGCGTTCCTGCCGGATGTCACGGATACCCGCATCCATGCCGGCAAGAAGACGACGGTGATCGACCTCAAAGCCCAGCCGACGATTGTCAACAACAACTATCGCCAGGTCCTGGCGAAGACGCCGGGCTTGTTGCTGAGCGAGGAGACGACGCCGCTTTTCAGCGTGGGCTATCGGGGCCTCGAGCCGCACCGGGCGCAATTCACCCAGGTGCTGAAGGATGGCGTCCCCATCCATGCCGACATGTTCGGCTACCCGGAAGCCTACTATGTGCCGCCCCTTCAGAGCATCGACCACATCGAGTTTCTCCACGGCGGGGCCTCACTCATGTACGGTCCCCAGCCCGGCGGAGCGCTCAACTTCATCACCAAGGCACCGATGAGCTGTTCTCCCACTACACGAGCTTCAGCGGCCACAGGGACCCGATCGGGTACCTCGGCTATGTCCACGAGCGAGAGGGCAATGGGTTCCGGGAGACGAACAGCGACTTCGAAGTCCTGGGTGGTGGCCTGAAGATGACCTTCGGCCAAACCACGGATTCCCGCTGGACGCTGGGCTATGACGAGTACCATGAGGAGCACGGAGAACCGGGTGGCCTGACCAAAGCCGTGGCCGATCGCGAAGGCCGGGACCAAACCACCAGATTCCACGACCGGTTCCGGCTTGAACGGTACTACGGGACGCTCCTGTATGAGCAGGATCTCGGCGAAGCGAGCCCGGATTCGGGACCTTGCCCAGTGGCGCCAATGCGGGCACGAACTCTATTGAAGAGCAGGACTTCTATACGTTTGGGTTTGAGCCCCGCATCCGGCATACCTATGACGCCTTCGGACAGGATGGACAGACGCTGACCGCGGGGGTCTTGGCGTACTTCTCGGATTCTCCGCGAGAAGATCAGCGCGGGGCCTCCCCCGATGCCGACTCGGGGAGCCTCCGCAACAAGAGCGATCGCAAGATGCAGTACCTGTCGCTCTTTGCGGAGCATCTGTTTCGCGCTGGACCCTTGTCTGTGACTCCCGGGGTGCGGCTCGAGCACATCTGGCAGCAGGTGAAGGAAGATGTCAATTCGGATAAGGCGGGAGCGGGCACGCCGCTGGCGGATGCGGATGAGTTTGATTTCGTGCCGCTCTTTGGGGTGGGGGCGCGCTACGACGTGACGCCGGGGATCGCCCTCTACAGCAACCTCTCGCGGTCCTACCGTCCCAAGGTCTTTACCCAGGCCGTGCCGACCGGAGCGAGCAATGTGATCAACACGGACCTCGAGGAGGGGAAGAGCTGGCTCTTTGATGTCGGAGCCCGGGGTCGGCCATGGAACGCGCTCTCCTGGGATGTCAGCTATTTCCTGATGAAGTTC
>JACPSR010000042.1 GCA_016193175.1 Candidatus Omnitrophota bacterium
ACCGCTGCCAGATCTCGGCACCATGTCTTCCTTGATGTCTCGTCTTGAAGATTCCCTTGCGAGCTTCACAAGAACGCGTTTCGGATCATCTAGCGTATCAGGGTGCAATGGTACCTCAGCAATGGCGACGCGGAGAAAGGCACTCAGGCATTCTCGATCGGCTAACAACCAACTTTCAACCTGACGCACAGCAACACGAAAACACATCCACGGCGCCTGATGAGGAACCCAAGATCTTCGAAGGGCTGCGGCGCATTGCTCATCATGGTCCAGGTCGACCATGATCAGCCAGGGAGACAACCTCGCCGCTTGGTTATACGCCATCAACTTATCTCGCAAGAATAGCTTACCCTTCTCGCCATACACAGGTCCTGGTATGCCTCCTACCTCCATGATAAGACGCCGTGCAACGACGGCGTCAACAGAGCCTTCCACTGCAGCACTTATTCGCCTGAAGCGCGTCTCATCCATGGAGATCAGCAAAGAGGGTCAGCTGCTCTGCCTTCTCTGGACGCGTATGCGGAACAACCGCATCAGCCAAGCTCATTCCTCCCTCCAACAACTCCTTAACCTCTGCGCGTTTACTGGCCGGCTGGACTTCGGTTCCCTCAGTAGAGGGTCTCAATAGGAGCGCCTCATCGAGGCCGATTCCCTCATCCCTGAGCAGATCAAGAGAGTGTGTGCTGAGGAGTATCTGGCGACCAAAACGGCGTTGAATCCTCGCGAACATCTGAGGAAGGAATCGAACCACTTCTGAATGAAGCGAGAGTTCCGGTTCTTCTAGCAATAAAGGCCCGCTGCCGTCAAGTGCAGCCCAGAGTAGACCCATGAGGCGGAGTGTGCCGTCGGAAAATTGGTCTTCGGTCTGCCATCTACCCCGGGGACGCCAGTTTTCATATTTGCCGTATAGGTGAGGAGTCCCTTTTTTGTCGTCACGCCGCAGCTCTACCTTTATCAATTGAGGAACAGCGACGCGCAAGGCTCCTTGAATCTGACGCAGTCGAGCACCCTGAGTCTTCCCAGGCGTACTGGCAATTTGTTCAAGAAAATCGCCTCCGAATGGGTCTTCTTTTCTTCCTACAGAACGATCTGGATCACGAACTAATTGAGGAACGATATGTAAATAGCGAATGGAGGAAAAGAACTCTGCAACTTCCCTGAACTCTCGATTAACGTTGACCTGCTCCAGATAGGTCTGGGTTAATCGCTCGGAATCTTTACGATCATCATCGTCAGGCCGCGTTAAGACCTCTTTGCCCTGTTTCACAATGCGTTCCTTCTTAATCGCGGGTCGCTGTTGTTCGGTATCTTGAGTGAAAGAGAGCTCGTACTCCCAGGTTTGGCCTTGTTCCCTACCTTCCATCTGTACTCTCATGACGATATCCGGAAAACGTCGAGCTGAGAGAGATCGAAGACTGGGGACACCTCGACGCCTTCTAACGGCCTCTTGGAAGCCGCCGCCGACAGAAACAATGTCATGGAGAAATCGAAAGACATCTAGAAAATTTGACTTGCCGGAAGCGTTTGGGCCAACCAGAAACACGCGCTGCTGGAGATCAACGTCAACACGGAGAAAATTACGCCAATTTTCGAGATAGAGATGTGTAAACCGAAGCGTTTTTCTACCGTTTCTCGTAGGGATTAATTCCGTCATGAATCACCTCCCTTGCTGCTGCCATGATCTCTGTCTAGCATAGCGCAGTATGCGGGGTCATCGTCCAGCCTGACGGAATTCCAGGCCGTCTGCGAGCGCCGCCACTCGGCGGCGCGAAGTCCCGAGTTCCGCCTCATGCGGAACGAGGGAGGACTCGGTAACGAGCGCAAGTTTCTTTTTCCGGCTCCAGGATTTAATTTCACGCTCTCGGCGCAGCGCAGCCGATTTCGTCTTGTGGGGTTCCACGTAGATCAGCTTGATGCTGCGTAAGACGCTGTTGGACATTGAGGGCAATACCCGTGTAGAGCGAGGCGTCTTCGCATTGAAGAATGTAGAGACACCGGTTCATTGGCTTACCCATGGTGGTCCCTCGCCGAACCTTCCTGATGCCGGTTCGGCTCGGGATCATCCGCCAACGTTCTTTGGCGGATGGTGGGCCGCCTGGGACTCGAACCCAGTACCCACAGCTTAAACATGTGTGTTAGCTGCACGTCGCCGTGCAGATCAGACTATCCCATCCCCCAATGCTTCGCTTTACGAAGCAAAGCGTTGGGGGCCCCGATTATAGTCGTTGAACCTTTCCCCCCACCTGTCCTCCGGTCTGCCTGCGGCGGACCGGTTAAGTCATCACGCTGCCTGGCCCGCTGAAGGCGGGCAGACAGGTGGGGGGACTTGGCTGCGGATTGTCTGCACCCTTGGATTGTTACCCCACACCCAGCACGCTGGGTGTGGGGTACCGTGGGATTCTCAGAGATTCCCGCAGGTTACGGGATTTGCAACTATCAGTTACCTGATAGCGGCCCTCTATCGAGGCTGTTGCTCTGCCTGGTGAGCTAGCGGCCCAAGTTGTAAAAGAGCGAGTCAATTCAAATAAGATGAGAGCGCACGCTCCAAGATCTCTCGCTTTTCTAGCGGCTGCTTCCAACGACCGTTGGCTCTGAGTGGATTGATACAGAGGCCCTCAGAAAAATTGATCTGCTGTTGAAACTGGAGGAGGTTTTCTCGCCCTCTAATTTCGACAGCCTGCGCACGTTTATCGATGTAACTCTCAATACCAATTCTTGACAGCAATCGCCTTGCTAACCACAACGTTGCAGGATGTTTTTGTGACGCGCGTACCCGTCTGGTGCTTCCCCCGACGAAGACGTGACCCTCGTCGTCAAAAAATGCTTGAAGCCACTGCTGCTGCCAAGTCATCCGATCAGTGAGCACGGCTAACAACCCGTCCTCTTTCCGTGATAGCCAGGCCGCGACCTCCACGTTGTAGTAGCTCACCATCCACACCCCATGAGGTCGCAGCTTGAGCTTCGGCCTCACACCCAGCAGCTGTTGCAATAATTGTTTCACGTGTAGGACTTGTTGATAGCTGCGACTGTAGTAATAGCAGCCGTAGCGATCGACGCGACCGTCAAAGTTGAGATGAGAGACAAGGTGCACTAACATCTTGGACCACGCTGGCTTCCTAAAGAGGACGGGATGGAGTGGCTTGCCGCGTCGTCTTGCATTGACGATCGCCATGATGTTGCGCTTTTGAGCATGCAGCCTCTCGCGCTGCGCATCTGTAATGCGAATGTCTTTCACATGCCAATGAACAGTTGATTCACTGAGTTTCAGACGGCGGGCAATCTGCCCAATGGAAAAGCCCTGGTGACGGAGTAACCGACACCGCTCCCGTATCATCGGAAGCCATTATAGCAAAAGCGCCCGCCGAGAGGCGGGCAAGATATGGGGGTTTGGCGTCGGGGGAACGCGCACGACTCAGATGCTCTGGAGCTCTTGCTCTTTCGCTTTCACGAGTGCCGTGATCTGCTCGATATGCTTGTCGGTGAGCTTCTGGATGTGGTCTTGGGCCTTGAACGCGTCGTCCTCGCTGATCTGCTTCTCGGCCTTGAGCTTCTTGACGGACTCGTTGGCGTCACGGCGGAGGGTCCGGATGTTCACCCGTCCCTCTTCGGCCATCCTATGGACCACCTTCGTCAGCTCCTCGCGCCGCTCACCGGTCAGCGGAGGGATCGGCAGGCGCAGGAGCTTCCCGTCCACCACCGGGGTGAGGCCGATCGATGCCTTCTGGATGGCCTTTTCGATATCAGACACAGCGTTCGCATCCCACGGCTGGATCACGAGGAGGTGCGGCTCCGGAGCGGTGATCGCCGCCAGCTGCTTGAGCGGGGTGGCGGCGCCATAGTAGTCCACCGTCACGTGCTCCACCAGCGCCGGCGTCGCGCGCCCTCCACGGATCTCCATGAACTCGCGCGTCACGACGCCCACGGCGCGCTTCATCTTCTCTTCCACATCTTTATGCAGCGTCTGGAGCGGAATCATCCCTCGCGCCTCCCACCATGGGGTCTCGATGAAAGCCCTCTGTGTCTCTGTGGAATTTCCGCCACACAGCATGGCGGATCCGCCAATCCTTTTGGCGGACTGTGGTTCTGTGGTGTCGTTACTTGCGGTTGACGACCGTGGTGCCGACCGCCTCGCCGCACACGACGCGCTTGATGTTGCCGCTGCGGTGCAGGTTAAAGACGATGATCGGAACGCCGCTGCTCATGCAGAGGCTCACCGCGGTCGCGTCCATGACCTTCAGGCCTTTCTTGAGCACGTCGAGGAAACTCACGCTCGTGAACTTCTTCGCCCGGCGGTTCGTGGCCGGATCGTCGGTGTACACGCCGTCGACGTTCGTCGCCTTGAGCACAACATCCGCCCCGATCTCCATCGCCCGAAGCGCCGCCGTCGTATCCGTCGTGAAGAAGGGGTTGCCGATCCCCCCCACGAAGATCACCACCCGGCCTTTCTCGAGATGGCGGATCGCCCGTCGGCGGATGTAGGGCTCGGCGACCTTGGCGATCTCAATCGCGGTCTGCACCCGCGTCGGCACCCCGATCCGCTCGAGTGCATCCTGGAGGGCCAAGCCGTTGATGGCCGTGGCGAGCATCCCCATGTAGTCCGCGGTGGCCCGCTCCATGCCCGTCGTCGAAGAGGCCGTCGTCCCCCGGAAGATGTTCCCGCCCCCCACGACGACGGTGACCTGGACGCCGAGGGCCCGAATCCCTTTCACTTGTTCCGCCAGGTCGTTCAAGACCGTCGGATCAATCCCAAACCCCAGCCGGCCCTGCAGCGCTTCCCCGCTGAGCTTGAGGACAATCCGCTTGTATTTTGCCACCGGATCCGCTGAGACGCTCGACGCCGGCCGCTTCGCGCTGAGTGCCTGTCGCATACGGCGATCCCTGTTCAGGTTTCCCCGAGGGTGAATCTCGCGAACCGCCGGATCACCACGTTCTCTCCGGTCTTGGCGATGAGCGCCTTCAAGAGATCCTTCACCGACACGCCGGGATCTTTCACGGACGGCTGTTCCAGGAGACAGGCGTCTTTCACCTCCTCAGCGCTGAGCCCTCCGTTGGGAGGGATGTCCTCCACCCGAAGATAGCGGGGATTCATCGCCGCCACCTGCATCGCCACGTCGCGGCAGAACTGGAGGAACTCCGGCGTCCGCGCCACGAAGTCGGTTTCACAGTTGACCTCAACGAGCGACCCCAGCCGCCCATTGTGGTGGCCCGCCGACTCAAGCGCCGCTCGGACGTCGTTGAGCGAAGCGCTGGTCTTCTCTCGCAGCGCTTTGATCGCTTCGAGATTACCCTTTGTTTTCATCGACGGGGCCAGGCCCTGCCTCCGAGCCTGCACTGGCGGCCTGGGCGCCGTTCGCCGTCTCCGGCGTCGAAGCCGCGGCGGGCGCTTGTGTCGTCTCCATCAAGCGCCGCCGTCCGGCGATCACGCGCTCGGCGACCAGGGCGACCAGGAGCTTGATGGAGCGGATGGCGTCGTCGTTGCCCGGGATGGGGTAGGCGACGAGGTCCGGGTCGCTATTGGTGTCGCAGATCGCCACGATGGGGATGTTGAGCCGGTTGGCTTCCCGCACGGCAATCTCTTCGCGCTTCGTATCCACGACGAAGAGACATCCGGGCAGACGGGTCATCTCCGCCAGCCCGCAGAAGTGTTCCTCAAGCCGTTCGAGCTGGCGCGCGAGCCGAATGGCGTCTTTTTTCATGATCCGATCAAAGAACCCCTCCGCTTTCTGCTTGCGGAGCTCCCGGAGGCGGTCGATGTTGACCTTGATCGTCTGGAAGTTCGTCAAGGTCCCTCCCAGCCACCGGTTGGTCACATACGGCATCCCCGCGCGCTGGGCTTCGGCTTCCAAGATGGGCTTGGCCTGTTTCTTCGTGCCGAGGAAGACAATGAGTTCCCCTTTGGCCGCCATGCCCTCGAGGAAATCGAGCGCCGCCTTGAGGTGCTGCTCGGTCTTCTCCAAATCGATGATGTAGATCCCGGCGCGGCTGCCGAAGATGAACCGCTTCATCTTCGGATTCCAGCGCTTCGTCTGATGGCCGAAATGCACCCCGGCGTCCAGCAACTGTCGAACCAGCGTCGTGTCCATGATCTCTGTGTGCTCTCCTTCACCAATCGACTGCAACGACGAGAGCGTTCCCCGACCTCAGCCGGGTCACGCGGGGGGCTCTGCGTGAATGAGCTGGAGCTCACAGAACCGCCGGTAGAGGGGGCTCTTTTGCAGAAGCTCGTCGTGACTGCCGTGCTCCACAATGCGCCCTTCCTGGATGAGCACGATCCGGTGGGCGAGCCGGACCGTCGAGAGCCGGTGCGCAATTAGGATGAGCGTCCGCCCGCGCGTGAGCCGCTCGATCGCTTCCGTGATGAGGTGCTCGGACTGCGCATCCAACTGGCTCGTCGCCTCATCGAAAATGAGGATCGGGGGATGAGGATCGGGGGGTCCTTGAGCAGGGCGCGCGCAATGGCGAGCCGCTGACGCTCCCCGCCGGAGAGGAGGTCGCCCCGCTCCCCGATGAGGGTGTCGTAGCCCTTCGGCATCCGGCTGATGAACGTGTGGGCGTTGGCTTGCTTCGCCGCCTCCACGATCTGGGTGAATTCGGCGGTCGGTCTTCCCAGGGCGATGTTGGCCCGCACGGTATCGTTGAACAGAAAGGTCTCTTGCGTGACGAGGCCGATCTGCTCGCGCAGCGAGGCGAGGGTGACGTGTCTGACATCGCGGCCGTCGATCTTCACCCGCCCGGCGCTGGGGTCATAGAAGCGCGGGAGGAGGTTGACGAAGGTCGTCTTGCCGCCGCCGCTTGGGCCGACCAGCGCCGTCGTCTCTCCAAAGGGGATCGTCATGGACACGTTGCGCAAGGCCGGCTGCGCGTCGTACTGAAAGGAGACATGCTCATAGACGATCTCGCGGTGAAAGCGGGGGAGGACCCTGGCCTTCGCGTGCTCGATGACGCTCGAGGGCGTATCCAGCGCCTCGAAGACGCGTTCCGCAGCCGCCAGCGCCTGCTGGTTGATCCCGTGCAGCTTCGCGAGCCGCTTGAACGGGCGGATGAGCGAGAGGATCGCCAGGAGAAAGGCGAGGAACGTCCCCAGGGTCACCTCGTTCGCCAGCACCGAGCGCCCGCCGTACCAAAAGACGACCGCCCCCCCGGAGGCACCGATGAGCTCCGTCAGGGGCGAGAGGGCGTTCATCCGCTTCTGGATCTTGCAGGTGAGCCGGTAGGATCGCTCGTTGGCCGTGGCGAACTTGATCCGGGCGGCCTGCTCCACGAGGAAGGCCTGAATCACCTGGATGCCGGAGATGGACTCCAGGATCGTCGTATTGAGCTGCCCCATGACGGTTTGGGTCTCTTGCGAGAGCTTCTTGAGCAGCTTGCCGATCTGTCGAATCGGCCAGGTGATGAGCGGCACGATCACGGCGAGGATGAGCGACAGCTTCCAGTTGATGGCGAGCGCGATGACCAAGCACACGATGACCTGAAAGCCCTGGAGGACCAGATCGCTCAACCCTTCCGTAATCGAGTTCTGGATGACGCCGGTGTCATAGAGGATGCGGGACATCGTCTTGCCCGTCGAGGACTTGTGATGGTAGTCGAGCGAGAGGCCGATGAAGCGGTCAAAGAGCGCTTGGCGCAGGTCCCGGATCACCCGCTGCGCGGCGTCGTTCATGAAGAACGTCTGCCAGAACTCGACGAGCCCCTTCAGGAAAAAGAGGATGGGGATCGCCACCGCGAACACGGTGAGCATGGTCCGGGGCTCGACCGCGTTGAACCACTGAATGAGCTGGAGGAGCCAGGAGGGAAACCAGGGTTGGGTCGGGATGACCCGGTTGGTGATAATGCGGTCGGCTAAGGGGAAGATCGCGCCGAGCTGGACCCCGCCCAGCAGGCTCGACGCGGCCATGCAGGCGACGGCCAGCCCCAGGACTTTGAGGTGCGGTCTGACGTACTGTAAGAGTCGGAGATACGTCGACATAAGTGCGCTATCTTACCACATGAGTTGACTTTAGACAAGGCCTCCGCTAGACTCGACCCGGCATGGCCACGACACCGCTCCGGGTGGCTGTGGTGGGGGTGGGTCACCTCGGCGCTCGGCACGCCCAGATTTATGCGTCGATGCCCCGTATCCGCCTCGTGGCGGTTTGCGACATCGACGCCGCGCGAGCCAAGCGCGTCGCCCGAGCGCTCCACTGCGGCGCCGTCACCGATTACCGCGAGCTGATCGGAGCGGTTGACGCCGTCAGCCTGGCCGCGCCCACGAGCCTGCATGCCGCGCTCGGTCTGCCGTTGTTGGCGCGCGGAATCCACCTCCTGATCGAAAAGCCCATCGCGACCACCCTCGCCCAGGCGGACGTCTTGATCCGCACGGCCGAGCGTCGAGGGTGCATCCTCCAGGTCGGCCATGTCGAGCGATTCAACGCGGCCATCCGCGCAGCGGGGCGCCACCTCACGCACCCGCGCTTCATCGAAGTCCACCGGCTCTCCCCCTACCCCTACCGGGGGACCGATGTGAGCGTCATCCTGGACGTCATGATCCATGACCTGGACATGCTCTTGTTCCTCGTCCGCGCGCCGGTCAGCCGCATTGATGCGATGGGGGTGCCGGTCCTCTCGAAGAGCGAGGACATCGCCAACGTCCGATTGAGGTTCGCCTCCGGCTGCATCGCCAACCTGACCGCCAGCCGCATCAGCGAGGAGTCCATCCGCCGCATCCGGGTCTTTCAGGAAGACAGCTACCTCTCCATCGACTACAAAGCGCAGACGGTGGCCCTCGCCCGCACATCTGGCCGGACGGTGCGCCGCGTGCAGCTTCCCGTCAACCAGCGCCCGCCGCTCCAGGACGAGGTCGCGTCATTCGTCCGATCGATCATGAGGCATCGTGCCCCCGTCGTCTCGGGAGTGGACGGCAAAGCGGCGCTCGCCCTGGCCCTCCGCATCGAGCAGGCCATGCACCGGAAGAGTGGCGGGTGATGAGTGACCAGTGGCGAGTCACTGGTATCGCGCGTTGGCGTCTTGTGCTCTTCGTCACTCGTCACTCGTCACCCGTCACTCACCACTAACATGCCGTCCGTTTGTTTCGTTGCTGGAGATCCCTCAGGCGATATCCAAGCGGCACGACTCATCGAAACGCTCAAGCGGCGCCTTCCGGGGCTGACCGTGACGGCGCTCGGCGGAGCCGCCATGCGGCGCGCGGGCGCCGTGCTGCTGGATGACCTCACCCACACCGCCTCAATCGGGCCGTTTGACGCCGCCCGGCACCTGGCGCGCTTCATCCGCGCGAAGCGGCTCCTCGACGATCACCTGAGACGCCAACCCCCGACGCTCGTCATCCTGGTCGATTTCGGCGACTTCAACCTTCCCGTCATTGCGCCGCTCGTGAAACGGCACGGCATCCCCATCCTCTACTACATCAGCCCTCAGGTGTGGGCGTGGGGACGATGGCGATTGCGGTATGTCCGACGCTACGTGGATCGCATGGTCGTCTTCTTCCCGTTCGAAGAGGCGCTCTACCGACGTGAGGGCATCCCGGTCACGTGGGTGGGCCATCCGCTGGTGGATCAGGCGCGCCCCTCCCTGAGCAAGGAGGCGGCCCTGCAGCACTTCGGCCTCAACCCCTGGCGAAGAACGGTCGGACTGCTCCCTGGCTCCCGGGACCGTGAGATCGCTCGCCACCTTCCCCTGATGCTCTCCGCCGCCGCCCGGATCGCCTGGCGCATGCCGGGCGTGCAGTTCCTCCTGTCGAGAGCGCCCACCGTGCCGGAAGGGCTCGTTCGGCAGCACGTCTTGCGCGCCTGCGTCGACGTGCGCATCGCCCAGGGCTCCATCTATGACGCCTTGCAGCTCATGGATGCGGCGCTCGTCGCCTCGGGGACCGCGACGCTCGATACCGCGTTGTGCGGGGTCCCGATGGTGGTCGTCTACCGCGCGTCGTGGCCCACGTACGCCGCGGCGCGCGCGGTCATCCGCGTGCCGCACATCGCCCTCGTGAACGTGGTGGCGGAACGAGCGGTCGTCCCCGAGCTCATCCAGCACCGGGCCACGCCGGCAAGGGTCGCGGGCGCGCTCATTGAGCTCCTCCGCGATGAGGAACGGTGTGCGTCCATGAAAGAGGCCCTGCGGGAGGTGAAAGCGAAGTTGGGGCCGGCCGGCGCGGTCGAGCGTGCCGCGGCCGTCGTGCGTGAGATGCTCGCTCAGAAACCAGATGTCAGATAACAGAGGTCAGAAGACAGAAAACAGATCGTAATACCATCCGACCTCTGACTTCCGTCGTCTGATCTCTGATGTCCGTCCTGTGATTTCTGTCATCTGTCTTCTGATTTCTGACTTCTGTCCTCTGACATCTGCTCCTTCCCGGTCATGACCCAGACGCGGCTCGGGGCATTGCGGATGACGTATTCGACCGTCGTGCCAAGCGAGGAAAGCCCAGGGGCTGCCTGCCGCGCGGCGGCCCCGAGAATAATCAAGTCGTAGCCTCCATCCTTCGCGACCTCCACGATCACCTCGCCGGCGGATCTCGCCTGCTGCACCTGCGCGTCAATGGGGACTTCGTATTCTCGCCCGATGGCTTGCGACTGCTCCATGATGGAATCTGCCACCGCCAGCTTCTCGGGGAAAAACGTGTCGAGCGGGAGGGAGGGCGGGATCTCGATCACGTGCAGCGCCGACACGTCGGCGCCGTGCATCTTGGCGAGCCTGGCCGCAAACTGGACGACGTCGCTCGTGTGCGCCCCCGTCGTCGGCACGAGGATCTTCCTGACACTGACCTGCTGATAGTCCGGCATGCGCAGCTTTTCGATGCGGACGCGCGCGGCGGCGGGAAGCTTCTGCTGCCGGCGATACCAGAAGTAGCTGGCGAGCCCAACCCCCATCCACAGGAAGCCGAGATTTCGGCCGGCGGGTTTCGTAAAGATGACATCCACCCACACCGCCGCCGTCCCCAAGAGGCCCAGGATCGCCGTCAACGGCAGCTCCGCTCGGCCGACCGTGAGGTTCCAGCCGATCCTGAACGGGCGCGCGAGGGCCGGCTGACGGATGCGCAGTCCCAAGAGCGAGAGGTGGGCAAGGGCAAAGGAGAGCATCGCGCCGAAATTGTAGAGGTCCGCGATGTGCGTGAGGTTCCTGAAGATGGCCACGATGGCGCCGGCGATGAGGGTGAACGCGATCAGCGAGACGTAGGGCGTCTTAAACCGCGGGTGCAATTGGTAGAAGAGCCGCGGGAGGGTGAAGTGCTCGCTCATGGCGAAGGTCAGCCGCGAGGCCCCGATCAAGCCTGCGTTGGCGGCCAC
>JACPSR010000081.1 GCA_016193175.1 Candidatus Omnitrophota bacterium
CGAATCGGCGATCGATCGCCTCACCCGCGTGAGCTACGAGGCGCTGGGCCTCATCGCCTATTTCACCGTCGGGGCGGATGAGGTGCGCGCGTGGACGGTGCGGCGAGGCGCCTCGGCCACCGAAGCGGGCAGGGTGATCCACTCCGACATCGAACGCGGGTTCATTCGGGCCGAACTGATCAAATACCACGACCTCATCGCCTTGGGGAGCGAGCAGGCGGTCGCGGGCGCCGGCAAATTGCACCTCAAAGGCAAGGACTATCTCGTCGAGGACGGCGACATCCTCAGCTTCCGGTTCAGCGTATGACGCCGGCGGGGGTCTCCCGGGTTCTCACGGAGCGATCGCCTCAGTGAGCGTCAGCGGATTGATCACGCCGTTGATCGAATCGCTCAGAGGGACGATCTCCTTTGTGGAGCGGAGGACGGAACAGACCTCGGATCCCTATTTCGAGGCCGTTCTCTTGCGTCAGGATCTCGACCGTTGCTGCGGTCTGCTCAGGGAAGTCTTCGGCCAACCCGTGAAGGACTTTGGGGAGCCGGTGCGACTCGAACCGAAGGTGCAGACCGCCGTTGATCTCTTAGGAGGCGTCCGCATTGAGCAATGCCTGTTCGTCGTCAAGGGCGAGGCTCAGCAGGCGGCCTACGCCGCGCTGTGGCCGTGGGCCTCTGACAGGACGCGCGTCACGCTCAAGGTCGGCCTCCTGGAGCTCAGGTGAGAGGTCTTTCCTCGCGCCTCACACCTGGGATGTGACGGATGGCGCAAGACCATAGCTGTGATATCGTCTCGAAGGTGGACCTCCAGGAGTTGCGCAACGCCCTCCAGCAGGCGCAAAAGGAGATCGGGACCCGTTTCGACTTCAGAGGGAGCCGCGCCGGCGTGATCTTTGACGATGCCTCATCGATGGTGAAGGTGACGGCCGACCACCACGCGCAGCTCAAGAGCGTCGTCGAGGTGGTGGAGGGGAAGCTGGCAAAGCGCGGGGTGTCGCTCAAGGCGTTCGTCTGGGAGCAGCCTGAGCAGTTGCCAAGCGGCGGGATGAAACAGTCTGCGCTCCTCCAACAAGGGCTTCCCTCCGAGAAAACAAAGGAGATCACCAAGACCATTAAAGGCCTCGGCCTGAAAGTCCAGCCTCACATTGAGGGTGATCGGGTGCGCGTCGTCGGCCGGCAGATTGACGATCTGCAAGCGGTCGTCCACGCCCTCAAGGCCACGGATTTTGGGATTCCGCTTCAAGTGGAGAATTACCGTTGAATCGGACAACAGGAGGTGGGGCATGACGAGCGGGAAAGACTGTGCGGTGTGTAAGGTCGTTGGCCTCTTGGCGGGGATCGGCGCACTCAACTGGGGGCTGGTTGGGATCTTCGGCATCGATCTGGTGGAGCAGCTGCTGGGAGAGATGACCGGCCCGGCCCGTGTGGTCTACGGGCTTATTGGGATCGCCGGGTTGCTCGCGCTGCTGTCACTCGTGAAGTGCTGTCCCTGCAAGAAGGGGACGTGTGAGACGAAGAAATAGAGGGACCGTTGAAAGGCATCCTCAAACCACGGGAGGGAGAGGCCTTGAAACTCGGGCCGCCCGCTGCCGGCGAGGTCATCATTAAAGTCGACCCCCGGCAGACGGGGGCTCCGTTTACCGCAGGGACCTTGACCCTTTTGCCTGGAGCGGAGTTTCCGCTCCACCGGCACCTCCATCGAGACGAGGCCCTGTTCGTGCACAGAGGCCAGGGACGCGCGACACTGCAAGGCCGATCGATGACGGTGGTCCCCGGCACGTTGGTCTATGTGCCACGCCAGGCCTGGCAAGGCCTGCGCAATACCGGGACAGGACTGCTGCAGCTGGCGTGGACCGCCACCCCCCCGGGGCTCGAGGACTTCTTCCGCGAGCTTGCGCGTCTGGGCAGCTCCCCAGACGCCGCGAAGATGGAGGAGGTCGCGCGGCGTCACAGCATCGAGTTTTCGCCCCCCGGTCAGCCGACCCCGCCCCCCAACGAGCCCCGGACTCGTCCGGGGGCGCGGCCTGCCCGCCCCGCTTCATGGCGGGGCGCAGGGAGGGATGTCGCCCCCCGTGGGGGGGTGGAGTCGGTGCCCCGGGATTTCCCGGTGGGATCCACCGGCACAGGGACGGCATCAAGCGGGCCGCCGCGCCGCCGACGCCACCGCAGGAAGAGGGGAGGCCGAGGGAAAGGAAGCCAGGCGCCACCGACGCCTCCGCAGAGCGCTGCCCCTGCGCCTGCGGCGACCGCGAGCGCTCCGCCACAGCAACAGCCTGACGGCGGCGGGCGAGGGCAACGGCTTGGCCGAGGAGGCCCGCCGCCTTCTCGCGGGAGAAGCCGAGGGCACGGTCGCGGCCGACGAGGACGCGTGAAGGAAGTGTATATGGGGGGTCGCTGGGTTCAAGTCGCCGGCGAGGGGCCCGTCATTGCTCAAGGACCACAGCAGCTCCGAAAGGACACAAGGCCAAATGATCTCTCCCCTGGGTCAGGATAGAAGAGGACCGAGGATGTGGCATCCTCTCCCGAGGGTCAAGGTCCGGATCGCGGGTGTGTGCCTGATAGCTGCCGCCTCCTTGTGCCACGCGGCGAGCGCGTCCGCCGAAGCGGTTGGGAGCCCAGCGGGCATCTTAAAAAAAGGAAAGTGGACGTTCGGCCTCGGAGGCAGCGCCCTTCCTGCGCGGGACCTGAACGGTGGTGCCACCGCGACGGTGTATCAGTTCGGGCACTTTCGCGGGTACGGTCTGACGGACCGGCTCAGCATCTACGGAAAGATCGGGCTGGCCTATCTTGAAGTCGAGGACTCATCGATCAAGAAGCGGAGTAGCGCCTCGGCCACGAACCGATTTGACGCCAACGTGCTCTCCAGCGTCCAGCTCAAGGGGAGGCTCTTTGAAAGCCGCAATAAAAGCTGGGAGTGGGATGGGAGCCTCCAGTATGTGGACATCCGCAAGCGGCATCGAGGCAAGAACGAGGGACGATGGCACGAGTGGCAGCTTGCCACGAGCGTCGCCAAGTCGTTCAACAAGCTGAAGCCCTACCTGGGGCTCAAGTACAATACCGTCAGTTTCCGCTTCAAGGTGCGCGAGAACAACGAGCTCCTCCAGCAGGGGACCTACGAAGAGGATCAACCGATCGGCCTCTTCCTCGGGACGGACGTCTACTTCGGCCGGTATGAGGATGTCATCGTGAACGTGGAGGGCTCCTACCTCAACGGGACGGAGGTGTCGGTCGCCGTCGCCTATACCTTCTGATGGAACTGATCCCCGTTCATCCATTGGGTTCGCGCGCCAAGGTCTTGCTGACCAGCGTCTTCGGCCCGTATGGCCGGGACGACGACTATGGCAGCCGGTCCATCAATCCGATGGAGCTGTATCAGAATCAGGTCACGCGCGCGGAGGGGCCGTTTTCCTTGCGCATGTTCCACCGCTCGTGGGGCATCATGCTGATCCAGGCCAATATCGGAGCCCCCTGCACGTTGTTGGATTTCCCCACCCTGGACCGGTTCATTCGCGAGCTGCGCAGTTTCACCTATGACATCGTCGGGATCAGCTCGATTCTGACGAACGTTGAAAAGGTCAAGAAGATGTGCAGCTTGGTTCGGGAGCATCTCCCCCGCGCGACGATCGTCGTGGGGGGCCACATCGCCAACCGGCCTGGGCTCGCCCGGTACGTCGATGCGGATTACATCGTCACCGGCGAAGGCGTGCGCTGGTTCCGGCGGTTCCTGGGCGAGGACGGCGACCAGCCCATCCGCCATCCGCTGATCTCCTCCGCCATTGGCACCCGGACGATGGGGCTGGGGGTGCGGAATAGCGGGAGGGAGGTGGCGGCGACCCTGATTCCCTCCGTCGGCTGCCCCATGGGGTGCAATTTTTGCGCCACCTCCGCGATGTTCGGAGGGAAGGGGAAATTCATCAATTTCTATGAGACCGGCGATGAGCTGTTCAGCGTCATGTGCGGCATCGAGCAGGGCATGGGGATCCGCTCGTTCTTCGTCATGGATGAGAACTTCCTGCTCCACAAAAAGCGCGCCCTACGGCTCCTGGAGCTGATCGAGGAGTACGGCAAGTCGTGGTCGTTGTACGTCTTCAGCTCGGCGCACGTGGTGCAATCCTATCCCATCGAACAACTGGTGCGCCTGGGCATTTCGTGGGTCTGGATGGGCCTCGAGGGCAAGAACAGCCGGTACGCCAAGTTGCAGGGCATCGATACCCGCGTCCTGGTGCGCACCCTCCAGTCGCATGGGATCCGGGTCCTCGGCTCGAGCATCATCGGCCTCGAGGAGCACACCCCCGACAACATCGATGAGGTGATCGAGCACGCCGTCAGCCATGCCAGCGACTTTCACCAGTTCATGCTCTATACGCCCATTCCCGGCACCGCGCTCTACGCGGAGCATTTGGCGAGCAAGACGCTCTTAGATCCAAGCGAATATCAGGAGGGGGACGTTCACGGGCAGTTCATCTTCAGGCACCGCCATCCGCATATCAAGCGAGGGCAAGAGACCGAGTTCATTCTGAAGGCGTTTCGGCGGGATTTCGAAGTCAACGGCCCGAGCGTCCTGCGCATCGCGCGGACGGTCCTTTCGGGATGGCGGCGCTATAAGCACCATGCGGATGTGCGCGTTCGGAATCGCTTTGCGTGGGAGGCGAGGAATCTAGTCGTCACGTTCCCCGCGACCCTCTGGGCCGCCCGGCGATGGTTCAATGAGCGGAACCCGGCGCTCGCTCGAAAGCTCTCAGGACTGTTGGATGAGATCAAGCGGGAGATCGGGATCAAGGCCCGGTTGGTGGCGCCCCTCGCCGGCCGGTTCGTCTGGTCGACACTGCGACGGGAAGACAAGCGGCTGAAGGCAGGGTGGACGTACGAGCCGCCGACGTTTTATGAAACGAATGAGCCCATGGCGCGTCATCGGTCGCAATGGACGTTTCCTCCCGCCCCCATCAAATGGGTGAGCGCCGCGTGAGCCAGGGCGCTCACGCCGCTGCGCCACTGCCAGCATTCCCCTGAAAAACGGAGGCGGCCCACAGAGGAACGCCTCCGAAGTTCCTTATTGTGGCACGGGCGCAAGATGGCGCTGGAGCTGCTGAAGGAACTGGATGAGCGTGAAGAAGTACACTGCTCCCCACATTCAGCGGTTTGAGTCGAACAGCGACACTTGCAAAATGATAACAGATATGTTATCATTCTATCTTGGGTGATGCGTGCTCGAAATCCTGTACTATCCTGAAAGCAATCGTGGGCCTGTCAGAGACCATTTAACCCAGCTCGCCAAGGAGCGGCCGAAGGCGTTCGCTCGTCTGGCCCTTGACCTTGAGGTCTTGGGTGCTGAGGGATTGCGGTCACAGCAAATCACGATCCGGCCACTTGGTGATAAGTTGTGGGAGCTGAAGCGGCTGTATGACGGGATTCAGTATCGGGTGTTCTTTGGGGTTTGGAAGGGAGCGGCCTGGCTGCTGCACAGCATCGAGAAGAAGAGCGCCAAGACGCCGAAGGATGATCTTGAGCTTGCCAGGAAGCGACTGAGGGAGGTGATGGCTTGATGAGAGGATTCGACAAACATCTGCACGAGTTATTGGAGGCGCACCCGGAAGCGGCCTTGGAGCACGCCAAGCTGTTTGCGGAGTTGCCACTTCCTACTCAGCTTGCCATCATGCGCCGTCGGCGAAAGCTTTCTCAGCGGGCTTTGGCCAAAAAGCTTCGAGTTCCTCAACCCCACGTCGCCCGCACCGAGAGTTCCCACCACGACCCTCGTATTTCCTCCGTCGTCCGGGCCGCCAAAGCCGTCCGCTGCCATGTCCTACTGGTGCCTGATGAGGAGCTTGCGCGGATAGTCGTGGCCTAGTTCAAGCCACGCTAATAGGGTCTTATCCCAAAAATTCGGAGGCCCTCCGCTCCTAGGTGCTAGGCAATAACGCCTCGTGTCTCTTCTGTCATTACGGCCTCCTGCGGTCTTTCTTTTTTTCGTGTCTCCACGTCCTAACCTAACGTATACTCTCTTTAATAAATAGATAATGAGGCTCATTAAACAATCCATATATATATGGAGAATTGGATATATATATCTATCTCAGTATCTATTATAATATGAGCGATATCTCCTCATAAGGGGGAGATTGTGCCTACCCCCTTGATGGAGTTGCCAGCGAAACGTGCAAATATGCGAATTTTGTGCTCAAATAAAGAACACCAGCTAACCATTCCGTTGGATAACCCAATCCTTGATGGCAAGGCCAATGAACAAGTGTAGCTCAATACACAATTGGATATAGATAATCCAAAACATTTCTTGACATCGCCACTCAGTTGTCGTACTATCTCGCCGGGCTGAGGTTGAGTGCCAACACAAAGGAGGTAGTAAATGGCCGAGTGTAGTCAGTTTGGTATCCGTATGCGCAGAGGGGAGCACGAGATCGAAGTTTGGGGGGATCAGAAGTTTGTGGAGACACATTTTGAGCGTCTGACCAATGAGCAGAAGTCTCCCCAAGCAATGGCAGAGGCAACTGGAGCACCCGCAAGACCAGAAGATGTGCAGGGGAAGCAGTGGTCAATGACAGAATTCCTTAGAAAGATCGGTGCAAAGAAACATCCACATAAAATTCTGGCAATGGGGTATTACATCGAAAAAATTCGTGGCCAAGCCCCATTTACACGAGCACAAATCATCGAAGCTTACAAGCAAGCCAAAGAGCCATACTCACGCGAAACAAACGTCTATCGGGACTTTGGCCGATGCGAACAACGTGGCTGGCTCATGGAGGCAGAGATTATTAAGGAGGGAGAGAAGACGTTCCAGGTAACCTCAACAGGCGAACGGTTGATTGAAGAACAGCTAAAGGGGAACGGTTCGTCGGTAGAATGACGTTTTGGGGTGCTATCATATAAGAGAAACTATGAGGTGATAAAATGGTGTATCAATCACCAACAATGGCGATAGAGCGGTTGATCAAGGACGGATTCTTCCGAGACGGAAAAACCGACTTGGACGTGGTGGACACGCTCAAGATTAAAGGTTTCAAGCATCCCCGCGCTAGCGTTGCAGCCACTCTTCTTCGCTTTGTCAGGAAGGAAGCATTACGTAGAGAAAAGACCAACAGTGCCTATACGTATTTCTCGAGCAATTAACACATCCTAGTAAGGTGCCAGGCTCCGGGGGACATCAGGCACTTCGCGGCCGCTGCGCGGCCGCGATACGGAGATTATCTTTAAGCTAATGTGGAAGGGTCCTCCGGTTGTTCCCTCGTCGCGGATCTCAGCCTGCGGCTTCGACCGCTCCTCGGGATCACCCGTAAGTTTGCAGTGAGGAACGTCCCGATATGAGTAAAACCATTTTTCTGCAAACTTACGGGTGTCAGATGAATGTCCGGGATTCCGAGGAGGTGCTCGGGATGCTGAGGGCGCAGGGGTATGAGATTGCCGAGGAGCCGGAAGCAGCCGATGTGATTCTCCTCAATACGTGCTCGGTGAGGCAGCACGCGGAGGAGCGGGCGTTCGGGAAGATGGGCGAGCTTTCCGTGCTGAAGCAGGAACGGCCCGACCTTGTGCTGGGGATCATCGGCTGCATGGCGAAGCTCAGGCAGGCTGAGATCTTTAAACGGCTGCCCCGCGTTGATCTGGTTGCAGGGCCGGCAGAGCTGTACGATCTGCCGTACCTCTTAGCGGAGATCCAAGAGCAGCGACAACAGGCAGAGTTGGTTCAGGGTGCGGGGTTGGGGGTTGGGGGCAACAACGGTCTGCCCAGAACCCCGAACCCCGAACCCCGAACGAGAGTGATAGCGGTCGATAGGCCATACAGGCCGCTTGAGAAGAAACCAGCCGGCGATTATCGCCGCGATAGGGTGACGGCATTCGTCACGATCATGGAGGGGTGCGACAAGGCTTGCACCTACTGCATCGTGCCGAAGACGCGCGGGCAGGAGATCTCGCGGCCCGCGGAGGAGATCATTGAGGAGATCAACCGGTTGGTGGAGGCGGGATACCGGGAAGTGACCCTCTTGGGGCAGAACGTCAACTCCTATGGCAAGCGGTTTCCGGATGGCTCAGGCTATAAGGGGCCACTCGGGCGGCTGCGCCTCTTAGAGGAAGACCCGGGCGCGCTGCTCGATTTTCCGCAATTGCTTCGGCTTATTGATGCGTCGATTCAGGGCCTGGCGGGTCCTGCCACGGCGCCACCCCATGCGTCCTCGCCGCGCCGGACTATCGCCGTCGTCGGCTCCGGGCGCATGGGGGCCCTGGCGCCGTGTCACCCGCCAGGCCTACGCATCCGGTTTACCACGAGCCATCCGTTTGACGCCACCGAGCGGCTCTTTGCAGCGATGCGCGACTGCCCCTCGGTGTGCGAGGCGCTGCACCTTCCGGTCCAGTCCGGCTCGAACCGGATCCTGCGCGCGATGCGCCGGGGCTACACCGCGGAGGCCTACCTGAGGAAGATCGAGCGATTGCGGCAGCTTGTGCCGGAGGTCAGCCTCTCCACGGACATCATCGTGGGCTTTCCCGGCGAGACGGACGAGGATTTCGAGGCGACCGTCCGGCTCATGCGCGAGGCGCGCTACGACAACGCCTACATCTTCAAGTACTCCCCGCGGCCTGGCACCGATGCGGCGGCCCGGGAGGATGACGTCCCGCAGGAGGCGAAGGAGGAGCGCAACCAGGTCCTCCTCAAACTCCAGGAGGAGATCACCCTCGCCAGGCACCGGGCGCTCGAGGGCTGCCTGGTTGAAATTTTAGTTGAACAGCGGGGGCGGTTTGAGGGACAATGGTTCGGTAGGACCCGGGGCCACCACGGGGTCATCGTGGAGAACCCGGAGGACCTGCTTGGCAAACTCGTGCAGGCGACAATCACCCGGGGTACCGCACATACCTTATTCGGGAGCTTGCATGGTGCAGCGGATCATCGCGCTCGTCGGCCCGACGGCGGTGGGGAAGTCCGCCGTCGCGGTGGAGCTGGCGCAGTCGTTGGGGGCGGAGATCGTCTCCTGCGATTCGATGCAGGTCTACCAGAAGATGCGGGTCCTCTCGCAGGCCCCCACCCACGCCCAGCGGGCGCAAGTCCAACACCACCTCATTGACTGCACCGAGCCCACCCACTCCTTCAGCGTGGGCGAATACCGCAAGACGGCAGTACCGATCATCGACCAGATTCTGGCGCGCGGCAAACGCGTGCTCATCGTCGGCGGCACCGGCCTCTACCTCCGGGCGCTGACCGAAGGCCTCTGCGACGCGCCCCCCGCCGACCTCAAGGTTCGCGAGCGGCTCTGGAACGAATGTCAGGGGATGGGGACGAGCGTCCTGCACCATCGGCTCCTGGGCGTTGACTCGGTCGCGGCGTCGCGGATCCACCCCAATGACGCGCGGCGCATCATCCGGGCGCTTGAGGTCTATGCCGTCACCGGCAGGCCCATTTCCAATTGGTGGAGGGAAGCGACGGCCGCGCTCTGGCAGGGGCGGGTGACCGTCATCGGGATCACCCGCGACCGGGATGAGCTCTATCGTCGCATCAACGAGCGCTTGCTCCACATGGTCTATGAGGCCGGGGTCATCAATGAGGTCCGCGAGCTCTTGCGCCTCGCCCTCTCCCGGACGGCGCGGCAGGTGCATGGGCTTGCCGACATCGAGCGGTACCTGAGGGGCGAGGTGAGCCTGAAAGACACCATCGCCACCTGGCAGCAGCGGGTGCGCAACTACGCGCGGCGCCAGCTCATCTGGTTCCGGAAAACCACGGGCATCCAGTGGATCGAGATCCCCCAAGACGAGCGCTCCTGGGAGACGAACGAGCGCATCCTGGACCTCCTGCGACGCGTTCACGTGGAGCGCTCAGCGATTGGCGCTCAGCAGTTCGCGTAACAACGCCGCTGACGTTTCGCCCGCCCGCCTGCGTGCCATGTCAATCGAACGCGCGCTCCTGATCAGCGTCCAACTGGATCCTCGCTTCCAGCCGGGAAGCGCCGTGTGGTCGCTGGCCGACGAAGCCCAGGAGCTCAAGGAACTGGTGCGCTCCTCCGGCTGCCGCGTCGTCGGTGAGATGAACGTCAAGCGCCACCAGCCGGTGGCCGGGACGTTCCTCGGCGCCGGCAAGCTGGAGGAGATTGCCCAGTCGGTGGTGGATCGCCAGGCCCAGGCGGTCGTCTTCAACCGCGAGCTCTCCCCCGCCCAGCAGCGCAACATCGAAGAGCTCGTGCGCGTCAAGACGATCGACCGCACGCAGCTCATCCTGGACATCTTCGCGCAGCGCGCCAAGTCCCAAGAGGGCAAGGTCCAGGTGGAGGTGGCCCAGCTTCGCTACCTCATGCCTCGGCTCGTGGGGAAGGGCATTATGCTGTCCCGCTTGGGCGGCGGGATCGGGACGAGAGGCCCCGGGGAGCAAAAGCTCGAGGTGGACCGGCGGCGGATCCGGCGGCGGATCACGCGCCTGGCCGAGGAGCTGCAGAAGCTCGAGCGCCGCCGAGGCGCGACCCGCTCTCGGCGCAAGGAAACCGGCGTGCCGGTCGCCGCCCTCGTCGGCTACACGAACGCGGGCAAGACGACGCTGCTCAACCGGTTGACCGGCGTCTCAGGCGCCGTGAAGGACCAGCTCTTCACGACGCTCGATCCGCTCGCGCG
>JACPSR010000043.1 GCA_016193175.1 Candidatus Omnitrophota bacterium
ACGCGGAACCCTGTCACCACCTCATCAAAGATCAGCAGGATGCCATGCCGACTGGTCAACGTCCGCAGTCGCTGCAGGAACCCTGGCTCAGGGACCACGACCCCCATGTTGGCAGCCACAGGCTCCACGATGACGCACGCCACTTCGTCACCATGCCGCCGGATGGCCATCTCAAACGCGTCCAGGTCGTTGAACGGAACCGAGATGACCTCTGACCCCGAGACGGACGCAACGCTGGTGGTCTTTCCGGCCATGAGGCTATCCGCATGGCCGTGGTAGCATCCCTCGAACACCACGATCTTCGTCCGCCCGGTCTGCGCCCGGGCCAACCGCACCGCCGTCATGCACGCTTCCGTGCCGGACACCATGAAGCGCACCTGCTCAACCGACGGCACTGCCTCCACAATGAGCCTGGCAAGCTCCACTTCGGCAGGGTGCGTGAGTCCCATGAGGATGCCTTGCTTCATCCCGCGCTGGAGCGCCTGAACCACCGGTAGCGCGTTGTGGCCCAGCAAGAGAGCCCCCCATCCCATGATGAAGTCGAGCCATCGGCGCCCCCCAGGATCACGGACCTCAACGCCCCGAGCCTGGACGAGCATGAGGGGATCCCCGCCGACCTGCCGGAAGGCCCGGACCGGACTGTTGACTCCGCCCACCAAGTAGCGTTGTGCCTCCTCCAAGAGGCGTGACGACCACCTGAAGTTTCGGGTTTCGGGTTTCGGGTTTCGGGTTTCTCGGCGACGCGAAACTCGCAACTCGAAACCCGAAACGCTATTGGTCTTCATTGTTCTCGGAGGTGCCTCGCGGCGTCCTTCGCCCAATAGGTGATGAGGATATCGGCCCCAGCGCGTTTCAACGCAAGCAGGATCTCGAACCAGATCGGCCGCTCGGCCACCCACCCCCGCGAGGCCGCGGCTTTCACCATCGCATACTCGCCGCTCACGCTAAACGCCGCGACCGGGTGGCGCAGCTCCTGCTTGATGCGACGGATGATGTCCAGGTACGCGAGGGCGGGTTTGACCATGAGGATATCGGCCCCCTGCTCGATGTCCAATCTGGCCTCGCGAAGCGCCTCGTCGCTGTTGGCGCAATCCATCTGGTACGAGCGTCGGTCGCCCAACTGCGGGGCGGAGTCCACCGCTTGGCGAAACGGCGCGTAAAAGGCTGAGGCGAATTTGACCGAGTAGGCCATGATGGGAACCCGCTCGAAACCCGCCTCATCGAGGGTCCGGCGGACGGCGCCGACGTTTCCATCCATCATATCGGACGGCGCCACGAGATCCGCGCCGGCTTTGGCATGAGACACCGCCGTTCTCGCGATCAGCTCCAGCGTCGCATCATTGTCGATCCAGAACCCTCTCTCGCTCAACGATGATGGGAACTCCGTTCCCCTTGTCCTCTTTTGCCTTTTTCCTTTTACCTTTTGCCTTGTCCTCACGATGCCGCAGTGCCCGTGGCTCGTATACGCGCAGAGGCAGACGTCCGTGATCACGACCAGGCCCGGCACGGCTGCCTTGATCGCCTGCACCGCCTGCTGGACGACCCCGTCCCTTGCATAGGCGCCGCTTCCCTTCTCATCTTTGCGGTCAGAGAGCCCAAAGAGCAGGACCGCGTTCACGCCCGACTCGCGCAACCCCTGGCACTCTTTCACCGCTTGGTCCACCGAGAGCTGAGCATGGCCCGGCATCGAAGGGATCGGGGAGCGGATATGTTTCCCGGAGCGCACAAAGAGCGGCATGACGAGCTGGCTCGCCGAGAGGTGGGTTTCGCGCAGGAGCGATCGCAACGGCTCGTTCTGACGCATGCGCCGCGGCCGATATGTGTGACGTGTCATTTGACGCGTTTCAACACGGCTTGCACGAGCCCTTCGATTGTTGAGGGATTGGCTTCAACCATGACTCGTCCGCCATGCGCCCTCACATGGCTCGAGGTCACCGGACCGATGGAGGCAAACCGCAGCCGGCGGAACCGGTCCGCGCTTGCTGCCGCCTTGAGCGCTGCGTAAAGGTGCTCGACGCAACTCGCCGAGGTGACCGTCACGTAATCGAACGGCCGCTCGAACAGCGTCGTGATCCCCGTCGCCAGGGCGCGGGGGACGAGCGTCCGATAGATGGGGAGCTTCTTCACCTCGCAGCCCCGTCCGCGGAGCCCCTGGACTAACACATCACGGCTCTCCTCGGCGCACAGGATCAGAGCCCGTTTGCCACGAAGCACGCGACGCGGAAACCCCTCCAGGATCCCTTCCTGGCTGAATTGCTTCGGCACGAAGTCAACGTGAAGCCCGCGCTCCTCGATCGCAGCCGCGGTCTTGGACCCGATGGCGCCGATGTGGCATCCGGAGAGCCAGCGCAGATCCTGCCGAGCGGCCCTGAGGATCCGCGCAAACCAGCCAATCCCTTCAGGGCTCGTGAAGAACACCCAATCGGGTCTCGGGAACCCTGTGATTGCTTCACGCAGCAGGCCGTTCTGTCTCACTGGCCCCAACTCAATGGCCGGCAACTGCTCGACTTCGGCGCCGAGGGCTTCCAGTTGATCCGCAAAGGTGTCGGCCTTGTCGGACGCGCGGGTCACAAGGATCCGCTTCCCGAAGAGCGGCCGTGCTTCAAACCAGTTCAACTGCCGACGGAGCGCCACGACGTTGCCGACTACAAGCGTGGCGGGCGGTTGAATCGCAGCGCGCTTCGCCAATCCGACGATCGTCTGCAGCGTCCCCGTCAGGGTGCGCTGGGTTGGAGACGTTCCCCACTCGATCACGGCACAGGGGGTCGAGCGGTCCCTGCCATGCCGGATCAGTCGCGTCACGATCGACGGAAGCTTGCTGACCCCCATCAAACAGATCAGGGTATCGCACGACGTAGCGAGCTGCCGCCACCGGATCGAGCTTCCCGTCTTGGTGGGGTCCTCATGCCCCGTGATCACCGCGAATGAAGAAGAGAGCTTGCGGTGGGTCACGGGAATCCCCGCGTAGGCGGGCACGCCGATCGCGCTAGTCACGCCCGGGACGACCTCATAGGCGACTTTCGCTCGCGCCAGCGCCAACGCTTCCTCGCCCCCGCGGCCGAAGACGAACGGGTCTCCACCCTTCAACCGGACCACCGTCCGCCCGGCTCGCGCCTCGCGCACCAGCAGCCTGTTGATGGCCTGCTGCCGCGCGGCATGTCGATCCGCTTCCTTCCCCACGTAGACGAGCTTCGCATGGGGCGAGCACACCGTGAGCAGCCGCGGTGAGACGAGGTGGTCATAGACCACGACATCGGCCCTCCGCAAGAGCTCCTGTCCTCTCACCGTAAGGAGCTTCGGATCCCCCGGTCCCGCTCCAACGAGATACACCGTCCCTGTTCTCACTTTTGCCTTTTTCCTTTTACCTTTTGCCTTTAAGGGAGCGCGCCCGGCGGGATTTGGCCCCTCCGCTCTCCGCCAAAGAACGCTGGCGGATCGCTCCGGTGGCCGCCCGCCGCTCCCAAGGGAGGGCGGTTCTCCTGTTCGTCGAACCGCCGTTGATCTGAGTCGCGGCTCCCTTCAAATCCCGCCTCCGAGTGAGAAATAACGCGCGCCCGGCGGGATTTGAACCCACGGCATCCAGCTCCGGAGGCTGGCGCTCTATCCGCTGAGCTACGGGCGCTTAGTCGCCCCGCCTCTGGCGGGGCTCCATAGGAGGGGAAACGTGTTTCCCCTCCTATCGCTCGTGCCGCACCCAGATTAGGAGATGCGCTTGAGGAGCTGGGTGCGTCACTCGCTTGTCTCCCCTTCCTCAAACAAAAAGAGGGAATCGAGCTCGATGACCTCTTAGTTCTGTGCTAGGAGGTCGCCAGACACAGCATTCTCGTCTAACGGGCATCCGTAAGTAAGGACCGCGAGACGTTTATTCATCTCCTTGAAAGTGTCTTGTTTCACTGGAGTTCAGATCAAAAATTTTCTAACTCTGACTGTCTACGTGTGCACCTGTGGCAGCCTAGCCTTCCTTCTTGGGTAGCCCCACCACAATCTTACGTAGTCGGAGCTTTCCTCAAAAAGAAACCGAATCGGTTCGGAAGAGTCGTTGACTCGTAGACACGGGACAAGAACTTGCGGCTCCTTTATAGGAGGCAGCCCACAAACTTCATATTCCGAAGGTCTTCTGAGATACGTTTTTCTGCCTCTATAGTTCTTCAGAACAACACTCTGCCGACCGTAAGGATCGACTATGTGACTGTCAAAAAAATAAATCAGTGGACAGACGCCTGTTTCTTCCAGTTCTCCAACGACTTTATCAACCGAACCACAAGCCTCCAGAATCTCTCGGTCATTTGGAAAATCGGGCCTCTTATGTTCGATCCTGTTCCTGACATTACAAATCTGTGAACTCTCGAGTGCGCTGCTAACACTACGAAGCCTTCTAAGGATGTCCTCCCGACATTCCGTATTTAGGTCAAGAATTAGCGCCTTGTGAAGAAATGGAAACAGCTGCAAGTCAGTTTGGCCATGATACCCGGGGAGCTCCGCCTGAGAGCGTCGGAGGGCTTTGCTTCCCTCAAGCACCTCCTCACAAACCTCCAAAAGCACTTGAAATCCTTGTATTAGAGGAAACAGCGTGTTCTTGCCGCCCGGGTCAAGGACCAATTTTTCCCCGGAGGGTAGTTTACGGCCATTGAGCCGGTCTGCCATGACTTTCCGTGCTTCTGCCTGATTGTACTTGAAGCGGGGGATCGCGTAGTGGTCACACAGCAACGCCCATGATATGAATGAGAGACTCCTATCTAAAACATCCTCTAGAGACACAAAGAAGTTAGCCGCGACACTACGGATTGCCTCCCTGTCAGCCTCCTCCTTGATGGGCCGACTCTTGACCCTAGTAATGATCGCTTCCAGCCGATCCCAAAAGATCTTCTGGTCGGGAGGGAATAGCCGGACGTCATAGCCTAACTTCCACAGAATTTTGTCGATAAGCCTGTCCTCCTCCTGGGATGCTGTTGGCTGAGTGAACCAACCGTAGCGAAGGCTCTCAAAGGTACGGAGCATGTTATCTTCAGTCGTCAGGATGATCTCTCGTAAAATCTCTCGTGGATCGTGTTCATGAATCCAAGCATCCAGTTTTCCCTTCAAGCCCTCAACTGGTACGTGCCGTAGTTTCCACTCAAGCTGACGTTTTTGAGTTTCCTCTCTGTTCAAGAGCAATACCAGGCGCTTAAGCCTCGCTGGCGCTATGTTCTCATTTTTTGAAATGCATCTAAACCCAAAACGTGAACACTCCCATTCCACGTTATACCAGCCAGATCCTATCTGCGGAACATTCTGCCGTCTGACCTCAGTTGCGGGAATCTTCACAACACCATCTTCGATTAAGTACTCCAAGCTGCGCACGATAGTGCAGTCATCCATTAAAAGTACCAATTGAAAACACTGTCCTTTGCTTAAGTTCTGCACGATTTTCACCGGCGACTCGGTCCGAAGTGTTTTCCAACGGCCTGTCTTTGGAAATCGGCTACGGATCTCCTTGGAGTGCTCCTCAATAATCACTTTGAGGAGACTCCTCAACTCACCTTCGCTGAATGCGTTTACAAACAGCAGGGGGAGTGGTCCAGCAAAGGTGTCTTGGTAGAAACTCGCTTTCTTGTCCAATGTACTTAAGAAAAACTTGTCCCACTCGGAAGATTGGCCTTCCTTCTCAGAACACTTCTTCCTGATGAAACTAGCTGCCTTCCTCACTCGTGGTTTCCCACTTAACAGCCGTACGGAATGCATAGCGGAACAAGAGGGATCCGAACAATGCCAAAGGCGAGGATTAAGGTTGGGCATTATGTGTCTCTGACAGGAGGACTCTAGGGCCCCAAAAGGTCCAACTACGACATCCCTGAGCTGAAAAACCCCATTCGAAGTACCTTCAAGCAGCGACCTGGCTTTGTCATATGACAGTGCGTCCGTCTCGGTCGGAAACGTATCAAAGAAACGGTCATATAGGAGCCGGTCGTAAACCCATGGATGTGCAATTCTTCCTCCAATAATATCGGCGCCAAGGGAACTTAGGATTAGGCCACAATCACTGGCATTAACATCAACGAACAACTCACGATGAAAGAAAGTAATGAGTAGGGCCAACTTAATTTCAGCACCCGAAATACCCCTTATAGACTTTCGGATTCTTGGCGCCCACTCCCCTCCATAGGCAGTTAAGACGATTGCCTGATCGAGAGCGTTGGGAGGTTGGTAGTCATCAGACACCAAACATCTGTCGAAGAATATACTAAGCGTGAAGAGCCGAGAGAATGCTTCCCTGAATTCTACTTGCGGGTACTCATGCTCTAGTTGTAAGCTGTTTTTCCAGGACCTGATCCGCAATTCGCCAAGACTAGAATCTCTCGCGCGAGTTGCTGGCTGTACCTCCTTCTGACCATGGGATGTGTTTTTGGTCATATTTAGTTTGCCGCCCCAGTGGACCTGGCAGCACAGAAATTCCTTGGGCACATACCTAATCTTCAAAATCGTTCAGCTTCTTCAACAGCTTCATTGTCCTCTCGCGCCAACGGCACATTCGGTCACCGTAAGCGCAAGCTCATCGACTTTCGCGTCGGAGTTATTTCACCATCAATATATTTGTATCGCGGAAGACACCCATCTGTTTTCTTGCGAAAAAATATCAGGTCCCCTAATGAAAGGATCGGGGCGGCGCGATTCGAACGCACGACCCCTTGCTCCCGAAGCAGGCGCTCTACAAAGCTGAGCCACGCCCCGATATCCCCTTCATCCGTTACTGCATCCAGCTTAGATCGCGCCCGATGAGCAATTCCGTCATCTGCGCGTGATGCGTGTTCTTCATCGTAACTGTTCGAGTTTGAAAACCGTGCTTGACTGCAAGAGCCAAGACCTCGTCAGCAAAATCATAGGTCATCAAGAAATCACCGGTGATGCTTGTTGCCAGTTCAAAAAGTTTCTGGTGGTCAAGCGTGTGGTGAGTATACAGTCGCGCTCCAGCCTTTTTCCCTCCAGCAGTATAAGGTGGATCAATAAAGAAAACCGAGTTGTGACGACCGGCATATCTCTGTATTACCGCAAGGCTGTCGCCTTCAATAAAACTGATGCGATGGCAAACCTTAGCGATCGCCCTAATCCGCCGTGCAAGAGTTCCTGGATACCATCGGGATTTCAACCCCTTTCCATTTTCCCCGTTCTTGATAAGACTACTTCCCGGAGCCAGGATACCTCCGTGAAAGGTTCGGTTTTTTAGGATGGTCCGAAAGGCTTTCTGCCGTATTGAGGAGCTTCCCTTAGCCAACTCCGCTAGGACATTCTCGTTGGTCAGCTCGAACGACAGAATCCGTTGGGCTAACCATTCGTTATCGTCACTCAGAATGGTTTTCCAAACAGCCGAGACCTGATCATCAAGTTCAACAAGGATTACTCGATCTGCTAACTGCTCAAAAGCCACGGTAAGCCCTATGGTAGCGCCTCCCGCGAATGGTTCTACGAACAGTGACGGTTTTGTATCTAAACACCTCAACCATTCCCGCACGCGTGGGACAAGCCATGTTTTCCCGCCAGGGTATCGGAAAGGACTCCGCTGGGGGACTGACGCAACGTTGACCACCGGCTCCGATACAGGGATATCAAAAAAAGTCAACTGAGACCCCCGGCTAAAGGAGTTCATCAATGGTCTTCGTATCGGGTGGATTAGGTTCTTCGAGCTTTTCGTCCACTTTTTCTTGCAGGTGCTCAATGAAATTCTTGACATCGCCAGCCTCAGAACGAGTGATCCTATCGAGGCTCTCGTTGAACTTGGTATACACGGTCTGATGTCGAACGAGCGTGTAACAATTCTGCGTTCGGCTATGCTGCAAGTCGTAAACGAACCACGCGATATCCGCTGCTGCCGGCTTCACTTGTTTTAGCCTTGGTAAGGTCTTGAAGAAACCTTTATTGAGCGCAACGGCGATCTTTTTGTTCCAAGTTCTCAATATGCCGCCCTTGAAAATCAATTGGGGAGCTAATCTCTTCCGTGAAGAAGAAAGATAATCCGGATTAGGATAGTTTGGTCTTTTGCTCCAATCCATCGACGCTCGTCTCGTTGGCGCTTGCATGTAATACTCAAAGGGGTTCCGCACGTTGCCTGAAATATAGACGGCCTGGACTTCCAGCGCTCCAAAGTCGGTGACCTTGCCTCTATCATCATATGAAACCAGTACCGCATCAATGTTCCCTGCCGACTTCCCATTTTTGTCGTTTAGCTTCACTTCAGTGAGCGTGGTCCACTTGGCCGTGGGTGGGAAGAAAAAGGCTGCGGCGTCTTCAGCGATGATCCAGTTTTGCCGAAAGCGAATGGGACAAGTAATCACGACTTCCTGGCCATCGAAGATGCTGCATACGCCAAGAGGGTCGTTTGCCTTATCCTTCGTACAATTCGGCACACGGTTCCCAAATGGGCATAGGCGATGCTGGCGAGATCGTGCTGCCTCACGGCTATGGTTGGTGATCGGGAAACCAAAGACTTCAGCGAGTGGCTGATTGGGCATCACTCACCTACCCCCCCGTCGAACAACCCACACAACCAACGGAGATTTCTTCTGAGTTGAAACTGTCAGCGGCCAGTTCGGCTCCTTCCGTTATAAAACCTACTCAGATTCGCTCCAAGAGCTGGCGGGCGCCTTGGCCGACGAGCTGCTGGGCAAGGCGCTGGCCTAACGTGATCCCTCCGCCTTCGGCTCCGGGATTCCCTCGTCGACCCCCGCCAACGGCGGGGGTGCCCGCCTCGGTCATGGGCCCGCTGATTTTACCCCGCAGTTCCTTGCTTCCGTCTACGGCGATGACCGCGCCTTCCAGCAAGAGCGTCCCGCTGCTCACGGATGCGTAGGCGGCGATGGGGACGCGGCAGCCGCCGCCGAGGACAGCCAGGAACGCGCGCTCGGCCTCGACGCAGGCTCGGCTCAATGGGTCATCAAGAACGCTCACAAGCTCAAGTGTCGCAGCATCGTCCGAGCGCGCCTCAATCGCCAACGCTCCCTGGCCAGGCTCCGGAAGCATCCGTGAGAAATCCAGATACTCTGTGATGCGCTCCTCAAGCCCGAGCCGAATCAACCCGCAGGCGGCAATGACGATGGCGTCGTAGCGCCCCTCATCGAGCTTGCGCAGGCGGGTGTCGACGTTCCCACGGATCTCGAGCATCTGGAGATCGGCCCGGTGATGCAGGAGCTGGCAGCGCCGTCGAAGACTCGAGGTCCCGATGCGCGAGCCGCTCGGCAGCCGGTCAAACGCCGCTCCCGAGCGAGAGACGAGGGCGTCGCGCGGCTCCTCCCGCGCAAGCACCGCCGCGACCCGAAGGGTCGGCGGCGTATCCAGCGGAAGATCCTTCATGCTGTGGACGGCAAGGTCAATGCGCCTCTCGAGGAGAGCCGCTTCAAGCTCCTTGACAAACACCCCCTCCCCGCCCAACGCGACAAGCGGCAGCTCCGGATCCTGATCCGCTTGGGCCTTGATCGTCTGGAGGGTGAACGTGCGCGCTGGAAACCGTTCCTCCAGCTTCGCCTGGATGATCTGCGCCTGGCAGAGCGCGAGTGCGCTTCCTCGGGTCCCGATCACGACCGGACGCATCGCTACCGACCATCTGGCATCGCGTGGCGTTCAAGAAGGTCCAGCGCTTCCCGGCGCGCCGCCGCAGGCTTCCCTTCCCGCACCAGCGCAAAGACTCGACCCCTGAGCAGTCGATCAAAGTACCGCTTCCGGTCGAGAGGATCCGCGAGCCGATCCTTCGCAAGCCCCCGAAGGCCCCTCAACAGGCGGAGCATCGCCACGTGGTGGGTCCCGACGGCGCGCTCGATGTCGCGACGCAGGACCTTCGCCAACGATGGGCTCGCCCCGCCGGTGCTGACGGCGATGGTGAGCGGACCCCGCCGGACGATCGCCGGCGCAATGAAGGAGCACAAGGAGGGTTGGTCAACGACGTTTGCAAAAATGTTCAGGCGGCGCGCCGCATGGGACACGAGCTCGTTCACCGCCTGGTCATCCGTCGCCGCGCACACGAGCCACGCCCCGCGCAGGTCGGTGGGCCGAAACCGCCGCGCGAGGTGCCGGATTCTCCCCTGCCGGGCGTACGTCGAGAGTCGACGGGTGAGCGTGGAACTCACCACCGTGACGCGCGCGCCGCATCCGAGGAGGGCGACGGTTTTCCGCTGCGCGACGTCCCCCCCGCCGACCACGACACAGCGACGCCCGCTGAGATCGGCGAAGATCGGGTAGTATCTCCTCGTCTTCATGCCCCTGCGCCGAGTTCCTTCTTGAGTCTCGCGAACTCCCCGGGGCTCATCGTCCGCGTCTCTTCCGTTCCGGGAAAGCGGCCGCCCTGCACATCCCTCACGTAGTCGGCCGCGGCCTGTCGGATCGCGCCCGCGACATCCGCGTAGCGCCTCACGAACTTTGGCGTGAACCGGTCAAAGAGGCCCACGAGGTCATAGGTCACCACCACCTGTCCATCGCAGTGCGGTCCGGACCCGATGCCGATGGTCGGGATCGAAAGGCGCCGGGTGATCTCCTGCGCCACAAGATCGGGAATGCACTCCAACACGATCGCAAAACAGCCGGCGTGCTCCAGCGCGATCGCTTGGGCGACGATCCGCGCCGCCGATTCGGCGTCCTTGCCCCGCATGCCGAAACCGCCCTCGCGGGCCGCTGTCTGCGGCGTCAACCCGACGTGGCCCATGACGGAGATGCCCCCGCTGATGATGGCGTTCGCCGTCTCCTCAATGCCCTCCTTCCATTCCAACTTCACCGCGTCGCAACCGGCCTCCCGGATGAACCGCCCGGCGTCGCGCACCGAGTCCGCGACGGAAGAGCCAAACGAGCAGAGGGGCATGTCACCCACCAAGAGAGCCTGTGTGACCCCTCGCCGCGCCGCCCGGGCATGGTGCAGCATCTCCTCCATGGTCACAGGGGCCGTCGTCTCATAGCCGAGCACGACCATCCCCAGCGAGTCGCCCACCAAGATGATGTCGAGCCCCGTCTCATCGAGCAGCTTCGCGATGGGACAGTCGTACGCGGTCAGCATGGTGATCTTCTGACCGGACCGCTTTCGCCCCTGCAGATCATCCACGCTCACCTTCGCCATGACCCGAAAGCCCTCACGTCTTCAGCAAGCTGCCCTGACTCGACCCGCAGGCGCTCGTCGCTTGCGCGAGCCCTTCCCGTTCAGCAACTCCTCGCGGACCGCTCGTGCGGCTTCAACGACCACGCGGAGCTTCTCGATGGCTTCCTGCGGGGATCTTGTCTTGAGTCCGCAGTCCGGGTCGACGTAGATCTGCTCCGGCCTGAACACCGTCAGCGCCTTCTTCAGATTCGCGATGACCTCATCCCTGGACTCGATCCGATGGTCGTGGACGTCGACGACGCCCAGGCCGATCTCCTTCGGGAAGCGCTTGCCCTTGAAGAACTCGAGCAGCTCGAAGTTCCGGTTGGCGAATTCGAGATCGACTTGATCGACCGGAAGCCGATGGAGCTTCGGGCCGATCGCTGCGAAGTTGCCGTAGCAGATATGCGTGATCGTCTTGGCCCTCAGCCCGCGGGTCACGATCCCCAACGCTTCAATGGCGAGGTCCATCTCGTCGGGCCGGGTGGAGATCGCCGGCTCATCCACCTGGATGTATTGGGCCCCGGCGCGCTCCAGATCCCTCGCCTCGTCCCGGATGACCTGAGCGATGGCCAGGGTCGCGGCTCGACGCGAGGGATAGTGCTCGTTGAACGACCAGTCCATGATGGTGTAGGGGCCGGTCAGCATCCCCTTCACGGGTTGCTTGGTGAGCCGCTGGGCGAACTGCCACCACTCCACGGTGACCGGCTTGGGTCGGGTGACCTTCCCGACGATGATCGGCTTGCGATAGTACCGGTTCCCATAGGAGCGGACCAGCTCGCTCTCCTTGAACCCCCCCAGGTGTTCGGCGAAATAGGCCACCATGTCGCCGCGGTACTGCTCGCCGTCCACGATGATGTCGATGCCTAACCCTTCCTGGGTCTTGATCCACTCGCGGGTCGAGCGCTCTTCGAGCTCACGAAGAGCCCTCGCGTCCAGCTCGCCCTTCCTCGCCTTGGTCCGCGCCGTGGTGAGATCGTCCGGTTTTGGCAGGCTGCCAACAGATGTCGTGAGTAGCATGGGGTTCTCCTTAGTTCCGGTAGTTTCGAGCGGCTTCCGCCAACCGTCGGATCTTGGCGAGGGCTTGGGGATGAGGCAAAAACTCCAACCCGCAGTTGGGATTGACGGTGAGCCGATCCGGCGGAACCAGATTCTTGACCGCCAGAAAGACAGCCTGGATGTCTTCGACCGATTCCAGCTTGGTATTGCGCGCATCCAGACAGCCGAGGGCCAGCTCCTTTGTAACCTTCAGCCGCTTCAGCGCCCCGAGCGCCTTCGGGTCTGAGACGACGTCCACGCCCACGAGATCGACTTGCGCGCGCGTCAGGAGCGGCTCAAGCGCCCCGTTGAGCGAGCCGAAATAGGTGTAGACCGCCGTCTTCGACTTGACACCCTTGGTCGCCACCCCCAGCGCCTCGAGCGCCAGCTTCATATCCGGCCGGCCAAACCCGAGCGCCGGCTCGTCAAACTGGACGAGCGGCGCGCCGGCCCGGGCGAGATCGATCGCTTCCTGGTTGAGGATTTCAGCGAGCCTCAGCGCGAAGGGACGCAGCCGCTTGAAGTGGCGGTCCTCGCTCATCTGGGCGAACGTGTAGGGGCCGGGGAGCACCGCTTTCACCGGCCGCTTGGTGCAGCCTGCCGCAAACCGATACGCCTCAACCAGGATCGGCCGCTTCCTGACCGGCGCCCGATGGAGAATCGGACGGCGATAGTACACGTTGTTGTCGAACCAGCGGGAGAGCCCGTCGATCTCAAATCCATCAAGATGCTTCGCCAGCGGCGTCACAAGATCCTCCCAACGGATCTGGCCGTCCGTGAGGAGGTCAAGACCCGCGTCTTCCTGTTCCCGAATGACCGCCCGGGTGATCTCTTGGCGGACCGCTTCCAACTGGGCATCGGTGAGCTCCTTGCGTTGCCACTTGGAGATTGCGCCGATGAGCTTCGTCGAATAGGCTCCCTCCGCCACCTTCGGGTAGTTCCCAACAAGCGTGGTAATCATGCCTTCTCCCTTTTGGATTGTTCTTTCTTCTCAAAGCACTTAGGGCAATTGAACATCGGCCGCGCGAGGGCGCGGTTGTAGCCCTTCGCGACCACCACCCGCATGACGACCGGACTCTCCTCTTGGCACGTATCGCACCTCATCAAGGGCAATTTCGGATTGCGGAATGTGGATTGCGGATTGAACTGACAATGCGAAATCCGCAATGCGTCATCGTCAGGCTCCACCAGGACTCCCAGTGCTCGGCCCATCGCTCGATGACCAAGCGTTCATCCACGCGCGTCGCTGCAACCTCAGCGAGCGGCACGGCCCGCGCCCTCACCGCTCCCGCAACGTCCCCGGGGATCGCCTGCGCAAGCGCCGGGGGCAGCGGGCGAACGAGCAGCGAGCCTTGGATCAGCCAGCTCGTCGGATAGCGCCGGAGGGCGAACCCCGCCGCCTTACGCCCATCCACAAGGACAGCGTACGGGCTCTGTTCTGTCAGGCAGTACGTCAACCGGCCCCTGCCCTGCGTCTCAAGGAGGGCTGTTGCGTCCGCTCCAAATGTTCGGCAGAGGCTTGCGGCGCTCTCACAGACCACACCCATCACCGCCTTCAGCGGGATGGCCAGGGAGCGCGGCACGATGACCGCAACAGAGACGTCGCTGCCATGAAAGGTGATCCCGCCGCCGGTGGGACGCTCGATGACCTGGAGCCCCAACGCCGCCGACCATGATGCCTCGAGCCAATCGGGCACCGTCTGCCTCCAGCCCAGCGAAACCGCCGCCGGATCCCACGTGAAGAACCGCACCGTTGGAAGTCCCTCCTCGGCCAGCCGCTCGTCGAACGCCATGTGCTCCGCGGCGCTCCTGCGCTCATCAACGAAGACGCGCCACTCGTCTAGTCCGTAGTCCGTAGTCCGTAGTCCGTAGTTCATAGCAGTGTGAAGTGTCGCCTAACGCGTCTCTTTCTGTCCCTCCATGACGATCTGTTTCACTCTTTCCTCTAATCCGCGCTCGCCTAGATTTTGCCAATCGGGTATTTGCGTATCAAGGCGCACCTTGACCCCCATGTCGATGGGAAGCAGCAGAAAGGTCACTCCAGGGCCAACGACTTTAAGGAAGCGGCCGAGACGAAAGACGGCCATCCGTTCATACGCATTAAGAATCCTGATGCAGGATAAGAGATAGAAGAACGCCAATGGAGCGAACAATGCGAATAATGTCATTTCTTGTAGCTTGCACTACGGGCTACCGACTATGCCCGCCACACTGCGTGGCGCTCGCCACAAGTCATGGCGAGTCCGCCAAGTTTGGTGGCGGAGGTCCGCCATGCGTTGTGGCGGAGACTACGGACTGTCGTTGCTCCGGCACCCAGCGCAGGTTCGGCTCGCGCGCCGCCCTGACCTCATCCAGCCGACTCACCGCCATGCGGTGCGGAGCGCCTCGGACGAGCTCCGGATTCGTCGTGGCTTCCTGCGCAATGCTGAGCAGGGCCTCGGCGAATCGATCCAGCGTCTCTTTGGATTCAGTCTCCGTCGGCTCGATCATCAGCGCCTCCTCGACGATCAGCGGGAAGTAGACGGTCGGCGCGTAGAATCCGTAATCCAGGAGCCGCTTCGCCACGTCCATCGCGGTGACCCCGTGCGCTTTCAGCGCCTTCACCGTCACGACGAACTCGTGCAGGCAGTGATCATCGAAGGGCACGGGAAACGTCGGTTCCAGTTTGGCCTTGAGGTAGTTGGCGTTGATGATCGCCGCTTCGCTTGCGCGCATGAGCCCCTCGCACCCCAGGGTCCGGATATACGCATAGGCGCGGATGAGCACGCCGACGTTCCCGTAGAAGCCGTGGACGCGGCCGATCGTGGAGCGGCCGCGCTCATCCCACGCAAATCGCTTGCCCATCTTGCGGATACGGGGGACCGGGAGAAACGCCTCCAGCTTCTTCCCCACCCCGACGGGGCCGGCGCCCGGTCCGCCGCCGCCGTGCGGCGTCGAGAACGTCTTGTGCAGATTCAGCTGGAGGATGTCGACCCCCATCTCCCCGGGCCGCGCGATGCCCAAGAGGGCGTTCATGTTCGCGCCGTCCATGTAGAGGAGCGCATCCCGCTCATGCAGGAGGGCCGCAATCGCCTTGATGTCTCGCTCGAAGAGCCCAAGGGTGTTCGGATTCGTCAGCATCAGCGCTGCGACGTCAGGGGTGAGCTTGCTCTTGAGCTCGTTGAGATCCACGAGCCCGTCAGGGCCGGATCTGAGTTTTTCAACCGTGAAACCGGAGATGGCCGCCGAAGCCGGATTGGTCCCGTGCGCGGAGTCCGGGATCAACATCGTGGATCGGATGCTGCGCTTGCGCCGGTGGTACGCCGCAATGATCTTGAGGCCGGTCAGCTCGCCCTGCGCCCCTGCCGCCGGCTGAAGGGTGAAGGCCGCCATGCCGGTGATCGCCGAAAGGAGCTGCTCCAGCTCATAGAGGAGCTGAAGGATGCCCTGGACCTGCGATGTCGGCTGGAGGGGATGCAGCGAAGCAAAGTTGGGGAGCGCTGCGATCCGATCGTTGAGCTTCGGGTTGTACTTCATCGTGCAGGATCCGAGCGGATAGAAATGCGTGTCCACTGAAAAGTTGAGTTGTGAGAGCCGGGTGTAGTGGCGGATGGCATCGATCTCTGCCACCTCCGGCAGCCGGGGCGGTTCCGCGCGCAACTGATCGTCAGGAATCGCCTCCGCCTGGCTCATCGCTGGAACGCCGCTGGACGGCAACCGATAGCCGCGTCGCCCGGACACGGAACGCTCGAAGATCAGCGGCTCTGCCATCACGCCGACCCGTTCAGCGCATGGAGGAGACGGTCGATCCCATCGCGGCCGATGAGCTCCGTCACGCACCAGAGCGATGCCTGCGGCACGGTCGGGTACCAATCCGCGAGCGGCCATCCGCCGACAATGCCCGCCTTGGCCAGCCTCCGGTTCACCCGATCGACATCCGCGGGCGGATCGTACTGGAGGGTGAACTCGTTGAAGAACGGTTGGTCAAACGCCGGTTTGATCCAGGGAATCTCACAGAGCCGCTTATGCGCGTCATGCGCCTTCTCCAGGTTCAGCGTCGCCAGCTCCTTCATGCCCTGCGGCCCCAAGAGGCTCAGGAAGATCGCGGCCCGCAGCGCCAACCACCCCTCATTCGTGCAGATGTTGGACGTGGCCTTCTCCCGCCGGATGTGCTGCTCGCGCGTTTGAAGCGTCAGGGTGTAGCCTCGACGGCCGGTGCGATCCACCGTGCAGCCGGCGAGACGCCCGGGGAGGCGACGCACGAGCGCCGACGTTGCCGCGAAGAGACCGAGGCCCGGGCCGCCGTAGGTGATCGGGCTTCCCAGACATCGTCCCTCGGCCACCGCAATGTCCGCGCCATAGGCGCCGGGCGGTCTCAACAGACCCACGCTGATCGGGTACGCCGAGGCGACAAAGAGGCTGCCGAAGCGGTGAGCGAGCTCGCCGGCTTGGGCCATCGGCTCAAGGCAACCGAACACGTTCGGTTGTTGCATGATCACGCACGCCACATCATCCCGCACCGCCTTCCCAAGCGCTTCCAGATCCGTCACCCCATTGACCGTCGGGATTTCCTGGAGGATCGTTTTGGCGCCGCTGAGGTACGTCGCCAGGGTTTGCCGGGCGTGGGGGTGGAGTGCCTCGGACACCAACACGCGAGGCCGCTCCGTCACACGCAGCGCCAGAAGCGCCGCCTCGGCTACGGCTGAGGCTCCGTCATAGAGCGAGGCGTTGGCCACGTCCATCTGGAAGAGCTCGCAGACCATCGTCTGGAACTCATAGATGGTCTGGAGCGTGCCCTGGCTGGCTTCAGCCTGGTAGGGGGTGTAGGGGGTCAGCCATTCGCCACGGGAGGCCAGGGCATCGACGGCCGTTGGAATGACGTGGTCGTACGCCCCGGCGCCGAGGAACGAGGTCATCTTCCTGAGGGAGCCGTTGCGCGCGGCCAAGCCCTCGCAGAGCTCCACGACCTCGGCCTCCGCCAACCCGGCGGGCACGTCCAGGCTGCGCACGTGGAACTCTGAGGGTACCGGGCTGACGAGCTCTTCGAACGAGTCCGCCCCGATGGCGTGGAGCATTTCCTGCAACTGGACGTCAGTGTTTGGAATATAGTCCATGATGTGAGCAGTAGGCAATAGGCAATAGTCAGTGGGTGCTGGCTTGGATTTGTCTGGCGTACTCCTCAGGAGAGAGCAGGCGCGAGAACTCCTCCGAAGAGCTCGGCGCGATCGCAAAGAGCCATCCCTGGCCGTAGCAGTCCTGGTTGACCAGTTGGGGCGACTTCGCGACCGCTTCATTGACGCGGGGCACCGTTCCGGAAACCGGCGCGTAGATGTCGAACGCGGCCTTCACCGATTCGACGACCGCCGCCGGATCCCCCTGCTTGATCGCTTTCCCGACGGTCGGCAGCTCGACGAACACCACGTCACGCAATTCTTCCTGCGCGTGCGCGGTGATCCCCACGACGACCTCGCCGCTCGCTTCACGCCTGAGCCACTCGTGTGTCTTGGTGTACAAGAGGTCCGACGGTACGTCCATTCATCCCCCCACCTGTTTGGATGGTATCCCTGGCGACGCCAGCGTCGCCTGCTTCGCCTCCCCCTTCCAAAACGGCAGCCTGACGACCGTCCCCTTGTACTGTCGGCTGCGGACGGTCACCATGACTTCCGTACCCGGTTTGGCAAACGAGGGCTCGACGTAGCCCATCCCGAGCGGCCGATTCAGGATGGGGCTGAACGTCCCGCTCGTCACGGTGCCCACCCGGCGCGCCCCTGCCCCGCCATCGGCGTGGTCGGCCATCAATTCCATGCCCGCGCGTGGAACCGGGCCTTGAGAGAGTTCGAATCCAATGAACTTCCTGGAGAGCCCTTCCTGCCGTTGCCTCACCAGGGCATCCTTGCCGAAGAAACTCGGCTTATTGATGGCGACGGTCCAGTCCAACCCAGCCTCAAACGGCGTCGTCCGGTCGTCCATATCAGTGCCGTAGAGACGCAGGCCTGCCTCGACCCGAAGCGTATCTCTCGCCCCCAATCCGACCGGCTGGGCGCCGAGTGATCGGCCGACGCTCAGAATGACATCCCAAAGACGCCGCGCGTGATGGTCCGGAAGGAATAGCTCAAAGCCGTCGCTGCCGGTATAACCGGTGCGGGCGATGCACGCCTCGGGCCCCATCGTGCGGATGGGGGCAATTTCAAAGCGGCCCAAGCCCGCGACCTTCGCATCCAGGATCTGCTCCAGCACCCGAGCGGCGAGCGGCCCCTGGACGGCCAGGATTGAACGGCCCTGACTGATGTCCGTGATGGTGGTGTGGCCGACGCGGTGCTCCTGAAGCCAAGTCACATCGGTCGACCGGTTTCCACAGTTGACGATCACCAGGTATTCAACGGTGCCAAGTCGATAGATGATGAGATCGTCGATGATCCCGCCGCGCTCGTTCAGCATCAGCGTGTAGCACGCCCGCCCCTCTCCCACCTCGCTGATGTCGCTGACCATCACGGCGTTGAGCGTCGGAAGCGCATCCCGTCCGGTCACGAGGAGTTGCCCCATGTGGGAGATATCAAAGACCCCCAGGGCCTGGCGGACCGCTTTGTGCTCCTCCAGGATGCTCGTGTAGTAGAGTGGCATCTCCCAGCCATGGAAGTCCGTCATCTTGGCCCCCAGGGCCCGGTGCCGATCGTGCAGCGCCGTCTTGTTCATGGCTGCTTCATCGATCTCATCAATCACTGGAATCGGCTTTGAGAATCACCGGAATCCCCGCCTAGTTTGGCTTCTTTGAGGATGTCCGGGACGAGATCTTCCCAACCGAGGGCATAGAGATGGATCCCGTCCGCCAGCTCCCGCACGGCCCGGATGAGCTCACCCGTCACCGCCACGCACTCCGCGCGCTTGTCACCCGAGCGCTCAAAGCGGGCGATGATCTCATCCGGCACGTGAATCCCCCACACATGCTCGTTCATATAGCGCGCCATGTTCGCGGATTTCACGAGGAGGATGCCCGCCAGCACCGGTTTCCCGAACGGCCGGGCTCGCCCCATGAAGACGCCGAGCCGCGCCGGGTCAAAGACCGCCTGGGTCTGAAAGAACTGAGCGCCGCCGTTGAGCTTGGCCTGAAACTTCTGCATCTCAACCTCCAGGTCCTTCGCCCCCGGATCAGCGGCTGCTCCGATGCAAAAACGCGGGGCGCCGAGGAGCGGCTTGCCCGCCATATCCTTGCCTTCCGTGAGCCCCTTGGCCGCCTGCATCAGCGTCGCCGAGTTGATGTCGAAGACCGGTTTGGCGTCCGGGTGGTCTCCCGCTTTGGGGTCATCGCCGGTCAGCAGCAAGACGTTGCGGATCCCCAGGATGGAAGCGCCCAGGAGATCGGCCTGAAGGGCGAGTCGGTTGCGGTCCCGACACGTCATCTGGAGGATCGGATCAAGACCCGCGTCCAGCACGGCCTTCGCGACGGCGAGGGGCGAGGCGCGCATGATGGCCCCGGAGCCGTCCGTGACGTTGACCGCATCCACCAGGCCCTTCACGCGCCCCACGGACGAGGTGATGCCTGAGAGGTCCGTGCCCTTAGGGGGGTTCACCTCCATCGTCACGAGGAACGGTTTCTTCCCCAGCTTCGTTTCAAATCTGTTCGATTCAGGAAACTCCATAGGAAATCGGATGTTCCAACCGGCTCAACCGCGTTGCAGCTTAAACGCCTCAACCGTGTTCTTCATCACCATCATGACGGTCACCGGACCGACGCCGCCAGGAACCGGCGTGATGAACGCCGCGCGCTGCTTCGCCGCCTCAAACTCCACGTCCCCCACGACGTGTCCTGCGACGACGTTGATGCCGACATCGATGATGATGGCTCCCGTCTTGATCCAGGCGCCTTTGATGAGCTGCGGCCGGCCCGCGGCTACCACCAGCACGTCGGCGCGCCGCACGTGATCTTCCAGTCGACCCGCTTGATCGGTCCCGAGATGGCAGACGGTCGTCGTCGCCAGCTTATCCAAGAGCAGCATGCTGACGGGCCGGCCCACGATCTCGCTGTGCCCCACCACGACCGCTTCCTTTCCGGCCAGAGCCACGCCGGTCGATTCAATCAGCTCCATGACCGCCAGGGCCGTGCACGAGCCGATCCGCGCTTTTGCAAAAAAGCGCCGGGCCGAATTCTGCGGATGGATCCCCTCAACGTCCTTGCGGGGATCGATGAGGGCGGAAATCCGCTGCGGATCAAGCTCTGGCGGCATCGGCTGATGGACGAAGATCCCGTGGACGCCACAGGCCCGGTTCCACTCCTCAATTTTCCCTTCCACCTCTTCTTGTGTGATCGCATTCCCAGGCCGCTGGCTCCTCCAACCCTCGATCTCAATCCCGAGCTCCGCCGCAGCCTTCTGCTGGGCGGCCCAATAGACCGACGACGCCTGCGTCCCAAAGCAGAACACCCCAAGCCGTGGGTGGGCCTTGAGCGCCTGAAGCTCCACTCGAAGGTCCTCCTTCATCCGCCGGGCGATTGCCCTTCCATCCAAGACGGTGTGAGCTGGCATCGCAAGGTCGGGGGCCTTAGCGGGTCCGGGTGTGGCCTGCAGATCGAAGCCGGCGATGGACGGCCTGTGCATAGCGCGCATCGTTGAGCCAGGCGAGGTTGGTGTCGATGAGGGCTCGCGCGGATTCGCCTGCGGCCAGGGCGACGGCCATCGCGCACCGGAGGTCTGATCGGAACCGAGGTTCGACGGAGCGTTGGGCCGCGCGGCACACCGCGCGAATCACCTGGGCGTGCTCAAACACCTGACACGGCACCTCGGTGGCCGATTTGAGGGTCCGCCGGAACGCCTGATGCTCTCCTGCGCGGATCGCCTGGATGACGCGGGAAAACGTCACCGCATCGCGCTGAACCAGTTCGATGCACGAGCGCCGAATACGCTGAATCCGGCGGGCGGTGGGGGCGTGAAACACCAGCTTTTCAAGGAGAGCCGCTGACAGCGCTGCACTGAAGGCGGCGACGCTTCCACCCCCGAACCACGACCCGCGGCGAGCGACCTGCTCCAGGAACTGCTCGATCGATCCCATAAATCTTGCTTCGCCTGCCTGTCGGCAGAGAGGCACAATGTATCCGTCTGAAAAGAGTTAGAAAAGATATTATAGGTGAAAAGCTTCACGGCTTCAACCTGCCGTCTGCGAGGCTGCCTGCTGAGAAGCGTTTTCAATCGGCTGTGAAGGCGCCTTGGACGAGTTCGGAGGTCGGGGAGGCGGGAACGTCCCACTGGATCGCGACGACGTCGAAGCGCACCTCGCGCGGAGGCTCGGCGCCCCGGGCCAGGTACCAGCGCGCGGCGCGGATCAAGCGGCGGCGTTTGTCAGGCGTGATCGACGCCAATCCCCCGCCCCACTGCGATGAAGAGGTGGCGCGGACCTCGACGAAACATAACGTGTCGCCGTCCCACGCGACGAGATCCAGCTCCCCCACCGGATATCGGACGTTCCGCGCCGCAATCCGGTAGCCGCGGGACGTCAGGACGCGCGCGGCGAGCTCCTCGCTGCGCGCGCCGAGCTGTTGGCGGGAACTCGTACGTCCGTTGAGCCGTCTCTGTGGTTCTGTGGCCATTTCCGCCACACGGCTTGGCGGATCCGCCACGCTTGGTGGCGGACTGTGGTTCTGTGGTGTCATCTGAGGAGCTCTCGTACCGGGCGGAAGCTGCGCCGGTGCAACACCGATGGCCCAAAGGCCGCAAGGCGCTCTCGATGCAGGGCGGTCCCGTAGCCCTTATGCTGATTGAAAGCATAGTGAGGAGCGAGGCTGTGGTAAAACTCCATCAACCGATCTCGCACCACCTTCGCCACGATGGAGGCACACCCAATGACCTGGCTGCGACGATCCCCATGGACGAGCGGCCAGCAGGGCGCGGAGAGCGAGGGCGCAACGGGTCCATCCACCAGGATGAGGTCGGCAGCCTGCCTGAGGTCGCCCACCGCCCGTTGCATCGCGAGGAGGGTGGCCTGAAGGATATTGCGGCGATCGATCTCTTCTGCGCACGCGATGCCCACACCGACGTCGGCATGCTCCAGGATGACGTGGAAGGCTCGTGCGCGCTGTCGGCTCGTCAGGCGCTTCGAGTCGTCAATGCGGACAGCCAGATGGGCCTTCCGCAAGATGACCGCAGAGGCGACCACCGGTCCCGCCCACGGTCCGCGCCCCGCTTCATCGACGCCGGCGATGCGGCGAAAACCGGCTGCCCTGGCGCACGCCTCAGGGCTGAGGGGGAACGCCTCCCGCTGGCTTGTCAGCAGCGGCCACGGCGGCTTCGGATCGCTCTCCAGGGGCGTCGGTCTCCGCGCTGACGTTCACGATAGGGATGCCTCCACTCGGTTGCTCAAGGGCGCCGGGGATCTTCTCTGAGGAGATCCGCGATTTTCCGATGGTCCGTCGGAGGAAGTAGAGCCGGCTGCGCCTCACCTTTCCCCGCCGAAGCACTTCGATCTTGGAAACCGTCTTGGCATCCAAGGGGAACACCCGCTCCACCCCCTCACCGTACGTGACCCGTCGGACAGTAAACGTCTTTGAGGCGCCGGAACCTCGGCAGCGGATGACGATCCCCTCAAACTGACCGAGCCGCTCCTTCCCCCGCTCGAGGATCTTGAACCACACCCGAACGTCATCGCCCGGGCCAAAGGTCGCCGGCATCGCCGGCTGGTTTGCGCCGTGAACCCACTGTAACCACTCCATCTCAGTGCCTCTCATTCCTTCGGGGATTGTGGATTTCGGATTTTCGATTGCGGATTTTCTGGTCGTCCAATCCGCAATTCGCAATCCGCAATGCGAATAGGTTTGGTCGAGATGACAGGGTCGCTGTGACAGCTTGGAGCTTGCGCCACCGCGCGATGCGCCGGTGGTCTCCGGAGCGCAACACGTCGGGAACCGCCATGTTCTTGTAGATCGGAGGACGGGTGTACTGCGGGTGCTCTAACCATCCCGCTGCGAACGAGTCTTCATCCGCCGCCAGCGCGTGACCGAGGACCCCTGGAATGAACCGGGCGAGGCAGTCGATGAGGACCAGCGCCGGCAGCTCGCCGCCGGTCAAGACATAGTCTCCGATGGAGATCGTCTGATGGACGAGCGCCTGCCTCACTCGCTCATCCACCCCCTCGTAGTGGCCGCAGATGATGATGAGGTGTTCGAGACCCGCCAGGTTCCGTGCAAGAGCGGGGGACAGTGTCTCGCCTTGCGGACTCGTGAGGATGGTCCGGCAGTTGAGTCCTGCGCCGTCGCCGGATGCGCGCGATCCCGCATGTCCGCAGGCGCGCCGGATGGCTTCCACCGCCTCGAACACCGGCTCAGGCTTCATGACCATGCCGGGACCGCCCCCATACGGGCGGTCATCGACCGTCCGACGTTTGTCATGCGTGTAGTCGCGGAGGTTGCGCACGCCGACCCGCAGCCGCCCGCTCGCCTGGGAGCGCTTCATGATCGAACTTCCCAGGACGGCCGGGAACATCTCCGGAAAAATCGTAATGACGTCAATCTCCATCTCGGTGACGGAAATGACGATCAGCGTTTTGCCGATGCGAGCGAAGCCTTCTTGAAACGCTTCACGAGGCGCGCGACGGCCTCGGATACCTGCGCCCCCGCAGAGGTCCAGAACGCCAACCGCGCTTCATCAATCGACCATCTCGGAGGGATATAGGAAGGATCGTAGATCCCCAGGGTCTCCAGGACCCGCCCCCCCTGTGACCACGCACGGTCAGCCACCACGATCCGGTGGTGGGGCGCTTTCTTGGTTCCCCGCCGCTGGAGTCGAACGACAACCATTCAACGCTCCTCTCCCGTGTCACGCTCAACGTTGAACGCTAACGCGGCGTCCGGCCTTTCCTCGGCCGTGATGCGCCGGATGTCCGCGCCTAAGCGCACCAGCTCGTTCTCAAAATCCTGGTAGCCTCGGTCCAAGTGCTCCACGCCGCCCACTTCGGTTTGGTTCTCAGCGGTCAGGCCGGCCAGGACGAGCGCGGCGGAGGCCCGCAAGTCGGGCGCCGTCACCGGCGCCCCGGACAACCGGTCCACCCCCTTGACGATCGCGCTCGTGCCCTCACGGGTGATCGAAGCGCCCATCCGGTTGAGCTCTGCGATGTGCATGAACCGTTCAGGGTAGACCCTCTCGGTCAAGACGCTGACGCCGCGCGCGCGAGCCATGAGCGCCATCATCGGCGCCTGCAGATCGGTTGGGAATCCCGGAAACGGCAAGGTGGTCACATCCACCGCGCGGATGGGATCGCGTGATCGCCGAACACGAAGCGAACCGTTGAGTTTGTCAATCGCCATGGTCGTCTCACAGAGCTTATCGATCACGGCGCCCAAGTGATCGGCCAGCGCGCCTTCAATCGTCAGGTCGCCGCCCAAGATGGCCGTGGCCGTCATCCACGTCCCCGCCTCGATGCGGTCCGGGATGATCCGGTAGCGGACCCCGTGGAGCCGCTCGACCCCCTCGATTCGGATGACGGGACTCCCGTGACCCTCGATCCGGGCCCCCATCGCGATCAGGAAGTTCGCCAGGTCGACGACCTCCGGCTCGCACGCCGCATGTTCGATAACCGTCACGCCGTCGGCGATCGCCGCAGCCGACATCACGTTGGTCGTCGCCAGCACCGAGGAGCCGAACGAGCCGCCCAGATGAATCTTGGCGCCGCGCAGCTCGTTGGCCGTCCCCACGATGTAGCCGTGCTCGATCGAGAAGGTGGCCCCCATCGCCTGAAGCCCTTTGAGGTGGAGATCAACGGGCCGCGGTCCAATGACGCAGCCCCCGGGCATGGACACCTGGGCTTTGCCCTGACGAGCCAGGAGCGGCCCCAGCACGCAGATGGAGGCCCGCATGCGGCTCACCAGCTCGTACGGCGCCACCGTCCCCGCATAGCCGTTTGGGCTGACCGTCAACCGGTCGCCGCTGAAGTCCACCGTGGCGCCGAGATGACGCAGGATCTCGCTCATCAGCAGGACGTCCGTGACCTGCGGGACGTTCTCGATGATCGACGGCTCGTCGCCCAAGAGGCAGGCGGCCACGATCGGCAGCGCGGCGTTTTTGGCCCCATGGATGGCCACCGTCCCCTGCAGGGGACCGCTCTTATGAATGAGCAGCTTCTCCATACGGCAACCTGTCATCCACCTGCGCCTCAACGCAGGTGGATCAGCGCACCACGAGGGCGATTCGAGAGGTCGCGAATCGGCGCGACCGCCTCCACCCAGGAGGCGGCTGACGCGGCTCGCACAAGCTCGCTCACCTCGTCCTCGCCGCACTCAAACGCCACCACCCCGCCCCCCCTGACCAACCGCGGAGCCTGCTCCATGAGGGAGGCCAGCTCACGCATCCCATCGGGTCCGCCATCCAGGCTCACGCGGGGCTCCCGTCGAACATCCAAGGGCAGGTGATCGACCTGGCCGCTGGGAACAGACGGCGGGTTCGCAATGAGCCCATCGAATCCGCCTCTCAACGGCGCTCCCCAACGGCCCTGCACGAGCCGGATCCGAGCGGACAGCCCATGCCGATGGACATTCTGCCTGGCCGCGCGCAGCGCCACCCATGATACCTCAACGCCGACGACAACGCAAGTTGGGAGCGCCCGAGCCAGCGTCACCGCGATACACCCGGTGCCGGTCCCAAGGTCCAGCAGTTGGAGCGGCCTGCCGAGCCGCCGCTCGCGCTCACGGAGGAACCCCAGGGCCGCGTCCACGATCACCTCGGTTTCCGGGCGCGGGATGAAGACCCCGGGGCTCACCGCAAATCGCTCGCCGAAAAATTCGGCCTCACCCAAGAGGTACTGGAGCGGGATGCCGGCGGCCCGGGCGTCGATCTGCGAGAAGAAGCGCTCCACGGTGGGCGTCGGGATCGGGGCGTCCCGCAGGTAGAGCTCCAAGGGCCGCGCGCCCACCAACCGACTCAGCAACCATTCGACTTCGTGCCGCACGTGCCCCATGCCCACCGCCTGAAGGCGCGCGATGCCTTCCTGAATGATGCGCTGCGCCGATGCCGTCGCCATCTACGGCTGCTCCAGCCCCTTGGCGCGCTCGTCCGCGATCAGCAACTCGACGAGCTCCTGCAGCTCCCCTTCCATGATGAGATCGAGCTTGTGCAGGGTGACGCCGATCCGATGGTCGGTCACCCGCCGGTCGGGAAAGTTGTAGGTCCGGATTTTCTCGCTGCGCTCGCCGGTGCCAACCTGTCGGCGGCGATCCGTCGCGACCTCGCGCGCTTTCTCGCGTTGCATCTGGTCGAGCAGGCGCGCCCGCAGCACGCGCATCGCCTTCTCTTTGTTGCGAAGCTGGCTGCGCTCATCCTGGCAGGTCACGACAAGCCCCGTGGGGATGTGACGGATGCGGACCGCGGAGTCCGTGGTGTTCACCCCTTGCCCTCCAGGTCCGGATGAGCGATAGACGTCAAGTTGCAGGTCTCTGACGGGGATCGGCGGGAGTTCCACCTCCTCAGGCTCCGGGAGCACCGCCACCGTCACGGTGGAGGTATGGATGCGGCCCTGCGCCTCAGTCGAAGGCACCCGTTGGACCCGGTGGACCCCGCGCTCGTATTTGAAGCGCTGCCAGGCCCCAGGCCCATTGACGGAGAAGGCAACCTCCTTCAATCCCCCGGCCTCTGTGGGCTGGCCGTGCATCGGCTCAACGCTCAGGCCGCACTTCGCCGCATACTTCGTGAACATCCGATAGAGATCCGCGACGAAGAGGCTGGCTTCCAGCCCCCCGGTCCCCGCCCGGATCTCAACGATGAGCGGACGTTCCGGGTGCTCGTGGCGCTGGGCCCAGCACCGCTCAAGCTGCGCGAAGAGCTGCGCTTGCTGCCGGCGCAGCGAAGCCGCCTCTTCCTTTGCGAGCTCCCGGATTTCAAAATCGCCCTGGGCGTGGAAGATCGCTTCCGCCTCGACCGCATCGCGCTCAACCGAACGGTAGGTGCGGTACGTCATGACGATCTCGCGTAGATCGGACAGCTCCTTCGCAACCCGCTGGTAGGCTTGGGACTCGCCCTGGCGTTCGGCGTGCGCCGCCGCCTGGGCCTCGAGCGCCGTGTAGCGACGCTCAAGCTGGGCGAGCTGCTCCAGGAGCTCTTGACGAGAAATCGGCATCAATCACATTGCGGATTTCGGATTGCGGATTTCGGATTGAAAGACGGCCTCACCCGATGTCGTTAAATCCGCAATCGCCAATTCGCAATCCGCAATCTCATTCGGGTTAGTTGGTGGGAGGCTTCGCGGGGGTTTTGCGGGAGTACTTTCGCCTGAACCGCTCGACGCGGCCGGCGGTGTCGACCAGCTTCTGTTGGCCCGTAAAAAACGGGTGGCAGCTCGCGCAGATCTCCACATGGATCGAGGGGCGTGTTGAGCGGGTGTGGTAGACGGCGCCGCACGTGCACGTGATCGTGGACTCCACGTACTCCGGATGGATCCCTTCCTTCATGAACACACCCTCCCTTCCGTGATCTCTGATCCGACTCACGAGTCACGGTTCACTGTTCGCTGTTCACTGTTCACTGTTTTTTCGCCATGGTGGCCAGAAATTCCTGGTTCGATTTGGTCTTCGAGAGGCGATCGATCAAGAGCTCCATGGCCTGCACCGGATCCATCTCATTGAGGACCTTCCGGAGGATCCAGACCTTTTGCAGATCATCCTGGCTGACGAGGAGCTCCTCGCGCCTCGTGTTCGAGCGCCGGATATCGATCGACGGGTAGATGCGCCGTTGAAACAGGTTGCGGTCCAACGTCAGCTCCATGTTCCCGGTCCCTTTGAACTCCTCAAAGATGACCTCATCCATCCGGGAGCCGGTATCCACGAGGCAGGTCCCGATAATGGTCAGGCTGCCCCCCTCCTCGATCCCGCGCGCGGATCCGAAGAACCGCTTGGGCTTGTGGAGGGCATTGGCGTCCAATCCACCCGTGAGCACCCGCCCGCTATGTGGCTCGACCGTGTTGTAGGCCCGGGCGAGCCGCGTGATGCTGTCGAGGAGGATCACCACGTCCTGCTTGTGCTCGACGTGTCGCTTGGCCTTTTCGAGCACGATCTCCGCCACCTGGATGTGCCGATCGGCGGGCTCGTCGAACGTGGAGGAGATCACCTCCCCCTTGACGATCCGCTGCATCTCGGTCACCTCTTCGGGACGCTCATCGATCAACAGAACGATGAGCACCACCTCCGGGGTGTTCGTCGTAATCGCGTTGGCGATTTTCTGCAGCAGCACCGTCTTGCCGCTATACGGCGGCGCCACGATCAGCCCCCGCTGCCCCTTCCCGATCGGGGTGAGGAGATCCATGATCCGGGTGGAGATCTCCTTGGACGAGGTCTCCAGCACGAGCCGCTGGTTGGGGTAGATGGGCGTCAGGTTGTCGAAGTTGATCTTGACCTTGGCGTCCTCCGGGTTTTCGTGATTGACGACCTCCACTTTCAGCAGGGCAAAGTACCGCTCCCCCTCCTTCGGAGGCCGCACCTGTCCGTTGACGATGTCCCCCGTCCGCAGATCGAACCGCCGGATCTGGGAGGGTGAGACGTAGATGTCGTCGGGACAGGGCAGGTAGTTGTAGTTCGGGGAGCGCAGGAACCCGAAGCCATCCGGCAGGATCTCCAGGACGCCGGAGGAAAAGATGAGCCCCTCCTTCTCGGCTTGGGCTGAGAGGACCTTGAAGATCAGATCCTGCTTCTTCGCGCCCGAGACCCCGTTGATGCCCATCTCCCGAGCCAGCTTCGTGAGCTCGGAGATCTTCAGCTCTTTCAGGGCCGCAATGTCGAGCTTCACCGGTTGCTGCTGTGCCGTACCAGTTGGTTCCATATGCGCTTCACCTGTGCTCGCGTGGCGTCCACGCCGTCTGAATTGTCGACCACCTGGTCGG
>JACPSR010000026.1 GCA_016193175.1 Candidatus Omnitrophota bacterium
ACCTTCCTGTGCACCCGGGCGGTGGCCAAGCAGATGCTGAAGCAGCGGCGAGGCCGCATCGTCAGCATCGCCTCGATCGTTGGGATCATTGGAAATCCGGGACAGGCGAACTACGCCGCGTCCAAGGCCGGCATCATCGGGATGACGAAAGCGGTGGCCAAGGAGCTGGCCGGCCGCGGCATCACCTGTAACGCCATCGCGCCGGGCTTCATCAAGACCGAGATGACCGAGGCCCTTCCCGCGGAGGCCAAGCAACGGCTGATGAGCGCGATTCCGATGGGGACGCTGGGCGAGCCCACGGATGTGGCGCAGGCCGCGCTCTTTCTAGTCAGCGACGCCGCCCGGTACATCACCGGCCACGTGCTGGTGGTGGATGGCGGCCTCGCGATGTGACGAGAACAAGGAGGGGATTGTATGGCAGAGGCTGTCACTGATCGGGTGCGCGCGATCATCGCCGAGCAGCTCGGGGTGAAGCTGGAGGAGGTGACCGACTCGGCGTCGTTCATCGAGGACCTCGGGGCGGACTCGCTCGATACGGTGGAGCTCGTCATGGCGCTTGAGGAGGAGTTCGGCATCGAGATCCCTGACGAGGACGTCCGTCGGCGACGCCATCAAGTACATCGAGTCGAAGATTGCCAGCGCGAAGTAGCCTTGCCCTACAGTCGTCGGGTTGACAGGACGTCCCGCTTGCGGCGGGACGTTCGTGTTTTCTACAGACTCCAGACCTCAGACATCAGACTACAGTGTGAGCGGGGACATGAAGCATGAGGTTCGTGTCTTGCACCGGCTGTGACTGATGTCTGGAGTCTGAGGTCTGAAGTCTGAGCACGCAATACTGAGGGGTCCTTCATGAGACGGGTGGTGGTGACAGGGTTGGGGGTCGTGACGCCGGTCGGCAACGACGTGCCCGCCATGTGGAAGGCCCTGCTCGACGGCCGCAACGGCGTCGGGAGGATCAGCTCCTTCGATGCCGGCGGTTTTGATTCGCAGATCGCGGCCGAGGTGAAGGGGTTTGACCCCGCTCAGTACCTGAGCCCCAAGGAGATCAAGCGGACCGAGCGGTTCGTCCAGTTCGCCATCGCGTCGGCCAAGCAGGCGGTGGCGGACGCGGGGATCCGCCTGGAGCAGGAAGACCCGTTCCGCTGCGGCGTCATCATCGGCTCGGGGATGGGGAGCATGCACCTCATTGAAGAGCAGCACAACGTCTTCCTCTCGAAGGGACCGAAGAAGCTGACCCCCTTCATGATCCCCATGCTCATCTGCAACATGGCCCCCGGCCACGTGGCGATGAGCCTCGGGTTCAAAGGCCCGAACTTCTGCACGACGACCGCGTGCGCCTCAGGCGCCCATGGGGTTGGGGAGGCGTTTCGCGCGATCCAGCGGGGCGCAGCCGACCTCATGCTGGGCGGGGGGACGGAGAGCTGCATCAGCCCGATGGCGGTGGGCGGCTTCTGCGCCCTCATGGCGCTCTCCCGGCACAACGACGATCCCGCGCGCGCCAGCCGTCCCTTTGACAAAGAACGCGACGGGTTCGTGATTGGGGAAGGGGCCGGCGTCATGGCGCTGGAGGAGCTCGAGCACGCGAAGCGGCGGGGAGCGAAGGTCTACGCGGAAGTGGTCGGCTACGGCACCACCGCCGATGCCTTCCACATGACGGCGCCGGATCCGGAAGGCGCCGGGGCCGCGAAGGCGATGGCGCTTGCGCTAGAGGAGGCCCGGGTACGGCCGGACGAGGTGAGCTATATCAATGCGCACGGCACTTCCACCGAGCTCAACGATAAGATCGAGACGCTGGCGATCAAACAGACGTTTCGGGACGCGGCCACACGAGTCGCCGTGTCGTCCACGAAGTCCATGATGGGCCACCTCATCGGGGCCGCCGGCGGGGTGGAAGCGGTCATCTCTGTGCTGGCCATGACGCACGGCGTGATGCCGCCGACGATCAACTACGAACACGCCGATCCGGCCTGCGACCTCGACTACATTCCCAACCAGGCCCGCCAGGCCCCCGTGGAGATCGCGCTCTCCAACTCGCTGGGGTTCGGCGGCCACAACGTGACGCTCGTCTTCCGCGCCTTCCGCGGCTGAGCCGCCCGCTCTTCCTTCCTTCACAATCGCTACTTCTTTTTCCTCATGCACAGGGGGCAGTCGTCGGCGAGGTGCAGATAGCCGCGCTGGGCCTTCGGGGTCCAAAACGTGAGCACCTCTCCGGTGCCGACGAAGGTGCGGATGACGCTCTGGCTCATCCCTTTGGCGATGCCCGTCAAGAGGTTGCCACCCGCTTTGACTTCCTGAGCCGGTTGCCGGATCAGCTCAGTCCATCCGAACAGGGTGTTGGCGGCGCCGCGGATGAGCGTGTAACCCGCTTTGGACGAGTAGGCGGCCCGCTCGTCGCTCGCTCTGCTGCACACCGGACACATGGCGCCTTGTTCTTCCCCCAGGGCCCTGGGGGGGCCTCCGAGGAAGACCGCCAGTCCAACCGCCACGCCAGCCCACCACGCTTCCTGTCTACGCATCAAGCCTCCTCTTGCGTTCGACAACAACAAGCCCTTGCAGGGGACGCAAGGGCTTGTTGGAAATCGAGGGAAAAAGATGAGGGGTTAGCTGAGGAGTTGGGTGCCGCCGCCCGGCAGGGGCGCGTCGAGTTCGGTCAATGGGAAGGTGAGCGTGTGGATGGCCCCACCGAGTGTATCCCCCACGCCGTTCTTGAGTCCCTTGCCAAGGCCGACGAAGAAATTCTCACCCGCGTCGAGCGCTTTCTTCGGCTCCGTGAAGATCTCCGTCCAACCCAGGACGGCGTTCTTGAGCCCGAAGCCGAGCTTGGCCTTCGCCCTGTTGGCCCAGCCGACCTCACTTGTCCAGGGACTGGCCATGTAGTCCTTGGTCAAGGACAGCGTCATCTTCGCCCCGCTCGCGCCGGCTGCCTCTCCGACCGCTGGAGCGGCCGCCAACGCCCCCACAAGCCCCACCAGCAACGTGGTGCTCACGACGAACCCCATTCGCTTTCCCATTCCCACCTCCTGTGGTTGCGCGGATTCTACCATGAGCCGCCCTTCGATGCAAGCGGATTCTTCACCCCGGTAGGGTTGACACTCGTTGACGCTGCATGATACCATTGAGCTATCTTCAAGACAGGAGATCACATGGGCGACGCAATCCACGAAGGCAACGGTCTTGTGCAAATGGAGGTCAGCAAGATCCGCATCGACGAGCGGCGCGGGGAGCAGGTCATCGTCTTGAAGGAGCGGGGCGGCAACCGCTTTTTGCCCATCATCATCGGGATCTCCGAGGTCACCGCCATCAAGATGAAGATCAGCGGCATCCAACCGCCACGGCCGCTGACCCATGACCTCTTGAAGGAGACGATCGCGCAGTTGGGCGCGACACTCCAACGGATCGTCATCACCCGCCTGGAGCTCAATACGTTTTTTGCATCGCTGATCCTCCAGACCAAAGACGGCCACAGGAGGGAAATCGATGCGCGTCCTTCCGATAGCATCGCGGTGGCCCTTCGCGCAGATGCCCCCATCTTCGTAGCGGAGGAGGTCTTGAACCAGGTCGCCTCCGGCTACGGCCTCTAACCCTGACACCACGACATCTGTGGTGTCGATCTCATGAAACGGTGTTACCTCGTCCGCCACGCGCAGACCGCCTGGAACAGCGAAAGCCGCATCCAAGGCTATTCGGACCTCCCACTGAGTCCGCTGGGACGCGAGCAGGCCCAGCGGCTGGGGGTGTTCTTCGCCGCCGCCCATCTGAACGCCATCTTCACGAGTCCCCTGCAGCGTAGCCGGGAGACCGCTCAGGCGATCGCGGCCGGCAACGGGCATGGAGTCGTTCCCCTCGTTGAACAGGAGCTGGCTGAGGTGCACTTAGGGGCTTGGGAAGGGCTGACGCCGGCCGAAGTGGATGCGCAATTCCAGGGGGCCTACCAGCAGTGGAGGATGAAGCCCTCCTCGGTGCTCATTCCCAACGCGGAGCCGCTGGAGGCGTTTCGGGCACGGGTCCGCCGCGTCTCGGAGAAGATCCTGAACGGTGTGCCTAAAGGGGAATGCGTCGTCGTCTCGCACGGAGGCGTCATCGCCGCCTTGCTCGCGGATTTCCTCCAGGCGGACTACGACGCCCTCCTGCGGCGGGTGCGGCTCGACAACGCGGGGGTTACGGCGCTCGAGTACGGTGTCGGAGCCCCGCACGTTCTGTGGATCAACTCCACCAGCCACTTGGAAGCGCTGTCGCAGTCGCCGGCTGAGGGCTGGTTCTAGCGTCGTCGACGCCGTGACGTGGCCCGGGAGCGGGGAGGAGTCTTCGCGCGGCCCCGCCTCGTCGCGTTGGGTCGCGGGCGTTTGCGCTGCGCGGCTTTGCCGGCCGGCTTCTTTTTGGCAGCCGGAGCGCCGAGCGATTGGCCGAAGCTCCCCACCTTCGGCTTGACGAGGCGGGCGAAATCCTCGTAGCGCATCGTGATCGTGTCCGTGTGCGAGCCGGCGTTGAACACGATGTCCCCGGAGTCCTCCAACGCGCGATCCGCCACGACGGGGACCTCGTAGAGGTTCCCGAACGGCGACATCGCCCCCACCTCGACATCCGGGAACCGCTCTTTGATGTCGGCCTCTTTGGCGATCGTCAGTGTTCTCACGCCCAGCAGGGTTTTCAGTTTCTTCGCGTCAACGCGGTGGATGGCGGGGAGGACCGCCAGGACGGAGCCGCGCTCGGTCTTCACGAGGACGCATTTCGCCAGCTGCCGTCCGGGGACGTGCTGGGTCGCGGCGATCTCCTGGGCGGTGTAGGCGACCGGATGTTTCGCCGCGGTGTGCTTCACGTTCGATGCCTGGAGAAATGCCTCAAGCCGTGCCGAGATAGCCATCCACCCCTCCCTCACTTGACGAACAGGTTGCTTGACGTCTGCTGAACGTTTCGCCGAACACGCGCGTATCATAACCTACCGCAACCTCCTTGACAACCCCTCGCCACTCCCCCTCTTTTACTTTGACGCCTTCCAGTCTTCCCAGGTAGAATCATAAGTGCTATGCGCTTTTTCAAAGGCCTGCTCTGGCTGCTGCTGGTGGTGGCCATCGTGGCCGCAGCCATCTCCTTGACGGGCAACTACGAGTTTGCGGATCGCCTGACGGCCCTGTTTTGGGCGATTCAGCTTCAGCTGCTGATGCCCTTCAGCTTCGAGCAGTTCCTGGTCGTCCTCTGCGCCATCAGCCTGCTCACCCTCCTGGTCGTCGTCAGCGGATGCGCGGCGATCCTTGCGCTGATGTCGACGCGGCTTTCGCTCTTCCGCCAACAAGGGCTGAACCAGATCGCCGCCGCCAGGAGCGACGCCGACCGCGTCAAGGAGCAACACCACCTCCAATACGAGCAGCTGCTGTCGCTCGGGCAGGCGTTGACGAAAGAGCTCGATAAGCGGATGGTCGTGCAAGCGATCATCGAGGCCGCCAGCCGAGTGACCAGCGGCGGGCAGGCGAACAGCATCGTGAGCTTCTGGCTCTTGCATCCTGAGACCGACACCTTCCAATTTGAGCTCGGGCTCTACTGCGATGAGACGTTGTTTACGAAGACGGCGTTTCAGTCGACCGAACAGCCCTTTGCCCACGTCATCTCGACGCAAAAACCGTGGGTGCTGCCGACGTGGGACGCGGACACCCCCTTCATCACGCGCGAGCGATTTTCCCAACTCGGTCCGGCCACCGGGCTCATCGTGGTCCCCTGCGTGATCGAGGGGCGGGTGTCAGCCGCCCTCGTGCTGCTGTGCCATCCGGAGGTCTTCAAAGGGTACGCGGCGCAAGAGCCCTTCTACAACGCCGTCTGGACGGAGCTGACGCTCGCGGCGGTCATTGCGATCCAGGGGGCCGTGACGATTCTCGACCGCCTGACCGGCGCGCACACGCGGGACTACTTCATGACGCGGCTCATCCAGGAAATCGAACGGTCGAACCGCTACCAGCTCCCCGTCTCCCTGCTCATGCTTGACATCGACAACTTCAAGCTCGTCAACGACATCCTGGGCCATCAGCAAGGGGACGCGGCGCTGAAGATCGTCGCGAAGCTGATCAAGAAGGAAGTGCGGGCCATCGATCTCGTCGGACGCTACGGCGGCGAGGAGTTCATCGTTATGCTCCCCGAGACCGGCTTCGGGGACGAGACGGCGAGCGTCGCGGGCGCCCTGGTGGTGGCGGAGCGCATTCGGAAGAGCATGGACGACGAGTTCCACGGACTCCAGAAACCGCTGAACCTGACCGTGAGTATCGGCGTGGCCGTCCGCCGCTACCCCGAGGACCAAGCGATGGGTCATCAGGAGCTCATCCGCCTCGCCGATGAGCAGCTCTACCGAGCCAAAACCACCGGCAAGAACAAGGTCTGCACCGCGCTACCAGAGAAGCCCGGGGCTGTGGTGTGATCGGGAGTATGACCGGGGCGTATGATCTGGCGGTCGTGGGCAGCGGCCCTGGCGGGTGCGCCGCGGCCTTGACCGCGGTCCGACGGGGGCTGCGGGTGTGCCTGATCGAGCGCGAGGAGGTGGGCGGGGTCTGCCTGAACGTCGGATGCATCCCCACCAAGGCGCTCCTGTCGGTGGCGGCGCTCCTTCGCCGCTTGCGTCAGGCACAACGAATGGGTGTTCGGGTCCACGGTTACGAGGTGGACTACGCGGCGGTCCGCGCCCGCACGGAGCGCATCATCACGACGCTCCGACGCGGGCTCATCGACCTGCTTCGCCGTGAGCACGTGGACGTGGTGGGAGGGAGTGCGGCCTTCGAGTCCCCCCGGCGGCTCGTCGTGACGCGCGAGGGGCGCTCGCACGCCTTGGACGCGGAGCGCATCGTCGTGGCGACCGGCGCGCGACCGCTGTCCGGACCCTGGACGGTTGATGAAGATCGGTGCCTGTCCTACCGGGGGTTCCTGGCCCTCCCGCGCCTTCCGGCCTCGCTGCTCGTCATCGGCGGCGGCGTCATCGGATGTGAGTTCGCCTCGCTCCTGTCGGCGTGCGGGAGCAGGGTCACGCTGGTGGAGCAAGAGCCCCGGTTGCTTCCGACTGAGGATCCGGAAGCGGTTCGGTGGCTCACGCGCCGCTTCGAGGCCGAGGGCGTGGCCGTGCTGACGGGCACGACCGTCAGCCGGCTTGAGGCGTCTCCGTCCGACGTGTCGGCGACGCTCTCGAACGGGACGCGGCTCTCGGCGGAGCGCTGCCTCATTGCGATCGGCCAGCGACCCAACATCGAAGCCCTGCGGCTCGACGCGGCATCCGTCCGGTCGGAGGGCGGGGTGGAGGTCGACGAGTGGTGCAGGACGAGCCAGCCGCATATCGTCGCGATCGGCGATTGCGTCGAGGGTCATGGACTGGCCCACTGGGCAAGCGCAGAGGGCGCTCGCGCAGTCCGCGCCCTCCTTGGCGATGCGCCTGAGCCGGTCGACCCGCTTGAGGTGCCGCGATGCGTTTTTACCGATCCGGAGCTTGCCCACATCGGCATCTTGGAATCCCAGGCGCGGGGCGAGGTCCGGGTGAGCCGCTTTTCATTTGGGGCGCTCGGCAAGAGCCACTGCGATGAGGACACGGAAGGGTTCGTGAAGCTCCTCGTTGAGCCCGTGACCGATCGGATCCGAGGCGCCACCATCGTCGGGGCCCAGGCCTCGAGCCTCATCCACTCTGCCGTGTTGGCGATCCGGCACGGATTGACGGCGAAGCAGCTCGCGCGGACCATCACGGCGCACCCCACGCTCCCCGAAGGGATCACCGAGGCGGCCGCCAGCCTGTACGGTGAATCCCTTGCGGTCGCGGCCCGCCCGGTGTCTCGCGCGGGCTCTGGGCCTCGGAACCCCTCATGAAGCCCTCCACGCTGGTGCGCGCGCGCGGGCGTCCTTCGGTGTGGCTCGGCGACGGATCCGTCGAGGCCGGTGGGGGCGACTGATCAATGGAGCGACGCGCGAGCGTCGGCGAGCCGCGCCTCGAAGCAAGCCAGGGACAGGGGTGGTGGTTCCGCCGATGGGCCGGAGGGCGAGTGGTGGCGGGTCTCACGGACCGGCAGACCGATTTCGCTCGAATGATGCGCCATCTCGAGCCGCCGCTGACGACGGTGGCAGCCGGGCAGGTTCACGGCGGCAGCGTGGCGATGGTCGGCCGCTACGCGGACACGATGGGAACGGTGACGGGCTGTGACGCGTTGCTCACTCCCACCCCCGGCGTGATGCTCCTGGCGCGGACCGCGGACTGCCTGCCGATCTTTTTCGCAGATCCGTCGCGCGGCATCGTTGGGATCGCCCATGCCGGATGGCGCGGGTTGGTCGCTTGCCTGCCGGCGCGAGTCGTGGCGACGTTTCGCCATGCGTACCACAGCGCGGTGGACACGCTGCATGTCGCGGTGGGGCCGGCGATCCGGGCGTGCTGCTACGAGGTGGGGCCGGAGCTCGTCGAGTGGTTCAAGCCGTTCGTGCAGGATCGAGGGGGACGACGCACGTGCGACCTTGTCGGAGCGGCCCGCGCGCAGCTTGCGCAATGCGGGGTTCGTCCTGACCGGATTCTGGACAGCCAGCGGTGTACCGCGTGTGAGACCCAGCACTGGTACTCGTTGCGCCGCGACGGACCGACCACAGGCCGCTTGACATCGTTCATCATGTTGCGACCCTAGCCATGCATCGGACGATTGGGTATCTCTCCTCGCGATTCGTGCAGGTCCGTCCCGGCGAAGGGCGGAAGGTCCTCCTCACTTTCCTCTACTTCTTCCTCGTCATCACCGCCTATTACGTCATCAAGCCGGCCAGCCGGTCGCTCGTCTTGGGGGAGCTTGGCTCGCGCATGGTGCCCTACGTGGATCTCTTGTGCGCCATCTTGATGGGGCCCATCGTGACGCTGTTTGCCAGGCTCGTTGACCGCATCTCGAAACCCAGGCTCGTCAGCTACTCGTTCTTGACGGTCATCGGAGCGCTGATCACGTTTTGGCTGTTGCTCCACTGGCCCGCCCCCTGGATCGCAGGGGCGTTCTATCTCTGGGTGGCCATTTTCTCCGTCCTCGTGGTGACCCTTTTCTGGCTGGTGGCCAACGACCTCTACCGCTCGCGGGAAGCGAAGCGGCTGTTTGGGTTCATCGGGTCGGGAGGCATCCTGGGCGGCATTGTCGGCTCCTCGGTGGCCGCGGTCGGGGCCCACCTCATTGGAACCGTGCATCTCCTCCTCGTCTCCGCAGGGCTGTTGGGGGTCTGTTGGGTGGTGGTGCAGCGGCTCTGGACGTTTGTTCCGGAGCGGCTGGTTGAGAGCGATGAGCGGCCTGCGCCGCTCCGCCGCGATACCTTCCTCTCGGACCTGCGGGGCTTCGCCAAGCTCCTGTTGCAGTCCCGCTACCTGCTCTTCTTGGTGGCGATCGTGGGTCTTGGCAAAATCGTGACCACCCTCGTGTACTACCAGCTCAATCCCTTCATCGAGCAGGCCTTTCACGATCCGGATGCGAGGACGGCGTTCACCGGCCTCTTCTTCGGGGGGCTGAACGTCGCCGCCTTCGTCATCCAGTTCTTCTTCACGAGCTGGATCCTGCGCCGCTGGGGCTTGCAGGTGGCGCTCCTCATCTCGCCCGCCCTGGTCCTCGCGGGGACCACCGGTCTTGCCTTCCTACCTGTTTTTTGGCTGGCGGCTGCGACAGAGCTGTGCGACGGCTCCTTGAACTATTCGCTTCAACAGACGAGCAAGGAGGTCCTCTATCTTCCGATCGACCGGTCCATTCGCTACAAGATCAAGCCGTTTATCGA
>JACPSR010000027.1 GCA_016193175.1 Candidatus Omnitrophota bacterium
CGCCCTTCTTGTTTTTCCACCCGACTTGATGACGCCAGCCGAAGCGTCCGCCGCCCGCATGAAGGAGACCGGCCCGGACGCCGTTCCTCCCCCGGCGAGCCGCTCGCGGGCCGAGCGGATGGGCGAGACGTTCAGGCCTGCGCCGGAGCCGTACTTGAAGATCATCCCCTCGTTGCGGTACCACTCGAGGATCGAGTCCATCGTATCCTCAACAGAGAGGATGAAGCACGCTGAGGACTGGGGTTTCGGCTCAATCCCAACATTGAACCACACCGGCGAGTTGAACGCGGCGTACTGGTGGACGAGGAGGTAGGTCAGTTCAGCCCGGAAGGCTTCGGCGTCTTCCGCCGCGGCGAAGTACCCGTCCTTGATCCCCCAGTCGGCGATGGTGTTGGCGACGCGGCCGATGAGCTGCTTGACGCTGCGCTCGCGCGCCGAAGTGCCCAGGGCGCCGCGGAAATACTTCGAGACGACGACGTTGGTGGCAAGCTGCGACCAGAAGCCCGGCACCTCAACATCCTTTTGCTCGAAGACGAGCTCGCCTCTCTCGTTGGTGATCGTCGCGCTGCGCAGCTCCCACGCAATCTCGTCGAACGGGTGGACGGTGGGCCGGGTCCAGCGCCGGGGGATCGTTAAGCCCTGATGGGCGGTGTGAGCATCCTCCTGCAGACGACCCGTCGCTGCCTCGCTCGAAGCCTTGCCCGCCGCCTTCACTTCCTGAAGCATACGCTGTTCCTCCTCAATCATTCGATACCCAAGATGTTGTCGTTTTCAAACACTCAGCCACAAGCGCTTGGGGCTATCCGTTGACAAATGTAGCACACAGAGAGTCCTTGTCAAGTCCAAAAATACTATCTGTTGTGGAATGGTGGATGGACAGGGCCTACAGCTAGGGTTTCCGACGGTACTTACAGGGTGAAACGCTCTCCCTGCGGCTGGGAATTTTGGGGAAGGGCCGGTTTGTTCACGGTGACTTCAATGGCTTCAGTCTTGAACGCCTTCTTGAGGCGCTTCACCTCGAAGGGGCCGAGCTGAAACGTTCCGGTCCGCTGGGGAACGAGCCGATAGAGGAGGCTCATCGAACGCTCCATCGCGCCCGATCGGATCGTCACGTTCGTGGATTGGCTGCGCCCGGCGACCACGAACCCTTCAGGGAATTGAAAGGCCGGCACTTCCACGCCCGAGAGATCGCCGGTCAACGTCAGGGTCAAGTCGACGGGTTCTCCCAGCATGACGGCCGTCTTGTCGACGTTGGCTGAGATGGCGAAGTCTTGGGCCCATGCCTCCTCACCAAAGAACTTCGTGTGGGGGCACGCCAGCACGGTCAGCGCGAAGAGGGCAAGCCACGCGACCCCCCGCATGATCTTACGTTCCGTCAGTTTCCGGTTTCCGGGGACACACGACTTGATGCAGGAATTATGTTGTTTGACTTCCGAATTCTGACTTCTGATCCTTTACAGCCGCATCGAGCGCAAGCGACGGACGCGCTCCTCGACGGGGGGATGGGTCGAGAAGAGCTTCGCGATCGCATCAGCCCGCAGCGGGTTGACGATGAAGAGGTGCGCCGTCGCCGGGTTCGCGTCGAGCATGGGACGCGCGTGGACCGCGGCCTCCAGCTTCTCGAGCGCGCCAGCCAACCCGTGCGGGTTGCCGGTCAAGCGGGCGCCGGTCTCATCCGCTCCGTACTCCCGCGTGCGGGAAATCGCCAGCTGGATCAGCATTGCGGCGATCGGCGCCAAGATCGCGATGATCAACAGCGCCGCCAGTTGCACGGCGGCGTTCCCCGAGCGCCGATCCCGATTCCCTCCGCCGCCAAACATCAAGCCCCATCGGGCCCAACTGGCCAGCATGGAGATCGCGCCGGCCACCGCCGCGGCGATGGACATGACGAGCGTGTCGCGGTTCTGCACATGAGAGAGCTCATGCGCCAGGACCCCCTTCAGCTCCTCCTCGCTCATGACCTCCAAGAGGCCCGAGGTGACCGCCACCGCGGCGTGCTTCGGGCTGCGGCCGGTGGCACACGCGTTCGGGGTCCTCGTGGGGATGCCGTAGAGCTTCGGCATCGGGATGTGGCTGCGCGAGGCGATCTCGCGCACCGCGCGGAAGACCTGCGGCGCCTCCGCCTCGCTCAACGGCTTGGCCCGGTACATGGCCAGCACGATCTTGTCGCTGAACCAGTAGCTGACCAGGTTGATGAGGAGCGCGAAGACAAACGCCCCCATCGCACCCTGGGGTCCGCCGACGAGCCGGCCGATGAACACGAGCAACACGGTCAGCACAGAGAGCAACAGCCCTGTCTTCAGCACGTTCATGTGTGATCCTCCTCTTGGGTTGGACGCTGTGGACTGATGCGGAACTGACCCTTCTATTATAGACCCCCTCGATGGGCTGTCAACCACTGCCCAGGAAAGGGTCCAGGAAAAGGCTTGGAGCACGTCGCCTGGGTGGATGTGGGAACCCGCAGGAGCCTACTTGATCATGGGTCCGCTAACTGGCTAGACTCGGAGTGTCGTAAAGTCCTTCGCAAGGGTGAGGCGGCCATGGAATGAGCGGCGCACACGCGCCCGGATGTCGTAGCCCTGGAAGACCGGGTAGAAGTGGGTGAGGGCGAGGTGCCGGCAGTGCGCTGCGGCGGCGATGCGGCCGCACTCCGTCGGGGTAAGGTGCCCGGCCACCTTACGCTCATCCGGATGGGAGCATTCCAGGATGAGTAGGTCCGCGTCGCGCCCGATCGCCACGATGTTGTCGCACACATCCGTGTCGCCTGAGTACGCGAGGCGCTTGCTGCTCACCTCGAGTCGATAGCCGAGCGCCGGGGTGGAATGGCGCATCCATCGGGTCGTGATCGTGTAGCCATGGAACCGCCGCGTGGTCTCGCCAAGTTCGTTGAGCGTCAGCCGGTACGTCCGCGGCTCAAGCCATCGATGGAAGGCGGCGTTGAGCTGACGGTAGAGCCGTGTGAGCCCTCGGGGCCCGTAGATCGCCAAGGGCTTCTTCCGGACGGGTTGCGGGATGCGCAACGCGAAGAGGATGGTGACAAGATCCAGGCAGTGGTCCACGTGGGCGTGCGTGAGGAAGATGCGGTCGATCTGCCACAACGAGACGCCGGCCTGGTGCACCCGCTGTGCGGTCCCCGGCCCGGCGTCAAAGAGGAGGTGCTCGCCGCCCGCCTGCACGTAGAGGCCGGCCGGGCTGTGCCCCCGCGCCGGAATCGCCGTCCCCGCCCCCAACACGACAACCCGCATGGTTATTTTGGATTTTTGATTTTTGATTTTGGATTTCGTTCCATCCTGGAATCCAAAATCCAAAATCTAAAATCTAAAATATTCATCGGTGTTACTCTGCGAGGGAGGTGGGAACGAAGTCCGGGGGAATCGTGTAGCGCTGCCAGGTGGGTTTGATGTCAATGACACGGTCGATGCGGAACTGGCGGACGTCCTCGCGGAAGTGGCAGTAGCCCTCGAAGTAGGGCTCGCGGATGTGGTAGACGTCCACCCGTCGGCTGCGCTGGGCCGACTCGCCGCTCGCCACGCTCTGGGAGAGGTACTCGATCTCGACTTGGAGCCGCTTCTCAAACGCCTCGGTGAGCATCTTCACAATCGTCCCGCTCTCGCGCTTTCGCTCCGGCCAGCACACCGGAATCTGGAACTTTTCCTCGCTGAAGCGACTGGCGGCAAAGAGCCGGCCGTGCTGCTTCCCGTAGTCGTAGAGCTCCTTCGTCAGCTTCACGTCATCCAGGCAATATCTCGTGATGAGGTCGAAGCGCCCTTCCTTGAACCATCGCAGCGCGTCGAGGCCGTGGCCCGATTTCCCGCGGCCCAGCGTCGCCCGTGCTAAGCTCTCCAGGCTGAGCCGGTGTCCGAGGTTCTTGACGACCTCCTCCATGATGTCGAGCACCGGCAGCGTCGTGATGAGATACGGCAGGTAGGGTTGGAGCACCGGTAAGTCGAAGCGCCGGATGTTGAAGCCGATGAGCAGCTCAGCCTCTTGGAGGCGCGGGCCAAGCTTCGTCGAGAGGTCAGCCTCGAGGTAGGCGTCGTAGCGGTCCACCTGGTAGCTGTAGACGCCGGCGACGGAAACCTTGAGGAGCTCCGGCCTTCTTCCCTCCACCTCGTTGAAGTCCCGCTGCGTCTCGAGATCCAGAACGAGCTTTTCACCCATCGCTCAACTCACTCATCGGTCACCCGTACGTGACAATCGCAAGACGCGTCTTCATCTCAGCACTGCCTGTCCCTGGAGCGGCAACCATCGAGGTTGCCGCGAAATGCCGACGGCCAGCGGGGACGCGGCTGAAGCAGCACCACCAGGGTGCGTGTGGAATGCCGCGTCCGGTGGGGACGCGGCCCGGTGCCTGGCACCTTTCCATGTGTCACGAGACGTGCTCGACCCAGATGATGGACGAGGCCAACGCCCCTTCCTTGATCGCGTCGTGGAATGGGCGGTCAGCCGTCACCAGCTTGCACTCGCGGCTCACGGCCAACGCAAGATAGAGGCCGTCATACACGCTGATCCGGCGCTCGACGGCCAGCCGCCACGCCGGCTCCAGCAGGGTTTTGATCGGAGCGGTGTGGAGCGGGAACCGCTTGAAATCCTGGAGGATCTGCTGAGCCGCCTCGGGCGTCAGCTCTTCCCGCCGCACCCGTTTCCAGAGGGCGTTGGCGACCTCCGCCCAGATCAGCTCAGGAGCCAGAAGCGTCCGCCGGCCGCTGAGCATCTGGCGGGCGGCCTGCGCATGGGGCTCCGGAAAGAACCACTTCACGGCAACGCTGGCATCGACGACGACGGCGCTCACCGACGCCGATCCTCACGGATGAGCTGGGCGCTGTCACGAAAGCCGCGACCAGCCAGGCGCTTCTGCCATTGGGCGGAGACGGCGTTCGCCTCTCGCAAGGAGAGATCAGTGGCCTCAATGAGGATGACCTTGACTTCCCCTTGCAGCGAGCGCCCGTGCCGCCTGGCCTGGACTTTAAGCCGCTCCACCATGCTCGCATCCACATCCCTGACGAGGATCTGTGCCATGTGCGCTGCCCTCCGTGTCTATAATGCTATCATAATGATAGCACTCATTCGGCCGGCTGTCAACCAGACGTTTGCAGAAGGTGGCGTACCATAAATTGTGTATGACTTGGGATAGTAAGAGGGCGTATCCTTCCAAGAGTTGTCGCCAAACAACCAAGGAGGATACGCCCAATGGAGCTCGGTGCGGTCAAGGAGTTGCCCCGCGCAGATATCGTAC
>JACPSR010000016.1 GCA_016193175.1 Candidatus Omnitrophota bacterium
CTTGGTGTCGCGGGACTTCAACGGCAATCCCCACTCGTGCATCTTCGATGCGACGATGACCGCGGTGATCGATCAGCAGCTCGTCAAGGCGTTCGGCTGGTACGACAACGAGTGGGGCTATTCCAACCGCGTCGTGGACCTGATCGAGTACGTGGCCAAGCGCGGCCTGGGCTCCGGCGCTCCCGCCGCTGCAGCCACGACGGCCGGCGCTCGATAGGCGCAGCGGCAGGACCCGCTGCCCAGCGATCTGAGATGAAGCAGACGGTCAAGGATGTCGACCTGCGCGGCAAGCGCGTGCTGATCCGGGTGGACTTCAACGTCCCGCTGGATAGGGCCACGGGCGCGCTCACCGACGATACCCGCATCCGCGAGAGCCTCCCCACCATCCGCTACTGCATCGAGCAGGGGGCGTCTCTCGTGCTGATGAGCCACTTGGGACGGCCGGATGGCCGGCGCGATCCGTCGATGTCCCTCAAGCCGGTGGCGCTCAGGCTGGGAGAGCTGCTCCAGCGCCCCGTGGCGTTCCTCCGAGACTGCGTGGGTTCTGACGTCGAGGTCGACGTGAAAGTCCTCCGGCCCGGCCAGGTGGCCCTTTTGGAGAACCTCCGCTTCCATCCAGAGGAAGAGCAGAACGACCCGGCATTTGCGGCGCAGCTTGCCCGCCTCGGGGAGCTCTACGTCAATGATGCTTTTGGGAGCGCCCACCGCGCCCATGCCTCGACCGAGGGGGTCGCCCACCACCTTCCTGCCGTGGCTGGCCTCCTGATGGAGAAGGAAATCACATACCTCGGCGGGGCGCTGGCCGACCCGGCGCGCCCGTACGTGGCGATCTTGGGCGGGGCGAAGGTCTCGGACAAGATCGGTGTCCTCAAGCGGTTGTTGGATCGAGTGGACCGACTCGTGATCGGCGGCGGGATGGCCTACACGTTCCTGATGGCACAAGGCTGCGCGATCGGCTCCTCGAAGCTTGAGGCTGACAAGCTGGAGCTTGCCAAAGAGCTGCTGGCGAAGGCTGCGGGGCGCAAGGTCAAGGTGCTCATCCCATCCGACCACGTGATCGCCACGTCGCTCAGCCCCGACAGCCACGTCAAGACCATCTCCACCGTCGACATCCCGGATGGCTGGCTCGGCGCCGACATCGGCCCTGCCACCATCGAGGCGTTCGTCAAGGCGCTCTCCGATGCCAAGACCGTGGTTTGGAACGGGCCGGTGGGGGTGTTTGAGCAGCCGCGGTTCTGTGAGGGGAGCCGGCGGATCGCCCAGGCGCTCGCGAACCTCAAGGGCACGACGGTGATCGGGGGCGGCGATACGGCGGCGTGCGTCCAGCAGCTCAAGCTGAGCGACCGGATGAGCCACATCTCAACCGGCGGCGGGGCGTCGCTTGAGTTCCTCGAGGGAAAGGTGCTGCCGGGGATCGCGATCCTCCGCGACCGCCCGTTGGCTGGTTCGCCTGCGACGTCCACCTAGCTCACCTGATGCGCAAGCCGATCATCGCGGGGAATTGGAAATGCCACCTGACGCTGCAGGAGGCAAGCGCCCTCATCGCAGGGCTGAAGGATTCCTGCGACACGGACGCCGTCGAGGTGGTGGTGTGCCCGCCGTTCACGGCGCTGGCCACGGCTGCCCAGTCCCTGAAGGGATCACGGATCAGGCTCGGTGCCCAGGACGTGTTCTGGGAACCACACGGGGCGTTTACCGGCGAAATCTCGCCGACGATGCTGGTGGACGTCGGCTGCCGGTACGTCGTCGTCGGCCACTCGGAGCGCCGGACGCATTTCGGCGAGTCCGATCAATCGGTTCAGCGCAAGCTCCTCGCCGCGCTCAAGTATGCCCTCGTCCCGATCGTCTGCATCGGCGAGACACTCGCCGAGCGAGACGCCAACCTGACCTTCAACGTCCTGACCCGCCAGCTTGAGGGGGCGCTGGGGACGCTCTCGACGGACGAGGTCCGCCGTCTCATCCTGGCCTATGAGCCGGTCTGGGCGATCGGGACCGGCCGCAACGCAAGCCCTGGGCAAGCGCAGGAAGCGCATGCCTTCATCAGGAAGTGGCTGGCAACGCGCTGGGGGCTTGAGGCGGGTGACGCCGTGAGGATCCAGTACGGAGGCAGCGTGAACGCGGCCAACGCCGCCGGCCTCCTCCAGCAGCCTGACGTCGACGGGGCGCTCGTCGGGGGAGCGAGTCTCTCGGCGGAGGCGTTTGCCGCCATTGTGAGGGCGGCCGTGGAAGCTCCATCGAAGGCCATCACGAGGTGACGCGATGCTGTATGGCTTAGTGCTAATGGTGCACATCTTGGTGGCGCTCTTCCTCGTTGTGGTCATCCTGCTTCAGGGGGGACGGGGGGGCTTGGGAGAAACCATGGGCGGCGCGGCGGCACAGTCGCTGTTCGGCGGTGGAGCCAACACCGTGATGACGAAGCTCACCGCCGTGGTCGCCGGCCTCTTCATGGTGACGTGCCTCTCGCTGGCGATGCTCTCCACGAAACAAGGCCGATCGGTGATCGAGCAACTGCCCGCTGGAACGAGCGAGCTGCCGCTCCCGCCGCTTTCGACTCAACCGGCTGAATCCTCTACGCCAACGGTCGCCCGACCCGCGCTGAGCGAAGCTCCTCCCGCGTCACATGAGGCGCCTCCCGCAACCAATGAAGCGCCTCAGGCACCTCCCCCTCCAGCGGACTCGGCGCCATAGAGGACTGGTTTTCATAAATGTTTTTGGCGGTGATGACGGTGATTTCCCAAAACTGATTACAGTGATTGCCCTCGGTGCTCTATCACCGGAATCAGGCTTGTTCATCACCGTAATCCCCTCATGGTGTTTATGAAGCGGCTCCTAACCTCTTCGATTCTCGTCCTCACCACCTGCCTCGCCGCTCTTCCTCCGCTCTTCGCTCAGTCTCAGCCTGCCGCGGGTGATGCGATCGTCGTCGGCTCCATCGGAGACGCCAGCCGTCTCTTGCCGATCCTTGCGACCGACA
>JACPSR010000017.1 GCA_016193175.1 Candidatus Omnitrophota bacterium
CAGGCCTCGCGAGCCACGCTCACATCGAGGATGACGTCGCTGTGTTTCGTCAGCGAGGAGCGCGGGTTTCCGGTGAGCGCGATGAGGCGGGCGCCGATGCGTTTGATGACCGGCAGGAGCCGGGTGAGCTCTTCGGTCTCGCCGCTATTCGACAGGGCGATCACCACGTCGTCTTTCGTGATCCGCCCCAGATCGCCGTGGACGGCTTCAGCCGGGTGGACCCAGTGGCTGGGCGTGCCGGTCGAGGAGAGCGTCGCCGAGAGCTTCTGGCCGATGAGGCCGGCCTTGCCCATGCCGGTGACGACGACGCGACCTTTGCAGCCGGCGAGCAGGGCGACCGCCTGCTCGAAGGCGCGGCCTACGCGCGGAATCAACTGACGGATCGCCTCCGCCTCAATCCTCAGCACTTCGCGGGCGCGCCGAATGCTCATAGAGATTCACGTACCTGCTAAACCTGAATCGGTGACCGCGCTATACGTCCCCTTACTCTCTCCAAGCAAACCAGATCCCTCATCTTTTTCTTGCTCTATGAGAGCAGAAGTTGCTTCAACTAAACTTTCAATTTTGACTTTACCTGCACGTGTTCGAATTTCATCTTCAATCCTCTTATCAGGGATAGCAACTAGAGGAGACCTATAGCCGGTTTTCTCCAAGAGTTGCTCGGCAAGCATCCTCGGCCAATAGCTCATGCTCATCTGTATGATCGTTCCATTGATCGCCTTAGCTTGTTCTACGAGTTTACTGCGCTCACCAATCCGATCAACAATCACAAAAGTAGCGCAGAAATATTTCTGGCCATCGATTTCCACTTGTCTCTCGAATCTCGAAACTTTGTCCTTTGAAATTTCTGGATTCCCTCTCCCGATGAAACCTATGTCGAATCGGACGGCCTTGCCCGGTTTGCACAGGAGAGTCGCGTCACTTTCCCGTGTTTCTAAGCGACTACTTAGCCAGAAGACACCTGTCGTTTTCTTGGGAGGATACAACACATGTTCAAATCCCAAAACTTGAAGGACAGATCCCAAGACCAAACGCTCAAAAAGTTTCCCATAGGTTGATTTCTCCGAACCTCGGATCGCCAAGGTCTGACTGCCGATAGTGCAAAACAGGCTGAGGAGCACATCCCAAGATACTGGAACTTGCTTTCCTCCACCCAGCTGAATAGTACCTGCAATGGGTCCGAACTCTTTGGTACAACGATTCACGATATCTCCCTGGGTCCTTACGAACTCCACCCGATATTGATCAAGAGCGGTTTTACTATCCCTTAAAATGTTCTGGACGCCCTTCGTTGTTAAACCGATGAACCACTGTAACAGCCATTGCTCTTGCTTGGAGGTACGGGTCTTCAAACCATCTATCGCAATCTGTGGAAGCTCTTCGACGAAATTTTTCGAGGCTTCCACACCACGAAGAAAAAGAACAAGGGTTGCTGCATTGAGCATGCTAACCCGCCGCCTTGTAAGCAACTCAGTAGAGTCACGCAAGTTGATGCCGCACAAAACATCAGCGACGACACGCCTAACCTCATCAACGCCAACTCGCCTTATAACATCAACGCCGCGACTTCCGATCAATTCGGTCATCGCCTGTGGGACGTGGGGCCCGATTTTTGACTTATAGAGGGAAGCCATGCGAATCTTCGAACGCCCTTTGATCAAAAGAGTACCGCCTCTTCGCTGTCGGGAGGACTGCAGTTGACCCATAGGATGTCTTTGGCTGACTGGCCGAGCCATTCGATCATATGCCTTCGAATATCGTCAACATACCTGCGCTCATTTTCAATCAACACGAAACGACGGCGCAAAGATACCGCCGCCTTTCCCGTTGTCCCAATGCCGGCAAACGGATCCAGGACGGCGTCTCCCTCAAATGAATAATAGGCAACCACTCGCTGAGCCAACTCCAAGGGGAAGACCGCCGGATGGGCTTTTGAATGAGCCGGACAAATTTTCCAAATATTTGTGCTCTCATAACCATCACGTATTTTTGAGCGACGCACGGCTTCTTGATCGGAATGGCGCCTGATGTTCCAGTCAATGAGCTTATCGGTATGCTTTCGATAGACCAAGACGTATTCAGTCACCGGAACCGGCTTGTACTGGAGAGGGGTCCGATCCGCTGCAAAGCGGCGTCCTCGCCCCGTCGCCCACCCTGCTCCTGCAGGCTTCTCCCAAATAATATCGTCGATAAAGTCGTAACCCTCCTCGATAAAAATGCGATGGAAATCGAACGGTACGGCGATTCTCTTTGACGATTCTCCCCTCGATGTTCGTCGAATCAAGACAGGAGAAACATTCAGCGCAAAAAACCTGCCCTGACCCAGCACCCGATGGCAGTGGTGGATCACCTTGCGCATCTTGAGCAGATAGTCCTCGTACGAAAGATAGTCTTCATACTCAGGTCTCGCGTTGTAGTAGGGGGGCGACGTGAAGATGAGGCCGATAGATTCAGCTGGCAGGTCTTTCAGGGCGAGTTCACAGTCTCCGAAGACCACCGTGTTTCGTATGGAAGAAATCAATACGTTTTCACGGTGGTGGTTATGCTCATTCCCTTGGTGTCCTAACAATCGCGCCTCTAGAACCTCTTTGGTGGTCGTTCGTGATGTAAGGAGCAGGGATGTCTTGGCATCGATGACGGCCTCTCCCACCCTTTCCCTGGAACCTCGCTTTAACAATGGTACGCGCCAGACATGATAGCGGTCGTCAACTTCCGGAAGCCCAAAATCCACAAGCGCCTGGAAGCCTAAATTGGAGAGCCATTCTAACGTCACTGCGCGGGCGTCTTGGACTGTCAGGAGCCCGTACCGCCTTCGAAGAGCTACACGAGGTAGTTTCGTCGCTATCGCCGCATACGTACCCTGGTCTTCCCCTGATAAAGAATGCGAGGTGTGTGTAGACATCGGATACCGAGATTTCCTGTGTCCCTGCCGGGGTATGTGCCTTTTTGAATTTCTCTTATTTTTTGTTGTGCTCAGCATCGGAGTGGAGCGTCTCTGATGAATTATGGGGCCTGGACGACTCGTTGCGTTTTCTGCCTACTGCCTTCTGCTTTCTGCCTTCTAACGTCTGAACTATTCAGAGATGAACGAATGGCTTGCACCTCTTCTAAGAGTTGGGGGAGATCAGCCAGGCGCAGCATATTCGGCCCATCGACTGGCGCGTGATCAGGGTCCTCGTGCACCTCAAGAAAAATGCCGTGGCAGAAGCCGGTGGCGACCGCGGCCCGCACGAGGGCCGGGATAAACTCCCGCTGGCCGCCCGAGGCGTGGCCCAACCCGCCCGGGAGTTGGACCGAGTGCGTGCCATCGTAGATGACCGGACAGCCGAACCCCGCCAGCACCTGGAGGCTCCGAAAATCCGAGACGAGGTTGTTGTACCCAAACGACGCCCCGCGCTCGGTGACGAGGACCGATCGGTTGCCAGCGGCACGCGCTTTCTCAATGACGTGGCGCATGTCCCAGGGGGCGAGGAACTGGCCCTTCTTGACGTTCATCGGCTTGCCGGATTTGGCCACGGCGGTCACGAAGTCGGTCTGGCGGCACAGAAACGCCGGCACCTGGAGGACATCGAGCACCTCGGCGGCTGGTCCGACTTCCTCCCGGCAGTGAACGTCGCTGAGCACCGGCACGCCGAGGGTCTGCTTGACCTTGGAGAGGATCTTCAGCCCTTCCGAAAGCCCAAGCCCACGGAATGAGCGTCCTGAGGTCCGGTTGGCTTTGTCGTAGCTGCACTTCACGATGTACGAAACCCCTGCGCGCTCGCACATCGTCGCGATGCGCTCGGCGTGCGAGAGCAGGTGCCGCTCGCTCTCGATCACATCAGGCCCGGCGATGAGGACAAGCGGCTCTCCCGGCCCGATCGTGATGGGACCCACCTTCACGGTGGCTCTGGACTCTGGGCTCCGGGCTGGGGGCAATAGCCCCGAACCCTGAACCCCGAACCCCGAACGCTTGGAAGGCGAAGCCGCGCGTCTTGTCATGTCTTGGCAGCTCGCCGTTTCGCGGCAGTCAGTTGCCTCCGCGCTTTTTTCTGTGTGCTGTGTGCTTCCGCCACCCTGCGTGGCGGATCCGCCACGCCCGCCACAACGATTGGCGGGTGCGCCCTGTTGTGTGGCGCATTCTGTGGCGGGGTGTGCTGTGTGCTGCTTGCCGCTTGTTGCTTGCCGCTTGTTGCTTGCCGCTTGCCGCTTGCTGCTCGCTGCTTGAGAGCCGCTGCCACGAATGCGTGAAAGAGGGGATGGGGATCGAGGGGGCGTGACTTGAATTCGGGATGGAATTGGCCGGCCACGAACCAGGGGTGATCCTTCAATTCGATGATCTCCACGAGATCGCCCCGCTCATAGGTCCCCGCGATCACCAAACCGGCCTGCTCGAACCGCTCGCGGTAGCGATTGTTGACTTCGTAGCGGTGCCGGTGACGCTCGGAAATCTCCTGGCGCTGATACGCGCTGAACGTGCGGGTATCCGCGCGGACGCGGCACACGGACGCCCCCAGCCGCATGGTCCCGCCTTTGACCGTCACGCCCTGCTGCTCCTCGAGGAGGCTGATCACCGGGTGCGGGGTCTTCGGATCGAATTCGGTGGAGTTGGCGCCTTTGAGCCCGCAGACCGTGCGCGCAAACTCAATGACCGCGCACTGCATCCCGAGGCAGATCCCCAGGAAGGGAATCCGGCGTTCCCGCGCGAACCGGATCGCGGCCAGCTTGCCCTCGATGCCTCGGTGGCCGAACCCACCAGGGATCAGGAGGCCGTGGACCCCGGCCAGCGCCTTGGCGGCGCCTTCCTTCTCGATCTCTTCCGCGTCCACGCGCTGAACCTGAACGCTGGCATCATGGGCGAGCCCCCCGTGGCGCAACGCTTCGTAGATCGACTTGTAGGCGTCTTGGAGCTGGATGTACTTCCCCACCACCGCGATCGTTACCTCTTGCTTCGGGTGCAGGGCGCGCTCGACGACCTGGGTCCGCCAGCCGGAGAGGTCATGCCGGGGCTGTGAGAGTTCCAGCAGTCGGAGGATCGTGTCGTCGAGGTGTTGCTGGTTGAACATGAGCGGCACTTCGTAGACGTCTTTGACGTCGAGCGCCTGGATCACCGCCTCGGGGGCGACGTTGCAGAACTGCGCGATCTTGCTCCGCACGCCATCGGAAAACGGCTTCTCCGTGCGGCAGAGGAGGATGTCGGCCTGGAGCCCGATCTCCCGCAGCTTCCCGACGGAGTGCTGGGTCGGCTTGGTCTTGAGCTCATCGGCCGCACGGATGTACGGCACGAGCGTCAGGTGCACGTTGATCGCGTTGCCGCGGCCCACCTCGTTGCGCAGTTGCCGGATCGCCTCGAGGAACGGCAGCCCCTCGATGTCCCCCACCGTACCGCCGACCTCGACGATGACCACGTCCACGTGGTCCTGGGACGCGAGCGTCGTGATCGAGCGCTTGATCTCATCCGTGATGTGCGGCACGACCTGCACCGTGCCTCCCAGGTAGTCGCCCCGCCGCTCCTTCATGATGACCGAATAGTAGATGCGGCCCGCCGTGACGTTGTTGTCCTTCGTCATCGTCTGGCCGGTGAACCGTTCGTAGTGGCCGAGGTCCAGGTCGGTCTCCGCCCCGTCTTCCGTCACGTAGACCTCCCCATGCTGGTAGGGACTCATCGTGCCGGGATCCACGTTGATGTAAGGATCGAGCTTCTGCAACGTCACCGTGAGACCTCGGGACTTGAGCAGGAGCCCGATCGAGGCCGAGGCGATCCCCTTCCCGAGGCTCGAGACGACCCCGCCCGTGACAAAGATATACTTAGCCATCCGCCTGTCAGCCTGCCTTCTGCTTGCTGCTTGCTGCTTGCTGCTTGCTGCCTCCTGCCTTCTGAAGCATGGCGTCCACTGTCTTCAGGTCCTCAGGCGTATCGACGCCAACGGTGTCATGCGCCGTCTCCAGGAGCTTGATCCGGTAGCCGTGCTCAAGGGCCCGGAGCTGCTCGAGCTGCTCCGCCTGCTCCAATGGGGTCGGCTCGAGGTGCGGAAATTCGAGGAGGAAATGACGCTGGTAGCCGTAGATCCCCAAGTGCTTGTACCAGGCTGCAGGCGATGTCGGATTTTGGATTTTGGATTTTGGATTTTGGATTGGAAAATCCGCATTCCGCAATCCGCATTCCGCAATCCCCTGAGCTCTGAGCCCTGAGCCCTGAGCGTCGCGCATATAAGGAATGGGGGCGCGGGAAAAGTACAAGGCGAAGCCGTCGCGATCCACGACCACCTTGACGACGTTGGGGTTGTCCGCATCCTGATCTCGCCGGAGCCTCGTCATGAGCGAGGCCATGGGGGTGGCGCGGTGGCGCTCCAGGTACTCCGCCAGCTGATCCACCATCTCGGCGTGGATGAGCGGCTCATCCCCTTGGACGTTGATGATGACCTGGGCGTCGCGACCGCGCGCCGCTTCGGCGACCCGCTCCGTCCCGCTGCGGGCGGCAGGGCTCGTCATGACCGCCACCCCGTCAAACCGCTCAACCGCATCAGCAATGCGCGCGTCATCGGTGGCGACGACGACGGCATCCGCCCGCGAGGCTTTGGTCGCCTGCTCATAGACGTGCTGGATCATCGGTTTGCCATGCAGCACTGCAAGCGGCTTGCCCGGAAACCTCGTCGAGCCGTAGCGCGCGGGGATGACGACCAAGACCCCCATTAGCGTCGAGCGCTGAGTGACGGCCGCCTCACCCGACCCGCCGCGCGGGATGGCGCTCGGGTTCCGCTGAGTTTGGCGCGCAGCTCATCCGGCGTCGCCACCGCGACCCCCACTTTGCCGACGACGATCCCCGCGGCATAGTTCGCCATGCGCGCCGCTTGCTCCATGGTGGCGCCGCTCGCGAGCGCCAGCGTGAAGGCCGCGATCACCGTGTCGCCCGCCCCTGCGACATCGAAGACTTCCTGCGCCACCGTCGGGATGCGGACATGAGCCCCGCCCTGCTCAAAGAGCCACATCCCATCCTCGCCCAGGGTGATGAGCAGAGCATCGCACTCCAACCGCCTGAGGATCTCGGCGCCGGCCTGCCGGACATCCGCATCGCTCTCGAGCTCCCGGCCAACCGCCTCTCCCACTTCCATGCGATTGGGGGTCAATGCCGTCACGCCGCGATAGAGCTCGAAATGCTCCTCTTTCGGATCCACGGTGACGATCTTCCGGCGCGATCGGGCCAGCGGGATGACGGCTTCAAGGAGCGCTCGCGTGATCACCCCTTTGCCGTAATCCTCGATGATCAGGGCATCGACCTGCTCGATCCGCTCCTCAATCGCCTTGATGAGCCGTTCAACGAGCGCGATCGGGAGGGGGGCTCGCTGCTCGCGATCGACCCGAACGACTTGCTGGTGATGCGCGATCACCCGCGTTTTCACCGTCGTGGGGCGTGGAGACTTCAGCACGCCGCTTGTGTCGATCTTCCGAGCCGCCAGGTCGGCAAGGAGGGCGCTCCCCCACCGGTCTTCCCCCACGATGCCGGCCAGCGCGACCTGCCCGCCGAGCGCGCGGATGTTGTTGGCGACGTTCGCGGCGCCGCCGGGCATGACCGACTCCGACTGCACCCACACGACCGGCACGGGCGCCTCCGGGCTGATGCGGCTGACCTGGCCCCACACGAACTCATCGAGGATGAGATCGCCCACGACGAGGATCTTGGCGCTGCGGAAGCGCGGGATCAACCCGTCAAGGGAGTGACTCGAAACGTCCTTCGTCATCGCGTTGCGTTCCACTCGTTAGAGGCGCTCGATGATCGCGCGCACGAGGAGCGGGATCATCAGCTCGTGGTGCCCGGTGATATGAATCGCCCGCCCCCCGATCAGGGTCGGACGCTTCAACACGTTCTCCGTCGGACGGTAGTGCCGGATCATGTCAAAATCAAACGCCGTGAAATCCTTCACGCCATGCCCGAGGTTGCGCGAGACGGAGACCGCTTTCAAGAACACCTCCGGCAGGATCACCGCGGAACCCAGGTTGCCCGCGACCCCGCCCTGGCCCAGCGTGGAGACGACGCCGACGAGGCGCCGGAAATCGGCCAGCGACGATTGCCCAATGGCCGCGCCATCCGCCGTCGACTGCTGGTGGATGATGTCGGTGCCGATCGCCACGTGGACCGTCGCCGGGACCCCCAGCGCATGGCAGGTCGCCAGCACGCTCAGGTTCCGGTACGGCAAACGCCGCGTGGCGATCATCGCGCCCACCGCCTGCCCGAGCCCTAGCCGCTTCTTCGCCCCCTCCCTGATCGCGCGGTTGATGAAGCGATGCGTCTCCTCGGCCATGCCGAAGGATCCGTCAGCGAGCGCCGCAGCGACATCCTCGGAGGTCGAGCCCATGAACGCCAGCTCGAAGTCATGGATGACGCCGGCGCCGTTCATCGCGACGGCGGTAATGACCTTCCGTTTGATGAGCTCAATGAGGAGGGGGGAGAGGCCCACCTTGATGACGTGCGCGCCGAACATCCACAGCACGGTCTTGCGCCGGGCGTGCGCGGCCACCGTTGCGTCCACCACCGTATCGAACTCTTTGGCGGCGAGGATGTCGGGAAGTGATTCGTAAAATTGGCGGAAGGACGTGCCTTTTCGGCACAGTCTTGCAAAGGCTTGGAAGTTGACCTTGCTTTTGCGAGAGCCGGCGGGGTAGGTCTTGAGTTTCGTGAAGTCCAGAGTCGGCACGTACCGATTCTAGCAGAGCCCTGCGAGGGTGTCAACGCCGACGAGCAATCATACTTGCACGCTCGAAAACCCGTTGGTGGGCAGCGGATGCTGGTTCGCACGACTCCAGGAACTCCTTGGTGGCTTGCAGTAAGGCAATGCGCTCCACCACCAGCAGCAACCCCAGAGGAACCGGACGGGATGGCTTGAACCACGTCGCCAGCTCGATCGCCGTCTTCCCCGAGGGGCCACCGCCGGTGGGGGAAAGGGGTGAGTCATCGAACACACACAGCCCCCGAATCTCCCCAAACGCCTGGTCGGCCCACCGGAACCGGATCTCACGCGGAGGCTCCTGCTCGACCTCGAACGTGAGCTGCAGGGTCTTCCAGAGGACCTTGACGTCGAGCTGAATCACCTGGCGAGTCGGTGATTGCTCGAGGAACCGCACCGCAGTCACCCCCGGCGTCATCCGGCCGACGTCGCTGTAGTCGTTGGCGCGGTCCCAGACGGTTTGCCGCTCAAGAGGCGCTTCAAAACGGACGGCGGTGAACAACCCGTCCCTGCGACTGACCTGTTGCCGCCAGCGCACCGGGTAGCGGCCGACCTCGAGCTCCCGAACCACCTGCTTCGGCCACGGCGGCGTCAGGAACGCGGTGTCGATCGTCCACGCTGAGGCTGCGGCATGATCGGCAAGGATGAGCAGGCCGACCCAGATCCACGCACGAGGCTTCATGCGGGCCGTGGAACGCCGTCGGTCATCGGCTTACGGTGTCACTGACGGAGCGGTTGAGGATTGCCGGGGAAATGGACAGTACCCGCGTTTCCCCGCGACACCTGTTGGACAACTCGCCGCGCACCAGACGCGGCAGGCAACCCCGATGAGGCTGATGACGATGATCGCCGCCCCAAGCCACTGCCCGACCCGCTTCAGATAGCCCTTGTGCGCCGCGGCGCGCTCCAGCACCCAGTAGCCGCCGATCGCTGACAGCAAGAGGATCCCAGCCCCATGGCTCATGACTTCCTCCTTTTTGCTCGTTCACCCACCTCACGACACATGCATGTCACCGGAATTCCCACGGAACGATTGGCTGCCCCGCCTGGACTCGAACCAGGATAACGTGATCCAGAGTCACGTGTCCTACCATTAGACGACAGGGCAGCGAGTACGATCAAACCTGATGTCTGCGTAATGTGGAATGCGTAATGCGTAAAGGAAAAAAACCGCCACGTCGCCTTTCCATTACGCATTACGCTTTACGCATTGAACGACCGTGGGTTTTGGACCCTATCATATCCGATGCCGGAAGACGTCGGTGAGGTGACGGGTGAGACGTTGGCGGTCCGGATCTTCGATCCAGCGGAACCGCACCCCGACGTCATACTGCGGGGCCCCGAGGCGGGAGATTTCCCGGATCCAGACGATCTCGCCGGTGGCGTGCATCGTCGAATCGTGAAACGGCAGCTGGAGGCTGAGGGGCAGCTCCTGGCCGACCTGGAGCTTGACGGCGGCGGGGAAGCTCATGCCCGACTCGCTGACGTTCTGGGTAAAGCTGCGCTCGGTTTTCATCGTCGAGGGATTGGGAAACTCAACGATGATCGGCGTCTGCACCCGAATGTGCCGGCGGCGCTCCTGCATGGTCAACCTTTCGCCAACACAGTGGCGGCGTGTGACAGGCGGCGCAACACCCTGTCCTTGCCGAGGATGGACATGGTCTCAAAGAGCGGCGGGCTGACCGAGCGGCCGGTCACCGCGACGCGAACGGGATGGATGAGGTCTTTGGGCCTAAGCTGCTGCTCAGCCGCAAGGGCCCGTGCCGTCTCTTCTACCGCCTGCGTGTCGAACGTCGTCAGCCAGCTCAGGCGATCGCGCAACTGGAGCAGCCGCTTGGCGATGCCGTCGCCGCGCAGGAACTGGCTGATCGCGTCTTCTTGGTACGGGGGCAGATCCTGGAAGAAGAACGCGTGCTCCTCTTCGATGTCCTCCAAGACCCTGAGGCGATCTTGCAGGAGTGCCGCGATCCGCTCAAGCCAGGCCTTGTCATAGGCGGCCGGCAGGAGCCCTTTGGCGATGAGCCGCCCGGCGAGCAGATCCGCCAGCTTCGGCACCGGGGTGCGTTTGATGTACTGGCTGTTGAGCCAGTCGAGCTTGCGCTGATCGAACTGAGCGGCGGTCTTGCGGACCTTGGCGAGGTCAAAGAGCTCGATGAGCTCCGGCGGCGAGATGAGCTCGCGGTTGCCGCCGGGAGCCCACCCCAGCAGGGCGAGGTAGTTCGCGAACGCCTCCGGGAGATACCCGACCTGCCGGTACTCCTCCACCGAGGTGGCGCCAAATCGCTTGGAGAGCCGCGCGCGGTCCGCCCCGACGATGAGCGGGATGTGCGCGAAGACCGGCAGCGGAAAGCCAAGCGCCTGGTAGAGCACGAGCTGCTTGGGGGTGTTCGCGATGTGATCATCGCCGCGGATGACGTGGGAG
>JACPSR010000015.1 GCA_016193175.1 Candidatus Omnitrophota bacterium
CATCCTCAATGCGGAGGTGACCGGCGCCGTGTGCGCGTTCCTGGGCCACCCGCCGAGCTGTCCCCACGGCCGCTCGATCCCCAAGGGGCCGTGTTGCGAGGAGGCGGTGGCGACCGTCGGACCGCTGCTGGTTCCGCTGACCCGGCTGGCGATCGGCGAGGAAGCCGTCGTCGCGTTTGTCCACACGAGGCGCCACGCGTATCTCCAGCGGTTGAGCGCGTTCGGCGTTGCGCCGGGCCGCGCCATTCGCTTGCGGCAGACGCAGCCGGCCCTCGTCGTCCAGCTCGGGGAGACCGAGCTGGCCCTCGATCCCCAGGCCGGCCAGGAGATCTTCGTGAGACGCCATCTGCATGGCGCGCTCTCGACGTCCCGGATCCCCCACGGGTTGGTCCAGCCGTCGAAGCGGTCTACGGGGCGTTGATGCGGGTGCTGGTGATCGAGGACGAGAAGCGGGTCGCCGGGTTCATGCGGCGCAGCCTCTCGGAGGCGGGCTACGCTGTGGACTGCGCGTACGACGGCGAGGAGGGGTTGCACTTCGCCCAAACCACCATCTACGACGTCATCATCTTAGATCTCATGTTGCCTAAGCGCGACGGCCTGTCGCTCCTGAAATCGTTGCGCGAAGGCGGGGGAGCCGCTCCCGTGTTGGCGGTGACAGCGAAGGGGACCGTCCGTGACCGCGTCACAGGCTTAAACAGCGGCTGCGACGACTACCTCGTCAAGCCGTTTTCGATCGCAGAGCTCATCGCGCGGGTCAGGGCGCTGTTGCGTCGGGGCAGCCCGCAGACAGCCACCCTCCACATTGGCGATCTGGTCCTCGATACCACGGCGCATCGCGTGACGCGGGCTGGCAGGCCCATCGAGCTCACGCCCAAGGAATTCGCCCTGCTGGAGTACCTCATGCGAAACGCCGGGCAGGTGCTCACGAAGACCATGATCGAGCAGCACGTGTGGAATTACGACTTTGACAGCGGCACGAACCTCGTCGAGGTGCACCTAAGCCACCTCCGCGCCAAGATCGATCAAGGATTGCACCCTCCCCTGATTGAAACGGTGCGGGGGGTCGGCTATCTCCTGAAGGAAGTGCCCGCAGCCTCCCCATGCGAATCACACCGAAGAATATCCGCGTCCGGCTGATCGCGTGGTACATCTTCAGCCTGGGCTGCGCCCATGTCCTCTTGGCGAGCGTCCTCTATCAGACGGTTTCGGCGCGGCTCCACCATGAGCTCGACCAGCGGCTGTTGACCTATTCGACGTGTCTTGTGGAGCTGTTGCCCCAACACCGGCAGCTCGACCTTGCCGAGGTCATCGGGGAGATGGCGGAGCTGACCGCGCTGGGCCCGGACCTCTATGTCCGTGTGTTCGATCACAACGGCGAGCCGATCTACGAGGCTGCGGGTCTATCCCCTGAACTAGCCGGGAGGCTTCACGCTGCCTCAGAGACGGTGACCGCGCACCCCACGACGTTACGCCTGCCCGGTCATGGGCTTTGGCGCATGGTCAGGCGGGAGGTGCAAGAAAACGGGAAGTCCCTGTACGTCGGACATGTGGCGATTCCGCTGCGTGGGGTTCATCAGGCTTTGGCCAAGTTGTTGGTCATCTTGCTCCTGATCGTTCCAGCCATCTTGCTCCTCTCAAGCGCGGGTGCTTGGCTGCTGCTCAACCGAGCCCTGAGTCCGCTGCAGGAGGCCATTCAGACCGCCCAGGTGATCCAAGCCAGAGATTTCAGTCAGCGCCTGCGCGTCCCCAAGACGGGCGATGAGGTGCAAGTACTCGCGGAGACCTTCAATGAGATGATCGAACGACTCCAGCGCTCCTTTGAGCGGATGCAGCAGTTTATCTCTGATGCCTCGCATGAGCTGCGCACCCCCCTCACGATCCTCAAAGGGGAGATTGAGCTCGGACTCAAGACCTGTCCTCGCTCAGATCGCTGCGACATCCTGGCGGCGTGCTCCAGCGAGATCAGCCGCATGTCGCGGTTGGTGGAGACGCTGCTCTTTCTCTCCAACACGGATGCAGAGAAGGTGGCGTTGGATCTCAAACCCATCCGCCTTGACCGCCTGATGGCAGACATGGCAGAACAGGCCCAGATCCTCGCCGAGCCGAAACACATTCACGTGGAGCTCATCAATGGGGCCGACACGATCCTGCATGGTGATGAGATGAGGCTGAGACGGCTCTTGCTCAACCTCAGCGACAATGCGGTGAAGTATACGCCGGAAGGCGGTCGGATCGTCTTGCGCTCCCAGTCTGAGAACGGCTACGCCGAGATCCAGGTGACTGACACAGGCATAGGCATTGAGGCGCACGATCTCCCACGGATCTTTGATCGCTTCTACCGGGTTGACCAATCCCGCAGCCGCGCCGAAGGCGGGTATGGACTCGGCCTTGCGATCTGCAAGTGGATTGCCGAGGCCCACGGCGGCACCATCCACGTCGAGAGCGCCCCAGGCGAGGGGAGCACGTTCTCCGTTCGCCTCCCTGTCGCTTAAGAAAACTTAAGCGATCCTTCAGGACTTCTTCACGGACACCCCTTAGGCTATTAGTGGTTATTCCATTTCCATAGCCCAACACCACGAACGAAAGGGGGACTCCATGAAGCGCGTGCAGGTGATGCTGACCACAGGAGTCAGTGCTGTCGTGAGCCTGGCGTTTGCCACTGATGCGAGCGCGCTGCCGGTGTTTGCGCGCAAGTACCGCACGAGCTGCACGACGTGCCACATCGGCTTCATGAAGCTCAACTCCTTTGGCGAGGCCTTCCGACAAAACGGCTATGCGATCCCCGGCAGGCAGGAGGCGCGGTTGGTCAAGGAAGAGCCTGTCGCGTTAGGCGCCGAAGCCTGGAAACGCGTCTTCCCTGAAGCGGTCTGGCCGGGGACACTTCCCGCCAATGTGCCGGTCGCCTTCTACGCCCATCAACGGATCTTCATGGATGAGAATACGACCCCCACGACCAACTTCAAGTTCCCGCACGAGTTCAAGATCTTCACGGCAGGCAACTTCGACGAGCCCTTCTCGTTCTGGGGCGAGGTGGACCTCGAAGCGGCCTCTTCCAGCAGCACCTTCAGCTCCGGCGTGAAGCGCGTCTTCTTCCAGGCGAATGACCTCTTCAGTCAGGAGAGCTGGGGCCGGGTTGGGTGGTTGCCCGAAGACGCGCTGAACCTGAGGATCGGGCTCATCGATATCGGGGTGCTGGCGCAGCCGCTGAACGTCCGGCGGACAGTCAACAAACCGCTGCCCTACACCTATGTCGTTGCGGATGGGTGGGATCTTGGCGATTTGTCTTCGGGTCTTGAAGCCAACGGTGTGGTGCTCAACCGATTGAAATATAACGCCGGGGTCGTGAACGGCACAACCAGCGGCACGCCCAGCGGGGTCTTCGATGAGAATAACTCGAAGGACTACTACTATCGCCTCGCGTACAAGCACGGAGGCTTAAGCTTCGATGGCAAGGACTGGGCTGGGCAAGAAGCCGGCGAGCTGAAACAGGCCGACAACTGGGTGGACAACGCGATCACAGTGGGTCAGTTTGGCTACTTCGGGACATCCACGATGGCCCCGCGCCACAATCAGTTCTGGCGCTTGGGGTGGGATACCCGGCTGAGCTTCGGAGCCCTTGACTTCTACGGCGCTGTCGTCAAAGG
>JACPSR010000003.1 GCA_016193175.1 Candidatus Omnitrophota bacterium
CGGGCTGACAATGTCTGCGACGTAGAGGAAGCCGTTCTTCGCCAGCCCGATATCGACGAACGCCGCGCCGATCCCCGGCAACACCGAGGTGACTTTGCCTTTGTAGACACTGCCGACCACTTGAGGGTCCCCGCGACGCTCCGCGTAGAATTCTTCCAGACGCTTGTTCTCGGTGATCGCAATACGGACTTCCTGCGCATCCGCGCTGATGAAAATTTCTTTCAGTTTGGCCATGACAAGTAATTATACCATGGATCCCAGCGACGCGCTTCGGCGACGGCCGCGGCCGCTTCCTGACGCTGGCCGTGCTGGGCTCGAATCTCCGCACGGGCCCACCAGCTATCCGCGACTGCAAATTTCACCGCCATCGCCACACCACATGCGCCAGCCGCCAACAGCGCTGCCGCGACTGCCCGCGGTGGCACCGCGATGCCCATCGACGGTTTCGGAGACCGCAACGCCGTCAGGCCGGTCAGCAGACCCAGCGCCAACCACCAGAGCGGCGCCACCAAGGGCTCGAACCACGTCCACTCCAACAGGCTATGGATGAAAAAGCCCAGCACACCGAGCGCCAGCCCCTGCTCAAGAGGTCCTGCGGCGCACGCCCGCTTCACCACCTGCCACGCGGATCGCAGGAACACAAGAACACCGATGAGCCCGACGGCACCAAGCTCCACGCCGAATTCCACCAGCGTATTGTGCGCATGGCCTGACATGTGCTGCGCTCCAACGACCCCGTGCCGGATCAGCGAGCGATACGCCAGATGAAAGGTGCCGATTCCCGTTCCTGCCAGCGGGTGATCCTTCAGCAGATGCCACGCGCCATGAAGATAGACGAGCCGGCTGCGCATCGAGCCGAGAAACATCTCCTGGAATGAGCCAGACAGCCGAAAGCACATCACCCCTGCCGCAACAGCCACCAGCGCCCCGATCACGATCGCGAACGCCCCGTGCAGGCGGGGATGCCGCAGCAACCACCACGCCATCACCCCCGTCACCGCGGCGGCGATGATCCCGCTGCCCGACCTGGTGGCCACCAGCAGCAGGCACAGCGCCCCGCCGGCCATCATCCAACCCCGCGCAGCCCACGCGTTGATGGACGGCCGCCGTCCCAACGCCAACACGATGGGCGTTGTCAGGAGCAGAAACCCGGCATACGCGTTCGGCCAGCCAAACAGCGACGCGACGCGTTTCCTGACCAGCATGTCTCGCACCACCCCGACCCACCACCCCGTGTCCGCTGAGGGGGCCGACAAGTGGCCTGAGCGTCTCAACTCATCAAGATAGGCCACCTGGACATCAGGCGCGCTGACCCATTGCATGACCGCATGGAGCCCGATCACCACCGTGATCCATCCGAGAAATCTCATCCAGATGATGGCCTCTCCGCGATGGGTGATGCGCAACGCCATCACGAGGGACAGCACCCCGTAGGATCCCCACAACATCGCCATCCGCGCTGATGTGCCTCGATCCACCGACCACACGATGCTGGCGACCAACCACGCCAGCCACACCGTCCACGGGAGCAGCCATGGCACGCGCACCGATGGCTGTTTCCGCCACACCACCACGGCTGCGCTGATGGCTCCCAGACCGACGAAGAGCTCGACGCCTTCCATCAGCCACTGTTCGGTCAGCCTGAAAAAAATCGCGTGGCCCCATGGGTGCACCCACAGCGGCGAGAGATAGAGGAATGCGGCAGTCACCGAGAGGAGCGACCAGCCAATGGCCGCGAGGACGCAGCCCAGCGCGAACGTCATCGCCTCAGCTCATGCTGAAGAATGGCCAGCGCCGCAAGGGCTGCGGTTTCTGATCGCAACGTCAAGGAGCCGAGCGAGACCGCCGTGGCGCCGGCCTTCCGCGCCTGCGCGACTTCTTCCGGCGTAAAGTCGCCTTCCGGACCGATCAGCACGGCAACGCGGATTCCCGCAGTTCCCTGGGCGGATGTACGCGGATGAGTCAGGGTCTTCAGGTGTTCAGCCAGTGACATGCCGCCTTCAGCACGCGTGGGGAGCACCATCAGGTGGCTGCCCAAGGACTTCAGGACTTGCTCGAAGGTCTGTGGCGGATCCAGCAGCGGTATGGTTGCGCGCCCGCACTGCGTGGCGGCCGATTCGATGATCCGCTGCCATCGCGCGAGCCGCCCCTCGCGGGCGGCAACGCGGACCGTCGTCCGCTGTGTCAGCATCGGGATGATGCGCGCGACCCCGAGCTCGGCCGCCTTCTCCAGCGCCCACTCAAACCGCTCCGGCTTGATCAGCGTCTGAGCCAGCGTGACGAGGACCTTCGGCGGGGATTCTTGGGTGGAGCACTCGCGCCGCACCACGATCTGCCCGGCACCGCAGCTCATGACCGGGCCCGCGTGGACAGCTCCCTCCCCGTCGAAGCACTCGAGTTGGTCCCCGACGTTCACGCGCAGGACGTGGAGCAGGTGGTGCAGCGTCTCGGGGCCGGTGATGGTGATGTGATCACCGGAGGCGGCGCCGGGAGGAATCAACACGCGGTGCACTACTTCATGCTCCGGAAGACTCGTTGCTGGGCTGATCGGGGAAACATTATGATGACATCAAGCGCGCCCTGCTGCCATCGAAAGAGGATTCGAACGCTCGAGCAATGCGGACGTTGCCCGGCAGATCGGCGAGGGCCTTGCGAAGCCGATCAACGGCTCTTTCTGGCGGGGGTGTCTGCGCTTCCAAAGCGTCGGGTCGCGTAAGCCTTCAGGGTGGTCAATCGTCCGGCGCTCAAGTCCCTCAGGCCTTGCCGGATTGCTCTGCGGACCGCGGCGCTGCGCTCAAACAGCACCTGCTCCAACTCGTCTTCCGATGTGGACAGCAACGTAGCGGCCGGCTTGCCGCGCAGTGTCACCACGACCGCTTCGCCGTGGCAGACATCCGAAAGCACGGCGTTCAGGTGGTTTTTCAACTCCACGGTGTTCACGAATCGCATGGCGATCCTTTCGCACTATAAGGCTCTTTTTACACCCTTTATTATAGCTCTTTTACGGGGGGTCCCTCCGTAGTGGGAATCCTGCAGCTAAAAGAGCACGGCGGGCGAAACACCGAACCGTTTGCTGAGCGCCTTGATCTGGCGGGTGTTCAGTTCGCGCTTACCGCTCAAAATTTCCGACACCACGCTCTGCGTGCCAATCTCAGGAAGGTCAGACTGCTTGAGGTCATGCTGATCCATAAAAAATTTGAGCATGTCCCGCGGCGATGCCTCGGGAATGTGAATATGCTCATCTTCGTAACTTTCGACCAGGGTGCTGAGTACATCGACAAAGTCGTAGAGGGGGTGCTTTGTATTCTCCCCTACCTCATCGACGAGCCGATGCAACAGCGCAACCGCGCGATCATAGTCTTTTTCCGTCCGAATGACGAGTCCGTGGCCCACGACCGGCCATACCTCCTTGACTTCAGGCTTCTCAAGGACGCTAACCATCTTTCCATTTTCCTTCGTCATATTCCTTATGCGTGAGCACGTGTCGAACAAATACCTTTCCCCGATTGAAGTGGATCGCGGCGATGAGCCGGTATTTATTGCCCCCGACGTTGAAGACGATCTTGTTGCCAACTTTATCGGCCTTCGGGAAAACGGCTCTTAGCTCGTGAAATGTCGTGTATTTGCCTGACCGCATTTCTCGATGCCATGCGGTCAGGCTCCCCTCGCTATCGGGGTATCTGTTCCAAAAGACCACGAGCGGCTTCTTCGTCAAGACGTGCATAGATAGTATATCGTAATTTGCGATACTTTGTCAACTTGCCCTTCGCTACTGTTGCAAGCAAATAGAAATGTCATGGTTTCTGTGAAATAGAAATGTCATGGGTAGTCGTAGTCGTCTTTGGATGGGGGTCTGGGGGAAGGGTGCAAAACGTGTGCAGTTGTGCATAACGCCCGTTGGAGGCCGAGGGCCGTTGGAGGCCGAGGGCTCGCGCGTTGTTGGCCTCTGGTAGGCCGCAGAATCGACGATCACCCTGGGGGGAGGCATCGGGCTCTCTCCGTTCCGAGCCTGGCAGGCGGCCTGGCGTCGGCGCATCGCGAAGTACGAGGGATCCTTCCAGGGATGCGTCCGCGGTGGGCGATAGGGGCGCCGCAGAGGCGTGGTCTGGACGACCCGCGCCGCGACGGGCAAGGGTCGCGGCGCGGGCTTGGCGATCGGTTGGAAGGCCAGGTAGCGCCCCTTGCTGCGCAGATGGACCGTCCCATCCAGGCGCTGTTCGATCAGCACCGTGTCGCCGGGTCGCACCCGCACGGGCTGCGCCGGCCCGAGCTGGAAGAACCGGTTCTGCAGGCGCAGCGTGAAGTCCCGCTCGATGGTGCGCGTCGTCTGAATCGAGCAAATCGCGTCGAGATCGTGGTGCTGCAGCAGCGGCCGGTGGGCGTCGGTCGGATTCGCCGGCTCCACCGCAAAACGGACATTGTGCCGCGGGAGGTAGCGTTGGCGCAGGAACCGGGTGGCCGTCTCCCGGTCGCTGATCTTGGCCAAGCGCAGCTCCTTGACGAGCCGATCCTGATGGGTGTCGAACGAGCGTTCCACCCGCCCCTTGGCCTGCGGGCTGTGCGCGGGGATCACCTCGATGCCGAGCTCGCGCATCGCCCGCGTGAACTGGGTCAAGGGCACGGTGTCCTGCAACTGCTCCTCGATGGTGGCCTGCCGGTTGACCCGGTAGATCGAGTCCTTGTCCACGTAGAAGGCGACGGGACGCCCACACCGCGTGAGGTAGGTCTGGGTGGTGCGCAAGAGGGTGACCGTATCCTCGACGGCCACGAACGCCCCGTCGAGCAGCCGGCTCGTCGCATCGTCGATGTAGAGGAGCAACACGCAGCGCGGAGCGCGCTCCTCGAACCAGGCGTGGTCGGAGCCATCGAGTTGCACCAGTTCCCCGACACAGGCCCGGCGGGGCCTCCAGGCGCGATGCGGCATCTTGCGGTGCCGCGGCCGCCAGAGGCCCGTGGCGATCATGCCCTGACGCAGCGTCCCCGTTGAGAGGGCGAGCTGATGCCGTTCGCGCAACTTCTCGTTGGCGAACGTCGGCCCAAAATCCGGGTAACGGGTCTTCACCAGTTCCACCGCTTTCTCCAGCAGCCCCGTGGGCAAGCGATGATTCGAGGGTCGGCCACGCAGCCGATGGATGATCCCCCTGTTGCCCTTGAGACGAACCCGCGCGCACAACCGTCCCACCTGCCGGATGCTCAGGCGCAACTGGGCCGCGGCCTCGCGCCAGGTCAGCTTGCGCTCCAACGTGTTCCGTACCACTCGCAGCTTGTCCAGTTCCCGCGTGGTCATGGTCAGCACCTCGCTCATGGCTCCCTCCTCGCTTCTGCGTGGAGGGAGGTTCTACCACGATGCACCGGACCATGACAGTTCTATTTGACGCGATCGTGACATTTTAAAAAACGCGCGACACAAAGAGAGCCTTGCGTCCTGAACCACGCGACGGCTCGCGCGATCGCCTCCTCGATGGGGGTCTGCGGCAGCCCGAGCTCGCGCACCGCCTTCGAGCCGTCGAGCCGCTGCTCCACGCGCGCCGCGTGCGCCACGGCGCGCGGCAACACAGGCTCGCACCGCGTGAGCCACGCCACACCCTCCGAGGCCAGTGCCGCCGCCCACACCGCCCGGTACGGCAGGCGGAGGCGAGGCGGCGGCCCCCCGGCGGCGGCCGCGGCGAGTGTGGCGAACTCCTTCAGACTGATGTTGCGGCACGTGAGCAGGTAGCGCTCGCCGAGGCGGCCCCGCGCGGCGGCGCGGACGTGCCCGACGCCGACGTCGCCCGTGTAGATGACATTGAACGTGTGCTCGACGTAGACCGGCAGGCGATGCTTCGCGTAGAGCAGGAGGGCTCGTCCCGAAAAGGGGCGCGCGTCGTACTCGCCGATGCACAGGCTCGGGTTGACCACCACGACCGGCAGGCCCGCGTCGCGCGCGCGCAGGAGTTCGCGCTCCATCGCGATCTTGACCGTCGCGTAGAGCGGGCGCCAGGACGCCAGCGGCCACGGCTCGGCGTCCCGCTCATCGGCCAGGCGGCCGGGAACCCGCCGGATGGTCGCAGCACTGCTCGTGAAGACGACGCGCGCGGGCCGTGCTGCGCGAAGCCGCTCGATGACGCGGCGCGTCGACTCGATCGCCTGCGCCAGCGAGCGCTGGTACCGCTCGGTAAAACCGGGGTAGTAGCCCGCGGCGTGGAAGACCCACTCGCAGCCGTCCAGCGCCTCGCGCAGCCCGTCGAGCGTGTCGAGATCGACGCGCACGCGCTCAACCGGCAGCCCGTCAAGCACGCTGAGGAAACGGTCGCGGCGATACGCGGCGCGGACCTGATGGCCGTCGGCGAGCAGCGCGCGGATGATGTGCGCCCCGATGTGGCCGGTCGACCCCAGCACCAGCGCCCGCGTCATGGCGATCGTGTAACGTGTAACGTGCAACGTGTAACGTGGGACGCGTCACGCGTCATGGAACGCCAATCGGCGCCTTCAGGGCACACGTTAAACGTTCCACGTTACACGTTATACGAACGAGGCATATTTACGCAGCGAGGGTGATGCGGTTGGTGCGGCAGATGTCGGCGTAGCGGCGAGCACTCTCGCGGATCGCGCGCCGCTGGGTCGCGTAATCGACCTCGATGAGCCCGAAGCGTGGCGTGTAGCCATCCGCCCACTCGAAGTTATCGAGCAGCGACCAGTAGCAATAGCCGATGACGCAGGCACCCGCCTGCGTGGCGCGCGCCATCGCCTCAAGGTGCCGGCGGAGGTAGCTCCAGCGCCGCGCGTCATCCGTCATGTAGGCGCCGTTTTCCGTCACGAGGATCGGCTTCCCCATCCGCCCGACGCGGGAGAGGACATGGAAGAACGACTCCGGATGGACGTCCCAGCCGAGCGAGGTCCGTTCCGTGACCTCACGCGGGTGGTGGCCGAGATCGCAGCTCTCAGCCGGCCACGGCCCTGGCTTCGGCACCCAGCGGATGAATTGCCGTCCATAAAAATTTACGCCGAAAAAATCCAGCGTGGCCCTCGCCTCGGGGAGCCGCCGGCTCACCAGCCCGGGCACCGACCATCGGCCCTCGAGCAGCGCCTCAAGGATCGCCCAGTTGAACGCCTGGTCGGTGAGCGACGTCACCCAGCGGTCCCACGGCCACCAGCGGCGGCACGGCCGGAAGGCCGGCATGTGGTGCGCGATGCTCACCTGGGCATGGGGGGCGCTATGCAGCACCGGGTAGGCGGCGGCGTGGGCGCGGATCAGATGCTCGATGACCTGGATGGACTGAGTCAGGTCTCGCGCGCCGGGGGGGCCCAGCCCCTGGATGTAGTGCATCCGCACGTAGACCATCGGCTCATTGATGGTGATCCAATAGCGGATCGAATCGCCGAGCGCTGCCGCGACCTTGCCGACATAGCGCGCGAACCGCTCGACCGATTTGGGGTTCACCCATCCGCCCTGCTCGAGGAGCCACTGCGGGGTGGTGAAGTGGTGCAGCGTGGCAATCGGCTCGAGATGCCGCTGCCGCAGCGCGCGCACGACGTCCACGTAATGGGCGAGTGCCTCGTCATCCCAGCGGCCTTCCTCAGGCTCGATGCGGGCCCACTCCACCGAAAAGCGATGGGCGCTGTGCCCCAGCTCAACGGCAAGGTCGAAGTCCTGCGCAAACCGCCGGTAGTGATCGCAGGCGAGGCCTGAGCGTTCCTTGACACGGCCTGCCTGCTCCCATGCCCACCAGTCGCTGTGAACATTGTTGCCTTCCACCTGATGCGCGGAGGTCGCGCTGCCCCAGAGGAAGTCCTGCGGGAACGCGAAGGTCGATTGATTCATCTATGGATCAATGGATCAATCCCCACGCTGGAAGGTCTTGACGATGAGGCGAGCAACTGGCGGAGAAGCAAAGATGGAGTCAGGCCCGGAGAAGCTGGGCTCGCCGGAGCAGTGAACCAGGACACGCCCGGTCGCGCGGGCGAGCGCCGCCAGCGGAGCCAGATCCCAGATCTTGACATTGCAATCGATGACCGCATCGGCGCGACCGCGCAGCGCCCAGAGGTAGCCGTAACAATCGCCGTACGCACGCTCCAGATAGCATGCGCGCACGAGCCTCGAAAAGCCGTCGGCATACCGTGTGCGCTGCCACCAGCCGGCGCCACCGTGGAAGATGACCGCCTCGTCCAAGGAACGGACCGGCCGCGGAGCCGGGAGGGGACAGCACCCCCCCGCCGCGCGCTCGTACGCCTTCACCCCAGGAGCAGTACCGATCGTGACGCCGATCGCCGGAAAATCGCACACCCCAAGCGTCGCGATCCCCCGCTCAACGCGAGCCACCAAGATGCCCCATGAGGGCAGCCCGCGCGAGAAGGCCCGCGTGCCGTCAATTGGATCGACCGTCCAGTAGGTCGTCGCCTGCAGGCTGCCGGAGCGGCCAAACTCCTCGCCGACGATCGGCTCCCCGGGGCAGCATCGCGCGATCGCGCGCCGGAGCCGCTCCTCGATCGCGCGATCCGCCGCCGTCACCGGGGATCGATCCGGCTTGCGCTCGATCTGCAGCGACGAGGATCTGAAATACCGCAGCGCAATCGGCCGGCACCCCCGCACCTCCCGCTCCACCCATGCGAGCAACTTCCCCTGATTCGCAACCATGCGCGTATTGTACGATAGAAGATCGCCGCAAGCTACAAGCTTCAGGCTGCATGCAGCGAGGATGTGCACTGTGTAGAACCGGTTTCACACATACCCGAGGACGCAGATTGCTTGGAATTCACGGCACTGGTCGCATCGGTGATGAGGTTGCTGCTGCCGAGGTGATCGCCGTGGTAGAAGTGCAGGTCGAAGGTGGAAGGTCGAGGGTGGAAGGTAAGCGACGCGATGCGCTGGCCACCCGCGAAGACATACTTCGTCCTCGTCCCATCGGGAGCCAGCTCGTAGCTGGCCCCCAGGAAGATGGTCTTGCAACCTCCCTGACCTGCTCGGCCTTGACACCCCGGTGTCAAGGCCGAGACCCGCCCGCCATCACCATCGTAGACGAACCGCGTCGTCTGCTTCGGAGCGACGTACTGCGCGGGAATGACCCACGTCTTCGCCCCCAGCGCCTTGAGGAAGATCCCCTGCCCCGGAGTCAGTTGAGAAAGAGCGCTCGAGAAACTCCCTGTGCTCGTATCGTACGCCGCGACCTGGGCGTAGTCAACGGTGGGGGCGAGGGGAGATTACGGAGGACTCAGAACGTCAGTGGTGTATGGTGATGGCACCGGGATTCCTGGCGGCAGACTGAGGGATCCGAGAGCGTGGGGCATGTCGCTGCCTGTCCCCCGGGTGCCAGGCACCGCGGTAGCTGGCACCTTTCTTGCGAGAAGGTCGAGCCAAAGATGGCCGTGATATGCGCATCCTCCGGGATGACCGGCAGGCTCGGCCTTGACACACGCGTGTGTCAAGGCCGAGAAGAAGTTCCAGCCGGGCGAGCGGAAGAGCTAAAGAGCGAGCGGGAACGGCAGGGACGGTGCGCGAGGACGGGCGGGGAAGTTTCTACTGGGAAATCGGTGGCTGTCCCCGATTTTCCAGGTCACTGATTGGATGTTGCAACGTGGCCCTTATTTTCTTGCGCCGTAAAATCGACGGTAATATTCCGGATACGTCTGCTCCAGACGGCGGAACTCGCGCCCCTGCTGCCAGGCCTTGCTCCGCCCGATGACGTGCCCCGCCGCGGCTCCGGCGACTGTTCCGATGGGAGGGAAGATGTAGCTGCCGACGTAGGTGCCAAAAGCGGGATAGAGGATCTTGTAGGCGGCCCACTCTTGCTCATGGTCGAAGGTCTGCATGCAATAGTCGATGGCGTGGTCGCTGGCTTGGTACTCTTGGTAGAGGTCGATGAGAGGAATCAATCGGATCGCCGCATACGTGCCTTTGAACCGCTTCGTGTTGACATCATGGGCATGACCGGCTTCGTGCAGGGCGATCGGCGGCACATCGGAGTAGAGTTGGACCGTGTCCGTAAACGGGTTATACCGATCCCCGCCGACCAGCCGGCCCGGCAACAGGACATCGAACACCAGCGTGGTCGGAACCCCCAGCAGCAGCCGGTAGGGCCACGCGACCTTGTGATTGTGGACCAGGCGCTTCAGGTCACGAATCGGGTTGTATTCGTTGAGGCTGAACTGCGTGTCGTGGACCATCGTGGAAGGCGCATCGATGTACTGCACGAGATACTGCTCGGTCTCCTCCGAGATGGAGTGCCGGTCGACTTTCCAGTTCCAGAGCAGCACTTTGGACAGCACTCCCAACACATTGCCGAGGGCATCCAGGGGTGGCACCGGTCGGCCCCGCGTGATCTGCGGGTGCGGCCCTTGTCCCGCATAGGGCACCGTCGTGGCGCAACCGGCGAGACTCCCCGCGAGGATCCAGCCAATGACGGCGGACTTGAGCCTCGTGACGGCGCACCGTCTGTGGATGGGCATGTTAACCAAAAATGGCAACAATGGGGTGGCTCAGGTTGATCCTCTTTTCTTCAAGGTTGATAAAAAGACTGGAGGGTTTCAATGAGCTGTTGAACCTGAAGGGAATCTAACCATAGCTCGGTGCCAGCCTGACCTTCCATATCAATTGAGACACCTATCTCTTTATCAACAAAAAGTACGTGCACGATAGCCTTAACAATGGCGTCGGAATCCCCTAACTGGTTACTGATTAATAATCCACAGAAACCTCTCGATTCCGTCCGAGAACGGAGAATGGCTGCCTGAAGCATTGAAACCACTCGCTGCAACTCCTCAAAGCTGAAAAAGACATCAACATCTCCCTTTCGTTCGGTAGAAATAAATACACGGATTGTAGTATCTCCTCTATAAATCAATGCGTGGGATGAACCAACTTTTGTCTGAAAAATTAATTCTTGTTGCTTTGAAAAATTAAATGGTCCCCTCATGATCATCGGCTCACCTTCACTGCTCGAACCCTGGAATCGATTCTCCAGGCTCGAAGGTTTGATGCGGTGCTTTCGGCGTATCGAGGTGCCAATGTGGTCCTTGGTGACGTATGGCATGGTAAGGGTGTTGCTCGTATGTGATCTTGATCTTATCAGATGGCCGCCAAATTACTTTGTCACGACCCGGAGTAGTCGGGATATCAGGAATCGGTTTGCCTGACATTCCAAGGAATTCCTCCATCTCGTGTGGACCCGCAGGCCACCTTGGACCGGCTTCCAGTCCTCTACCTGAAGAATCTTCAAGCGGCCTTACGGCAATCTTGTACCGCGTGGTGGATGAAGGAGCGGGGGTCGCTCCTCCTCAGCCCAGGGCGGCTTGCGTTTGAGCATACGCGGCACCCCAGGCTCTCGCAATCGGTTGTGTCACCCGGGAGACGCTGCGGCCTACCGCCTGCCCGATGGCTGTATTGCCAAGCGCACGGGCGAGAGGCCGCAGCACGGGACTGGCGGCTTTGAACGCCCCGAAGGACGCCATCGACCAGAAGGCGCCCTGGCCAGCCCCGGCGAGGACTGAGCCGCCCGCCAAGCCGCTCCCCACCCCGCCCCCGACGGCTCCCGCCACGCCC
>JACPSR010000018.1 GCA_016193175.1 Candidatus Omnitrophota bacterium
AAGGCCTTCATCCCGCACGCGGCGTCGCATGGTCAGGCTTTCGCCCATTGCCAAAGATTCTCGACTGCAGCCTCCCGTAGGAGTCTGGGCAGTGTCTCAGTCCCAGTGTGGCTAACCGCCCTCTCAGGCTAGCTACCCGTCATACGCCTTGGTAGGCCGTTACCCTACCAACTAGCTGATGGGACGCAGGTCCCTCCCGAAGTGATAGCAACCTTACGGTCGAGGCCATCTTTCCTCGCAGGATCATGCGACCCCGCGACGATATGTGGTATTAGCCCATCTTTCGTTGGGTTATCCCACGCTTCAGGGTAGGTTGCCCACGCGTTACGCACCCGTTTGCCGCTCTCCGCCTTGCGGCGGAGCGCTCGACTTGCATGCCTTATCCACGCCGCCAGCGTTCGCTCTGAGCCAGGATCAAACTCTCCGTCAAACATCAGACGTGAATCGATCCGGTGAAACCCCAGAAGTCTCTGGGGGTAGGCAGCTCTCTAAATTGTCAAAGAACGAAGGTACAAAGAGACAAAAAGAGCACCTTCTTTCAAAGGTACTCCTCTCCTTCAAAAGAAGCCGTTGGTCGTCGCTGCTGTCAACGAAATCGGCTCACGCCTGTCCCGTCCTTTCGTCAGCCACCCAGCATCCTAGCATGGCGCAACCTCTTTGTCAAGGGGAAGTAGTCAGGGTCCGGAGGTCAGCAAACGCCGGACGCGTTGAGACGGTCATCCGTGGCGTCTGAGGGTCAGCCGGGCATGCAGGGTCACACAAGCGCGATCACTGCACCCGCACCCGGATCATCCCCGAGACCTGGCCATCGGGGTTCTGGACCTGCAGGTCGTAGTCGCCGCGCGCCGTCGACAGGATGGCAAAGGGGCCCCAGTGCAACTCTGAGGCGGAGAGGACCGTGACCGGCGGGCTCGTCCCCGGCCCCGTCTGGCCGAGAAAGACGCCGGGCGGGTGGAAGAGCCGGAGCTGGGCTCCAGGCTGGAACTGGGCGCCACCGAACACCAACGTGACATTGGGCGAGCCGTTGGCGAGTGCGGCGGGCCGCACCCAAGCCACGCTGGGGGGTGGGGGATCGACCCTGATGGGCCAGCCACTGGAGGTCTGTCCATCGGGATGCCTGACCGTGAGGGTGTAGAGCCCGGGTGGGAAGTCGCGGGGGAGCACCGCCCGGAGGCGCAACTGGGACTCAGCGATGAACTCCGCTGGCGCCTGGCCGCGACTGGGACCGACATACTCGATCCAGGCCCCCGGCTGGAAATACGCCCCAAGCAGTGTCACCACCGCCTCCTGGCCGGCTGTGACGCGATCCGGCACCAGCCCGTCCAGCCGGGGGGCGGGTGGGGGCGGGGCTTGCACCAGGATCGCCTGCGACACGAGGGCGCTGGCGGTCCCATTACTATGGGTCACGTGAAACCCCAACACGTGCTGTCCGGCGGGATACGATTGCGTCAACGTCGAGGCGACGGTCACGCTGAGCTCGGTGTCACTCCAGCGGAGCGTCCACCGCGAGGGCTCAGAGCCCGTAAAGCTGGCGAGGGGCTGGTGGGCGGTATTCAGCACCTCCAGGCGACCGGCGGTGGCGCCAAACTGGCGGCCCTGGACCAGGATCGTCAACGGCGTGCCGGGTACGAGGGGATTCGGCGTGAGGGTCACCCGGTCAATGGTGGGACGGGCGATCGGGGGCTGGACCACGATCGTGATCGATTCGGAGGCGGGGGCAAGGCCATCGGTCACGGTAAAGAGGATCTCGTACCGGCCGACCTGGGTGGCTGTCGGGATCCAGCGAAAGACCCGCAGGGAGGGGTCGGTTGGAGACGGCTCGAACGACGCCCCCTCAGCCGGCGGGGTGGAGGTATAGGTATAGTGGAGGGGGGTGTCATCCGAATCGGTGGCGCTCACGGTGAACTCCAACAGGTGACCGACGAGCACGGTCTTGTGGCCGATGGCCGACAGGCTGGGGGCACGATTCTGGGGTTGGGGTCGGCCACCTTGCCCAGGACCACCGCCAGCGGGAGGATGATTCGGGGGCGTGTCTTGCGGAGCCTGCACGGTAATCGTGATCTGCGCCGAGACGCTCGTGATCCCATCGCTGACGGTGAGCGTGATTCGGTAACTGCCTCGCTGCTCGGCGCTCGGGGTCCAGGCGAACGTGCGCGTCATGGGATCAAAGACTGCCCCAGGAGGCAGGGGGCTGGCGGCGTAGGTAAGAGAATCGCCCTCAAGGTCTGTCGCGCGCACCGTGACGGTCAGCGCCGTGCCGCTGGAGACCTGCTGATCACCAATCGGCTCAAGCACCGGCGCCTGGTTCGCTCGAGGATAATGCGCGGTATGGCGAGCATCGTGCGCAAACTGCGGCCAGCCGGTTGATGGTTGGCGAACATCCTGCGGAGTGTCCCAGACGTAGAGGTGCACGAGATGGTTTTGGGCTGCGAGCGTCGCCCATTCCACGTCACCATCTCCGTCGAGGTCACCGAGGAGCGGGGCTTGCGCCATGGACCAGCGTGACGCATCGTTCGGCGTTGGCGCCGCCTGACCGGTCTCCTGCCAGCTGACAAACTGCCCGGCTTGAACGGACGCGACCACCACTGATCCCGCATTGGCGATCGAAAGCAGCCTGAGCTCGCGTAACGAATCGCTTGCTGGAGGATGGACCGGCCAGCCGGAGATGGGGGAGCCATGGGCAGCCCACGCGAACACCGTGGCCGCAGTCGTTGCGCCGAGCAGTTCGGGCGTTTGATCCCCTGTGAGATCTCCCAACACCAACGCTTGAATCGCCTCATCAGCACGAAGCGGCCACCCTGGCAGGGGTGTTCCAGTGGCGGTCCATCCCATGACCGATCCATCGGCAGACCCCACGAAGATCGTTGGGCCTTGGCTCGATTCGATCAGCGATCCGAGGACCGGGCCTGCGGTGATGGCGGCGGGGGCGGTGACCGGCCAACCGCTCAGCGTCGTCCCATCGACAGCTACCGCTGCGACGCGGGTTCCCCAGGCGGCAATGACTTCTTCCCGTCCATCTCCATCGAGATCGGCTGCCGCGATTCCCAGCATGGGCTCCGTGCCAAGCTGCACGGGAAATCCACTGAGGGGCGCCCCTGTGGCATCCCAGGCCAAGAGTCGACCCTCGGCCGTGCCCACGACGATCCCGTACGGGGCGGTTGCGCCTGCACCGCGCTTCACCAGCACCGGCGCTGCGGACGCCGGGGCGCCGGTGGGGACCGTCCACCCCAGGCTGCCATCGCGCCTCCCGACGAGGACGCGTCCCGAGGCCGTGACGCCCACGACCTCCGGGGCGCCATCGCCATCGAGATCCGCCACAGCGACGGGCTGCCCCAGCCGTTCCCCCACCGCCACCGGCCAGCCCGCCACCGCCTGGCCGTCATCGTGCCAGGCGTAGAGCCGCCCCGCGGTGCTGGCGGCCAGCACCTCTTGATCGCCGTCCCCGTCGAGATCCGCCATCGTGAGGGGAACCGAGGGGTCAAGCGCCAGCTCCACGTCCGCCAGCTCCACCTCGATGGGAAGCGCCCCCTCGGGGCGCAGGAGGTAGCGGCCCGGCCCGCGCCCGAGGGTGAGGTGGTAGCTGAAGGCGCCGGCGAGGCGCACCGGGAGCGTGAGCGCCTCCGCCTGGCCCGCAGGATCAAGGAGCTCGACAGGAAAGCTGGGGCGGCTCGAGCGGCCGGTCAATCGTAACAGCGGAAGATCCCGCGGCGTGGGGAGGCTCTCGAAGAATGGATCCTGCACGTCGGGCTGGTGGAGGTAGCTCTGGGCCGATTCGGTGGTGCCCAGGTGGTCCACGGACCAAAACTGTAGTTGTTGGCCGTCGGTGAGTGAGAATGGCCCCGTCACCTCCTGCGCGGGGGTTTGATCCACCGCGGCGTAGGTCCGGGCGAGCCCGACGCCCGCGTCGCTCGCGCGCAGAATGAACTGCGCGCCCTGCCGGTGGAGGTCGGTCTCCGGAGGCGTCGTGTCCACGATGACGCTGACGGTACGGGAGGCCTCCGCCAGCCCTTCGGCATCCACGCTGCGGTAGCCAAGGAGGTGCGGGCCCTCGCCAGCGAGCGTGAACGACCCCGTCGCGGGCACCCAAGGCCCGCCGTCCAGTTGGTACTCGCTCGTAGCGATCCCCCCGTCGTCGCTGGCTCGCAGCGTGAAGGGTGTCGCCTCGGTCACATAGACCGGCGACTCCCCCACGCGCGGAGAGCCGATCTCCAACGTCGTAGCGGGCGGATCGTTGACGCCGTGCACCGTCACCCGGATGGTGTCCGTCGCCATCGCCCCCTCCGGATCGACGACCTGCACGGTGATGTTGCTGATGCCGGACCAGCCCGGTTGGGGGGCCAGCGAAAGGTGCCGATTCCCCTCCAAGGTGGCGCCGACCTCAGGGGCGCTCACATTGACGAGGCTGAACGAAAGGCCCGACGGGGCGGTCTCGACATCCGTGGCGTAGCTCCAGAGATCAAGCGCCTGCGGCAGCGTCGTATCCTCATCGAGCGTCACCTCCGGGACAGCCGCGAACGTCGGAGGATCGTTGACGCTCACGACGGTGAACGTGGCCGCCTGGCTGCTCGCCAGCCCCGCCGAATCCGTCGCTGTGAAGGTGATGGTTTCCTGCCCGAACCAGTCGGCCTGCGGGGCCGCCACAGTCGCGAGGCGCGTGAGGGAATCGATGGCCACGGTCAGCTCCACCTGGCCGGCGGCGCTCAGGCTCAGGTCCTGCGCCGCATCATCGGGGTCAGAGACCGCCGCGTTCAGATCGATCGCGCCAAATACCTGGCCTTCCTGAATCGTCTGGTCGAGGATGTTGGCCAGCGCCGGCGCATCGTTGACCGGCATAACGGTGGCACGCAGCACGTGGCTGCTGGATGCACCCAGCGGGTCGGTCGCCGTGAGAGACACCGAGGCCTGTCCAAAAAAGTTCAGCACAGGCGTCAGCCGGATTGTGCCGGTCGGCGCATCCAGGTTCACGATCAGCCCCACCGCCCCGTTCGCCGCGAGCGCCAGCTCCTGAACGGGATGGTCCGGGTCGCTGAGAAACTGCGCCAGCGACATCGAGGCCGCAGCGCCGTCTTCCTGCATGAGCAGCACCGGGAACGGCGACCAGCGCGGGGCGTCGTTGAGCGGGTTGACCGCCACCGTGACGGCCTTCGTGTCGCTCAACATGTCGCGGGAGGTCGCGGTCACCGTGATCGTCTCGGTCCCGGCCCAGTCCGGGCCGGCGGAGAAGGTCGCGATCCCGGTCGCCGGATCCAGTTGCACCTGCACGTTGGTCTGGCCGCTGAACCGCCAGGCGACGCTCGCCGGATCACCGACGCCGCTCAGGAAGTCCCGCAGGGTGAGCGCGGCCGTCGCCCCCTCATCAAAGGCCACATCGGGCAGCGCCTGGATGTCCGGCTGCTCCAGCGCGCCCGACACGTCATTGGCTTTTCCTGGAGACACGAACAGCCGGGGCGTGAAGGCGTACCAGTCAAGCTCCGCAAAACCAGACGACGCATTCCACGAGAAGAGGTCCGGGTAGTGGTCGCCGTTGGCGTTCCCCACCGCCACCGGGCAGCCATCCGAGGTACTGCAGAACACATGGCGTGGAATGATCCAGTCTGCGGTCTCCACAATGCCGACGGTCCCTGCGAGCGACGGCCGGCCGAACACGACGTAGATCCTGCCAGTTCCAAAGGGGGCTTTCGCCAGCAGGTCGTCGTCCCCGTCAAGATCCAGATCAGCCATCGCGAGGGAGTCGCCCAAGAATCCGCCCCCAGGATCCTTCAGCACGGCATCAGGCGCCTGAAGGCCGGCGAGGCCGGGCTCCCCATAGAGCAACATCACCGAGCTGACCGACGCCCACGGCACCCCAATCGCCAGGTCATCCACCCCGTCACCGGTGAAATCCCCCATGGCCAACTGGCGGCCGGCTCTCCCGTTGGCATCCGTCCCTCGAACCGACACCTCTGAGGTCGCAACCTCGCTGGGCCAGACGGCCCGGCCCCGATAACAGTGCGCTTCCCCCGCGCGGCTGCCGGCGCCGACAGCGCCGTCTGCTGACGGGGCGCCGACGCAGAGGTCGGTGAGCCCATCGCCGCTCAGGTCTCCGGCGGCCAGCGACCAGCCGAATGCGCCTCCAGAAGACAGCCCGGCTGGCGGGCCATACAGGGTGGCATCCACGGATTCGAGCGGCGCCAGGGCGTTGCTCCCGAAGACAATGTAGATTTCGCCCCTCGTCGGCGCGGTGCCAGCCTTGTTCCCGAACGGCGCGGCGGCCACGATGTCGTCAATCCCGTCCCCGTTGACATCGGCGGCAGCGACCGTGAGGCCAAGGACATCGAAGAGGGACAATCCGCGAAGCTTTACGTTGGCGCTGGCGACGGAGAGGGTCCCGCCAAGACCGGGTTGCCCATAGATCACGTACGCCGCGCCGTTGTCATTGGTCGAAGCGCCACCCAAGTCCTGGAACGGCGCGCCGATGAGCAAGTCGTCAATGCCGTCTCCGTTGACGTCCCCGCTGGCCACGCTCCGGCCCAATCCGTCACCGGCCGCCTCGCTCAGTACGATCACGTCCGCGTTGGCCAACGTTGCGTTGGTCATGGTCTTGGAACCGAACACGACGTACACCGCGCCCGATTGGCTGCCGGAAGGCCCGATCCCATCGGCGACGGAGACCCCCACGATGGCGTCGGCGAGCCCGTCGCCATTCACATCGCCGGTCGCCGCAGCGCTGAACCCGACGTTGGTCGGTCCAGGGAACATTGAGAATATGGCGTTCGGCAGGTTCTTAAACGGCGCGTTCGCGGTCGGCAACACACGCCACTCGTGCGCGGCGTTCACGTCCGGCGCGCGGCCGTCCCGGCCGATCGTCTGGCCGGCCGCGAGGCTGGTCGTGGAGACCGCCTCGCCTGCCGTCCAGGCCTCGGCGGGCACCGACCCGGCCGCCAGCGCGCCCCAGACCACCGCATCCGCCGCCCGGCCGTTCGCATCCTGCAAGAGGAGGGCATCGCTGGCCTGAAGGAGGGTGTCCGTCCCCAGGTTCACGATCAGATGCTCGCCCGCGTTGATGGCGCCTTCATGGAAGTCCAGCGCCACAGGACCGGCGGGATGCGCCAGGTCCCAGCCGGTCACGTCGATGGGGATGAGGCTCCGGTTGACGAGCTCGACCCACTGCGGGCCACCGGAGGGCTGGAACATCACCTCGTTGATGAGGTAGAAGTTCGGCACTGAATCGGCATCGAGCGGATCTGAGCCCACCGCGACCTCATCGCCGTCGCTGATCCCGTCGGCGTCGGAGTCGGCGCGGTTCGGATCGGTCCCGCGGGCGACCTCGTTGCCATCGGTGAGCCCGTCGGCGTCGGAGTCGGCCGTCGGGTCCGGCAGATCGAAGACCACCATCGCCACTGATTCCGAAGCGCTGAGCCCATAGGAGTCCGTCGCCGTGAACATGACGTCAAACCGGCCGGCTTGATTGAAGCCGGGCGTGAACGTCAACGCCCCGGAGGCTGGGTTGCCCCCGGCGGCGGTGAACGTGGCGTTAGCGGGAAGCGGCGAGGCGGCCAGCATCACCGTATCGCCCGGGGTCGGATCGGTCGCCGACACGGTGAACTCCAGGCGCGCCCCCTCGGTCACCGACCTCCCCCCGATCGCGGCCAGCACCGGCGGATCGGAGAGCGCAAGCGCGATCGCCCGCACGGCGAGGGCTGTCTCATACGCCTGCCCGTTCCAACTGCCGTCCGCGCCCTGCCGAACCGTCAGGAAGCTGACCGCCTGCTGCACAGCGCCCGGCTGCGCCGCGAGCGCCCGGAGCGCCAAGGCGCTGAGGGCCGTCTCATACACGGTGTTGACGCCCTCGTTGCCAAAACCCCCATCCCCGTGCTGCTGCGTCATGAGCCAGTTCACCGCCGCGTCAAGCTTCGGCTGGACACCCGTGAACGATCGGTAGGGTGCCAGGGCCATCAGGACCTGCGCGGTCACGCTGACATCGCTGGGGGCGCTCTTCCCCACGCCCCAGCCCCCATCAGGGTTTTGCAGGTAGTCGAACAAGAGCGTGAGGATTCCGTTCAAGCTGATGGTGCTGCCTCCGGTCCGGCGCAGGGCATCCAACGCGAGAGCGGTATCAAGCGGATCGCTGTCATAGAAGACCGCCAGTCCCCAGACGGGCGGGACCCCTGGCACAGAGACGACCTGGCGTTCCAACGAACTCTTCAGGGTGGCGACGGCTGCGTTCGCCTCGGTAAATGTCACAAGTGTTCGGGCTAGGTAGTCGGTGTTCGGGGCTGGCTGCGCGGCAAGCCACGTCACGGCCCGGGTCACCTCGGTGGAGGACGCCCCGAGCGCCAGCAGGGTGTCCACCGCCGTCGTGGTCTCCAGGACGCCCAGCCGCGCGTTCCGACCCCAGCGGCCGGAGGCGTTCTGGTTGGCCGCAAGCCAGGCGAGCCCGCGGCCCACCGGCTCGGGGTTGCTGGAGAGGAAACCTGGCCTCACCGCGACCGCGAGACCGACAACCAGCGCGATCAGCCCAACGCGACGCGTCATCATCAGGGATGGAATTGCCGAAGATACCGACTGAGCGGTGGATCGGGATGTTCGTTCACGAACGCTCGATTGTAGTCGTTCAGTTCGTTCAGGGCCCACTCATAGAGACGCTCGATGTGCCCTCGATCGTCTGGCGTCAAGCGGTGATAGGGGTCTGACGGCGCCGCCTCATCGTAGAGTAGTTGGGCCTTGAAGGAGTAGCACTCATGGAGCAGGTGATGCTGATACCCAAGGGTGCTGCCATGCCGCAGCGAGAAGAACAGACCGTAGACGCCAGGTCCTGGCCGAGGCGTGGTGCTCTGACGCATCCCCGCAGAGGAGAGGCGGGCCTCGAGCTCGGCAGCGAGCGGCTCCTTGAAGAGCAGCACGTGGTTCAGCTCATGGACCAGGATGGATCGAAGGAACGCCACGGAGTTGAAGGCCATCGGGCTGACCTTGATGAGAAACGGTATCCGGGCCTGGTCCGCGAACACCGCAGCGGTATTGAGCGGCTTGGTCGAGGCCGACTCCCCGACAGCGAGCTCCCAGGTGACCCGCTTCAACAACAGCCCGTGCCGGCTTCGGTAGTCCAACGATCGGAAGAAGTAGCTCAACAACGAGTCGCTGTCAACCAGCTCATCCAGAATCTGCTCATAGGCCTGCAGGTTCCGCGCCCGCAGCAGGTGGTTTCGCTCCAGCTCGTTCTCCAACACCAAGCGGGCCTCGGCATAACGCAGGTATTCTGGGGTTGTGAAGATGAACGGCAATTTCTCTTGCTCTCTGCGCCTGATCGCTCCATCGGTGATCTTCTCCACGATAGCCAGTTGCTGACGGTGCATCCGGTCCGGCTCTTCGTAGAGCCGGCGCAGGGCCTCGTAATCGATCCCGAACATCTGGTTCATCTGTCGCACGATCGCCTGACGCGCAGCCTGGTATCTGCTGTGCACCGCCTCAATGCGCTTGGCCAACCGGGCGTTGACATCGTCCACCGCGGCTTCTGCTGAAAGCGCCAGCAGCAGACTCGGCCACAGCAGCGTTGTTGCGCCGCGCCTCATCTCAGAGATACCGCTTCAGTTGTCGCCGCTTGACTCGGGGAAGTGACGTAAACTGGATCCCCATCCCGTTTCGATAGGGGGTGTCCGGCGCTCCCTTCCAGACCAGTTGCGCGGATGACTCAAATGGCTCCGGGGCAGACGCTGGATGGCCAGCGCGCATGAGCGCCATCGCGATCTGAAACGCCTCACCCAGCCGCCGCGGAATCGCCTGTTGCTCGGCAACCGTTTCCTCAACCCTCACAAACGCCCCTCCTTGGGAAAGGTCGAGCACCGTCACCGGGATCTTCGTTCCCTGATACAGGATCGTGGCATCCCGGCACAGGCTGATCCGCGGCGGCCGCGTCCACCATCGCAGCCTCGGATTGAGGTAGGGCGCGTTCAACGCGGAGGCCAAGAAATAGATCACTACGCCAAACCAGAAACAGGTGATGACCAGGCCCACGGGGGTTTCCAGATGCGGATGTCTCACCAGAAAGGCAATCTTTGTCGTCAGGACATACCCGCTCAAGATGATGAAATACGCGAAGCTCCAGCGCGAGACGATGTAGACCGCAGCCGCCGCGCTCCAGGCCATCCACCACTCTTGCAGGAAATAGCCGGAACCGATCACCGCCCCCAGCACCCGCCACGACCCTCCTGAGCGCATCAGCACCTGGATCAGCATCACCACCGGGATCAAGAGGAACCCGATCGCGATCACCCCGATCGCCCCCGGCTTCTTCTTGTATCCCTTCAACCTGGTCCCTTGTTCACTGGCCATCGTGGCTCCGTTGGCATACAGGATTCCCGAGCCGAGAGCCGGAGCTGGCTTGCCCCTGCGCATCGCGCACCACCCCCTCCCCGAACGCCCGGTAGCGGTAGGTCTCGACCACGGCACCGCGGCTATCGGTCGCGGCCGTGACGCTCCCCAGCCCATCTTGGTGGAGGTAGGTAAACGTCCCACGCCGGACCATCAGCAGCGGCTCACCGAGCCCTGACCCCACCGGTCCTAACCATAATGACAAGGCACAACAGCGAAAAGACAAGGAGGATGAGCAGAAAACCAGTCAAGGCATCAATGCTAGTGCTCATCTGACCCGTCAGTTCTCCGAACAGGGATAACTCCGTTTCTTTGAGATGTGAATACTCATAAGAACACCCATAGTATTTAGAGGTCATGCCACCGACTAAAACCGTCGCCACCAGTCCGATCTTGATAACCCCTAACGTAAGAGACCCGAGGAGAGCAGGAGCCACTCTATGAAGGAAACGTTTCAGATTGGTTCGAATAGCCAGATACCCCCACACGCCGATCGCACAAGATAGAAACAACCCCACGAAGTAGATGCACAAGATCAGATCGTCGCTAATCATGGTTTTGCTTTCTTACCACAATGACATAAGCAAAAAGAAGCGGGACAAAGGTGAACAGAAACACGCCGAGAATGCCTTCTAGCGGCTTTTGGATATGATCCATAAAGTTCCAGGTGAGAATGAGGGGGTCCGACTGCGCCTTCTCAGTATATGAAAACCCAATCCCTGCTGACACTGTTGTTAAAGCAATCGAAAGTCCGATGAGCTGTTCCCAAAATCTCCATACCTCTTCATCCGGAAATAACCGGTGCAATACAGAAGACAGTTTCCCTTGAATCATACACCAGACACCAATCCCTGCCATAAGTGAGATGACGAGACCAACTCCATATGCGCAAAGCACTCGAGGCATGACCGTCCTCCCTCTTTTGTGGGTCAAGTCCCAATTCTCCTGTAAACACCTCGCGGCGTTCGATAGCTGAGTGCCGGTATGAACGCACTACTTACTCTGCTCATCTTTGACGCACACCTCGACAATCTGAAAATCATCACGCTCAGTCCAATCAAATGACAAATTGATCGGGTTGTTCTCGACGTAGCTGTACCGATGGAGGCTCTGGGGGTTCGTGGGACTCGCGGGGAACGGATCGGGGCTGAGGAACCTCCCAGTCGTCTGCGCGTAGTAGCGGGTGCGGTAATAGTACAACCTCGTCTCCGCATCGAGCTCCCTCCCCGTGAACCGGAAGGGATTCCCCACCCTGGAGGCGGCGAGCAAGTTCCCCTGCGCATCGAAGACGGTCCCTTCCCCAAAGGCTCTGTACCGGTACGACTCGACCACGACCCCGCGGGCATCCGTGAGTGCCGCCACGCTCCCTAAGCCATCCGAGTGGAAATAGCTGAACCGGCCCCCGCGCACCATGAGGACGGGCTCATCAAGTCCCCGCCCGCTGAGTGGGCCCATGTATCCCAACCCCTCTCACCGGTCCCTGAGCATCCGGTACGGGGTTCCTTTTGTTCATCGCCCGTGAGAGCCAGCGTCATCGCTGAGGAAATCGAACTCCACAATAGCTGGAATGGGTGGCATGTTCACCGTCTTAGTCTGTAAAGACCTTATTATAGTTGCACCGTTTGTACCGCGGTCTCGAATTGCCTCAATCCTGACGTTGGTCTGTCTACGATACCACAGATATCCGGTACACGGTGTCGTACACGCATAGGCCTCGTTGATATAGATGCGGGTCCCAGGTGGCCTCGATACAAACCGCACCCATTTCCATCCAGTTGCGTTTTGGGGCACTCCCTCCGGCTTGAGGTCATAGCCTTCAAAAGCGTCGCCCGGGATTGCTTGTGCGCGTGCATACATCTCTGCTGCGTCAGCGGATCGATCCTGTAATTCATAGAGGGTTCCAAGCGCATGTAAATCGTTTCGCACGACAAAATGCCCTGTCCCTAGTATCGCCTCGTCAGTGGAGAGTGCCCGCTGAAACAAAGCTTCTGCTTCACCGTAGCGGCCCAGCACCCGGTACACTTCTCCGAGCGTCCTCAACATTTCCATGACATCAGGATCACTAGGGCCATACGCCGTCTCCCGGATATGCAGGACGCGTTCGTACAGCGGCTCAGCCTCAGCGTATCGTCCCTGGTGCACGTATAGTCCTGCCAAGCCGAGTAGTACTGGCACCAGTTTTGGATGAGTGGGCCCAACCTGCGATTGCCGCCGAGCTAAGGCTTCCATGAACAGGCGCTCCGCTTGCTCATAGTTTCTTACCCTCTCATATAGTCTTCCGAGTCCTCGTAAGATGCCCACAACATACGGATCAGACGGGCCATAGATTCCTTCGGCAGATTTCAGATGCAAATTCAAGAGCCTCTCCACTTCTGAGAAGTTACCTCGGTTCGCAGCAGCAAGAATTTTCGCCTCAAGTTTCTCAAACACTTCCTGGGGATCAGCGGCGGTGTAGGCTGGCCGCTCAACTCGGAACCCCGATGATGATGAACATCCTGCAAGAATGGAAAGGACTAGTATTCCCGCAGCAAGAAACGGTTTCCATATGTCTCCATCCGGATATGTACGCCACCGCGGCTCATCCACCCCGGGGCCGGAGACGTAGCGGGCCTTCAGGGCGGCCGTCGCGCTGGTTTCGGTGAGGAGCTGGGCGCCGTGGTCAGTCCTCATTGCGGTCCCCCGAATTCCGAATTCCCCCGGTGGGGCTGGACTCGGCGAGCGGCTGGCGGAGAAGTCTGTGTAAGTGAGGATCCATTCGTTTAGCCACGCTTTTTTCCTGGCGGTTACCGAAACAACCCCTTAGTAGATGGACGGGTGAGAACCCAGAGCGTCACCAACGCATACACCGGAATACCGCTGATGAACAGGTCGAATATGAGATTGAAGGATTTCGGATCAAGGAGTGCTGTGGAGAAGCGAACAAACGATGGGATACCGAGATCGTATTTCCACCACACTGCATAGGGGAGCAGCAGCAAGTCGATGACTAACAGCCACCTTCGAAATCGCATCACCAGTAACCCAGTAGCCAAGCAAGCGAACAACGTCGCTCCCACAAGCATGTTCATGCCCACCCCGTGCTGAATGGCTTTGGAGAAACTTCCCAGAACCTCTTCGATAGAAGCGGCTTCTTGAGTGGAAACAGGAGCGCCTTGCAGGAGTTGAGGGCCTATTGAGCCGAATAGGATGGCATAGAGAGCGGCCACCACACCCAGGAAATTCAGAGATAGCCTGAACCAGGACATTGGCTGCATTAGATGGTCCCCCTTCATGTTGCGATTCATTATCGAAAGAGAACCTCGTATTTCTTCAGCTCCTCTTCAGACGGGAGAGATATTGGCTTCATCTGTGATATCCCTTCTCGAAAACGTTTGCTTTCAAAATTCGCTTGAATAGCCGTCACCTGGTTCTGGGCCGCGTCAAAGGTAAACGTGGCTTCTGTGGCCCTGTTGACTGCAGATATTGGGATTGTCGTTTTGAACGGTCCAATGCCTACTTCTACGTCTACCGTTACGGTCATACCAATGGGCCTTGTCGCGGCGCCACGAATGCGGTTGTCTTCAAGTTGTCTGACTGTGATGATCGTGTCAGGCGCTATGTTGATACCGGCGCGTTGCTCCGTCAAAGCAACTTCCTTGCCCTCTGGGAAGTGCCTCAGGAAAAACGATGCGTCTGCGGTTGTCTCAAACCCGACCCTTTGGAGAAAGTCGGCCAGAGCGGGCGGGAACGGCGCTCGCCCACCTACTTCCTTCCGCTCGCGATCCCCGCTGGGTGGATCCCCTCCACCCCCTCCGCCCCCGCCTCCGCCGGTGCGGTTGCTGTCCCGCATCCGCTCCAACCGGGAGTCAGGAATCTCCGCGGCCTCCGCGCGCAGGCCCAGGGGATCCAGCCGGTTGATCGGGTTGTTCTCGACGTAGCTGTACCGATGGAGGCTCTGTGGGTTCGTGGGACTCGCGGGGAACGGATCCGGAGTGAGGAAGCGCCCGATGGTCTGCTGGTAGTACCTTGCCCGGTAGAAATAGAGGTTGGTCTCGCCGTCCAACTCCCGCCCGGTGAAGCGATAGGGGTTCTGGAGCGCGGAGGCGGCCCGCGCGCTGCCGTCCGGCGCGAGCACCGTCCCCTCCCCGAAGGCCCGGTAGCGGTAGGTCTCGACGAGGGCGCCGCGGGCATCCGTGGCCGCGGTGACGCTGCCTAATCCGTCCTGATGGAGATAGGAAAACCTCCCCTGCCGGACCATGAGGAGCGGCTCATCGATGCCTGGCCCATAGACGTACCGGGCCTTCAGGGCCTGGGTCGCGCTGGTTTCGGTGAGGACCTGGGCGCCATCATAGAGGTAGCGGGTGCGCTGCGCCCCGAGCCCAGAGCCCACAGCCTTTTCGATCCGGCGGCCCTGGGCGTCGTAGGCGTAGGTGGCCAGGGGGGTGCCGTCCTCCTCCACGCCGAGGAGGCGCTGCTCCGCGTCGTAGCGGAAGGTGCGGGTGAGGGAGTTGGTGGGGGTCATTGAAAAAATCAGAACCGGTACCTCGTTTCCCTGTCCCCCGAATTCCTGTCCGAATTCCCCGATCGTCATACGCCGGGAACCGAGATGTTCAACAATTCAATACGATTACGATGCAATTAGCGCTTCCTCACCGGGATATCTGTTGCGACTTCCAGATGCCGAAGCCGACCAGCGAGCCCCAGATCGTGCCATGGATCACACTCAAGCGCGATATCGGTTCGCCGGCCCACCCAGTCCACCACCACAACGATCCAAGTATCCCACTGATAGTTCCCATGAGCAGATGGGTCATGAGTCGTGTGGCGGTCAATTGCTGACACAGATTGAGGAGGCTATAGTACACCACTCCAACAAGCCCAAACCACTGATACGGAGCCCATACGTGGGAGCTCCTCAATGGCCACACCAAGGCGCCCATTACTTCATCCGCGGACAACGGTAAGGGTAAGGTGGTCAAGTCATGATACAGCGAGAGCGCGATCCCAGCCCACCACCCCGCCAACCACCCTACGACCGGAAGTCCCAACCACCGGACCACCCACGAGCGCCTCAACAGAAGCCCAGCACCAACGACGCTCACCACAGCCAAGATCATTCCGTGAAAAAACCCGGCAGGTATGACGGGCCATGAGAACTCAAAGGCTTTGATCGAGTAACAGTGCCACGCATTCACCGCCCCACCAAGGCCACCGAGCAGTCCAATAAGAGTGAGTGAACGAACGCCAAGTTTGGATGGCTTACTCGCCATGTCTACGCCCTCCTCCCTATTTCATTTCCCATGGCACTTCTTGTATTTATAATTGCCTGAGTTCGGTGATGAGGAACGCCACAACAAACCCAAGGGCGACTTTCTGGGGAACAGATCTGGCCGACCACACCGTCCACCAGATGGCCAGCGGGAGACACACCGCCAGGCCAACCTTGGCAACTAGCCGCCAGCGCGTGAGGGTCATGGCTGCGTCAGTTCTCAGGTAGGGGAAAGGGCCCCAGGGGAAACGCAATCTTCTTACCCGTGATCTTCTCCGCGAGGTACAGGTCGAGGGCTGGGATGTCGGCCCCCAGGATCGTCACGCCTCGCGTGCTCGGATCGTACTCGAACGAGGCGTTGGAGATCGTCGTGCGGTGCTCGCCCAACGTCGCGGTGAGCCGCGCCGGCGATCCCGATGGGCTCGCGGAGCCATCTCGCAGCCTCTCCCTGTTTGTGGAGGCCTCGATCTGGTAGACCTCGTTCCCGAGCGGGGCCACGGTCACTTCGGTCTGACGTCGCCCCGTTAAGGCGAGCCCTCCAAAAAACTCAACGGGTTCACCCCGCTCTAATCCACGAGTAAACGTCTCCCCCGGCCCCCGCCTGAATTCTCGCCTTTCCAGGAATTCCGCGATATCCGGATGGACACCGGTGATTCGCCTGTCCTCATCCCGGCCGCCTCCACCCGGGGGTGGCGGCCCACCTCCGGTGCGGTTGCTGTCCCGCATCCGCTCCAACCGGGAGTCCGGAATCTCCGCCGCCTCTGCGCGCAGGCCGAAGGGATCCAGGCGGTTAATGGGGTTGTTGGCGACGTAGCTGTACCGATGGAGGCTCTGTGGGTTCGTGGGACTCGCCGGGAATGGATCGGGCGTGAGGAACCGCCCGATGGTCTGCTGGTAGTAGCGGGTGCGGTAATAGTACAGCCCGGTCTCCTGGTCGAACTCTCTTCCCGTGAAGAGGAACGGATTCCCGATTGCCGAGGTGGCGCGGGGCTGGCCGGTGGGATCGAGGACGGTCGGCTCGCCGAAGGCGCGGTAGCGATACGATTCGACCAGCACCCCCCGCGCATCGGTGGCGGCCGTGACGCTCCCCAGGCCATCCGGGTGGAGGTAGCTGAAGGCGCCGTTGCGGACCATCAAGAGGGGTTCATCGATTCCGGGCCCATAGACGTAGCGGGCCTTGAGGGCCTGGGTCGCGCTGGTTTCGGTGAGGACCTGGGCGCCATCATAGAGGTAGCGGGTGCGCTGCGCCCCGAGCCCAGAGCCCACAGCCTTCTCAATCCGGCGGCCCTGGGCGTCGTAGGCGTAGGTGGCCACCTGGGTGTCGTCCTCCTCCACCGCGACCAGACGCTGCTCCGCGTCGTAGCGGTAGGTGTGGCTTTGATCTCCGGTCGTGCTGCGGAGGAGGTTGCCGTTGGCATCATAGGTATGCACGGTGGTCCCCTCCTGGAGGAGGCGGTTGGCGGCGTCGTAGGCGTAGGTCGTCGTGCCGGCGGGGTCGGCCTGGCTGAGCCGATTGCCGACCGCGTCATAGGTCAACGTCTCGGACGCGCCGTCGGGATAGGCCGCGTCGGTGAGGCGATCCAGCGCGTCGTAGGTGTAGCGATGCTCGCCCGACGGCTCCGTCATCGTCAAGCGGTTGCCGAGGCGGTCATAGGTGTAGCTGAAGCGACCGATGAGGTTGTCGGTGACGAGGTGCTTGGTCTCCAGGTTGGTCAGGCGGTTGGCCGCGTCATAGGCGTAGAGGCTCACGACGTGGTTGGGCGAGCGGCGGCTGGTCCGTCGGCCGGCCGGGTCGTAGGCGTACTGGGTGTGCCCGCCGAAGGGGTCCTCGATCCGGATGAGCCGGTCGGCCTCATCGTGCTGGTAGCGCGTGGTCAGCCCCTCCGCGTCCGTCAGGCTCGCGCGGTTGCCCACCGGATCGTAGGCGTAGGTGAGGGACCGTCCGAACCGCGAGTCCTGCGCCTGGGTGAGCCGGTTGAGCGGATCGTACTGGTAGGCGAGGCTCACCGCAGGGTTCTGGGCCAGTGTGCGGTTTCCCACCTTGTCGTAGGCGTACGTGGCGACCACCTCAGGGACAGTCCCCTGCGGGGACAGTCCCTGTTTTTCGATGAGCCGATCCAGCGCGTCGTAGAGGAAGGTGATCGTCTGACCGTTCGGATCGGTCTGGCTGATGCGGTTGCCCGCCCCGTCGTAGGCGAACCGCCAGCGGTTGCCCAGCGGGTCCACGGTGGTCGTCATCCGGTTGAGGCCGTCGAACTCCTGGCCGGTCGTGTGGCCGTTCGCGTCGGTGATCCGGATGAGGTTGCCCACCGCGTCGTAGTCGTAGCCCGTCACCCCGCCCCGCGCATCCACCACCTGAGAGAGCCGGTTCACTGGATCGTAGACGAACTGCGCGACGCGGCCCTCCGCGTCGGTGAGCCGGGTGCGGTTGCCGTTGGGATCGTACGCGAACCGGGTCGTGTTGCCGAGCCCATCCGTGACGGCGATAAGTCGCTGGAGCGCATCGTACTCGAAGCTGGTCGTGTTGCCGTTGGGATCGGTGGAGGCCACGACGCGATCCAGCAAGTTGTAGCGCAGGGTACTCGCCTGCTGCAGCGGGTTGAGGGTCTTCGTGAGGTTCCCCTTGCCGTCGTACTCAAACTGCGTCACCGTCCCGTTGGCTGCGGTAATCGCCACGACGTTGCCCAGCTTGTCGTAGCGGAACGTGGTCGCCTGGTTGAGCGGGTCGGTCACGCTGATGCGGCGGCCGGCGGCGTCGTAGGCGAACGACGCCACGCGGCCCTCGGCGTCGCTGACGGAGCGCGTCCGGCCGTTCTTGTCATAGGCAAAGGTGGTCACAACCGGCGTTGATGGATCCAGGTGCTGGACGGCCTCCAGGACCCGGCCGAGCGCATCGTAGGTCCAGCTCGCGCGATGGGCGTTGGGGTCCACCCGCGCGGTCAGGCGTCCAAGCGTGTCGTACTCAAACGTAGTGACGACATCGCCCGTCACAAGCTGGGTCCGTCGCTCGATGAGCCGGTCGAAGCCGTCGTAGGCGAACGTGGTCCGCACCCCCCGCCGGTCGGTCTGCGCGGTGCGGTTGCCGAAGGCGTCATAGGCAAACGAGGCGACCTCGTTAAGGGAATCGGTCACGGTGCGCAGGTTGCCCTTGGCGTCATAGGCCCACTGGGTGCGGAAGCCCCTCGCGTCGGTGGTGCTCGTGCGCTTGCTGAAGACCGGCTCATAGGTGTGGATGACCGGCGGGTTGAGCGGATCGTCCACGGTGAGGACGTTGCCGCGGTCGTCGTAGGTGTAGGTGGTCGTCTGCCCCAATGGATCGATGTCGGAGAGCCGGTTGTGGCGGGCATCCCAGGTGTAGCGCCAGATGGCGCCGGTCTCCTCGATGAGCTTCACGAGGTTGCCCTGCTCGTCGTACCGGAAGGTCTTCGTGAAGCCGTTTTCATTGGTCACGGTGGTCTCCTGCCAGAAGATGTTGTAGCTGAACGTCCGGGTCTCGCCCAGATCGTTCACGTGCCGGAACACCCGGTCGTTGGTGTAGTAGAGGAACTGGACCGCATGGCCCTCACGATCCGTGACCTTCTTCATGTTGTGGTTGTTGCCGGGGTTGAACTGCCCTGCGTAGTACTCGTAGCCCGTGGCCTGATTGAGCGGATCGATCGCCGAGGTGAGGTTGCCCTCCCCGTCGTAGGCGTAGGTCCAGGCCCTGCCTGAGAAGTCCTGGACGCGCTCGATCTTGCCCTGGCCGTTGTAGGCGAGGCTGAGCGAGCGGCCGAGCGCGTCCGTCACCTGGGCGAGTTGGCTGCCGTTGTAGGAGAGGGTGCTGGCGTTGCCGTTGGGGTCCTCCAGGCGGATCAGCTTGCCGTCCGACCGGAAGCGGTAGAGCAGGCCGCTTTTGTCCCGCAGCGTAAACCCGTCGCTGAGCTTGGTCAGCGTGAGGTACACGCCCGGTGGCGGGGTGTAGGAGCCATCCGGGTTTTTGGTGAAGGGCCGCTTTCCCCCATCGTCATCCAGGAAGAGGACCGAGCCGTCTACGTTCTCGGTCAGATGGACGTCATAGAAGTGGACCCAGCCGAAGCCCAACGGCCCGTCGTAGTTGAGCTTCGAGTTGTAGACGCGCTTCCAGAGGAGCGGCAGCCCGCGGCTCTGGATGGAAAAGTCGGTCTCCGTATGGACGAGGTTGCCGTTGGCGACGTTGACCGGGTCGCCCTCGAAGATGGCGTGGATCGCGCCGGTGATGGCATCCAGCGCCTTCTCGACCGCGGAGACAACGCGCTCAAGGAGGGTGGTACCTCCACCAGCCAGCCCGCCTTCGATCAGATACGCTTCGCCGACCTTGGCGGTGCGGTAGATGACCATCCCGACCGAGCCTCGCCAGTCGTTGTAAAAGAGCGCCTCTTGCGGCATGGTGAAGGAATCGGCCGGCTCCGATCCGGAAAGCCGGCTCACGATGGTTTGTCTCCATCCGGCGCTGATGCGGCACTCCGGCGGCATGCTGTCGAGGAGGGCGAGCTGCTCATTCAGATTGGCCGGGGTGATCGTGAGGACCGGAATCCCTGTTTCTTTGGCGAACTGGAGCCCCTTGACCGTCGAGACCGACTCGATCTTGACCAGCTCCTCCCACACCTCGTGCTCAAGCGCTGAGGCCTCGAGTCCCCGCAGATGAAACGCATCAGGGATTCGGCCTGTTCCCGCTACCCCGTCGATGGGGTTCGACGACACGAAGGAACGCCGCACGTCGATCAGGAGCCCATCGGGTGAGATCGTAAAGGGGAGGTCGAAGGCCGTTTCCACGTTGAGCTTCGCGCGAGAGACCCCAATCTGGGGCAAGCTCACAATCGTGCGCATCTGGGCGTATGCATCCCACCGCGCATCCGCCGCGAGCAAATTGCGAAAATACAACAGGAGCGAGATGTTCAAGAATTCCCCCTTGATTTCATCGGGATCTTCTTGCGGCGTGCCAATCGTCGCCTGGTTGGCGAGCATCCGGTTGATGCGGCGCTCCAGGAGCGCAGGGGAGCTCTGGTTGCCGGAGAGTCCGATCGCGTAGTATTCGCCGGCGACGATGTTGGGATAGAGCGTCTCTCGGAGGGGGACGTCTTCCGGGGCGACATTGGGGATCGCCACCCGGAGCTTGAGATGCTGGCCCTCCCCAAGCGGGCGCGCGGGGCCAGTGGCAACCGTCACCCCGTCAACCTTGATGGCTGGGGTCAGGTTGCTGCCGGATTGAGGGTACGAAAGCGTGATGCGCTTCAGGCTCACCTCTGGTAGCACAAAGGTCGTACGAAGAAGCGAGGTCGCCTCATCCGCGGTCAACAGCTCGCACTCGACGGTGGTGCGCAACGAAGCCGGCAACTCCGCGAACTCCCCCAGGAAGGCAACCACCGGGTACTGGTACGGAAGGCTGGAGGGCAGCACCTCAAGCTGCTCCCGCGCGATCGCGCCGGTGTAGCCCAGGTCATTGAGCGACCGGCCGGGAAAGCTCTCACTCAGGTGCTGGATGAGCTGCTCCTCGAAGAAATCGGTCGGTAGCTCCCGCTGCCGCTTGGCGAAGTAGCGGTCCTCGTCAAAGGGCACGGAGGAGAAGACCTGCAGGCTCGGCTGGTACGCTTTGACCTTGACGCTTGGATCCAGCGGAATCCAACGGGCGCCTGTCGCATCCTGCGGGATGCCGCGGTAGTAGCCGTACGGCACGTACGCCTCAACCCAGGTGTGCTCCATCTTGAGCGCCAGCGGCTGGCCGCTGCTATCCCCCACCCCGACCGTTGGGATATTGCCAGCGAGCAAGATCCGTCGAGCCGCCTCAGGGTCCTTCACGCCGAGCCAATCCATCGCCTGCTGAATGGGAATCTGCACCGTCCCCTGGACGTAGCGGCAGGGGATGCCGGCCGCCCGCAGGAGCGCGATGAGGAGCGAGGATTGGTCCACATCGTTGCCCCGACCTGACCAGAGGGTGGCGAGCGCCCCCTTGAGCGAGCCGTAGTACGACTCAAACTCGATGCCGTTCCTCACGTACTCATAGATGGCGGCCGCCGAGCCGAGCTGCGCCACGAGGGCCTGGATCTCGGGCGTGATGGGCGCATCGAGGGTCGGCGCAAGGTCGGCGGCGGTCGGGCTGCCGGTTCCGGCGGCCTCCGCGTCGGGAACGGCGAGGTTCAGAAGGGCTCGGGGCTTGCCTGGCTGGAGGTACGCGGGCACCACGGTGCCGCGCTCTCGTGGCGCTCGGGGCTTGGGCTCGTACATCCCGAAGGTCGGCTGGGCGGGAGGAAGGGGTGCTGTGGCGGCGGGCGGTTCGGCCGGCCCAACCTGGTCGAGGACCTCGTGGAGCAGCCGGTGCAGCTTCCCGTGAGATGCCGTCGGTGCCGCGTCGTCGTGAGGTTTGGCGGCCGCGGCGAGCCGATCCAGCGTCTCCTGGAGCACAGACAACCGCTGGAGCGCCTTCTTGGTGGCGGCGCCGGGATCAACCAACGATGGGCGGCGGCCCTTCTGGGGTGTGGCCTCCCACTCGGCAAGGAAGCGTTCGAGCAGCCGCCGATCGCGCTTGAGCTCTTCGGCCTTCGACTCAATGAGGTGGCAGTGGTCCTCAATGTCGTCCTTCGCGCGGAGGCGCTCTTGGGTCAACTGGTAGAGCTGGGCGAGCTCCTTGAGATCCCGAACGAATTGCCGATGAGCTGGGCTGGGCTCCGGCGTGCGGATCACTGCGCGATAGACCCGCTGGATCGCTTCATCCGGCAGGAGCACCTCGCTCGCCGCGCTCGGAGGGGCGGCGGGCCCGAACCAGGCCGTCACGAGGAGGGCGCACACGCACGCGATCGTTGGCTGACGCATGTGGGTTGTGTTGGCCGTCGTCAGATCGAGCGCGCGCGGAACAGGAGGGATGCTCGCCATACGATAGCGCCGAGCCGCTCACCTGTCAATATTTAAAGGCCGGTGGCGAGGACGAAGAGGGCGGTGAGGACGATGACGAGTCCGGCCAGGGCGTGGGCGTAGCGCTCCACCCAGGGAGCGGTCACGAGCCGAAACCCCGCGTAGCTCAGGGTGCTCTGCCCCACCACCATGGCGACCGTCACCACCGAGAACACGGTACTCATCGCCCATACGGTCGGCATGCCCTGCTGAGAGGCGACGAACATGAGCGGGATGAGGGGCTCGCACGGACCGAACACCATGATCGCCATGAGCATCCACATGCGCCGGACCGCGTAGGCCTTCACCGCCTCTTCCACCGAGAGATGGGGGTGGTGGTGCTGGGCGTGCTTGAGGCCCCAGAGGACATAGGCCACGCCGAAGCCGATCAAGAGCCAGATGCCCACATCACCACGCCAGGCCTCCGCTCCCTTGAGGTGGTGGATCGCGATCCCCGCCCACAACCCGATGAGCCCCAGCAGGAGCGATGAGAGCACGTGGCCGATGCCGGCGATGGTCGTAATCCATGCAAGCCTCCCCATGCTCCAGCGTGAGGATTTCGCAAGGGCCACAAATGGCAGCCAGTGGTCCGGGGCGAGCGAGTGGAAGAACGCCACCGACACCGCCGCGACTAAGAGAGGGACCATGTACGTTTCAGAAATCAGAGGTCAGAAGTCAGC
>JACPSR010000019.1 GCA_016193175.1 Candidatus Omnitrophota bacterium
ATGACGGTCACGGATGTCTTCGAACCGATCGTGCACATCTTCATGCCGATCCTGCGCGCGCTCGTGCGCCCGCTCATGTATCCGCTCTTTTACCTCTGGAGGCACGCCTCCGGGTGCACCCTCAAGATGCTCGTGAAGGTCTTCGTGACGCGCCTCGAGGTGCTCGTGGGCGTCCTCGTGACGAGCCTCCAATCGTTCACGCCATTGGGGGTGATGCTCCAAGAAGCGCTCGTAGGCCTCAGGGTGGTTCTGCTGCAACTGCTCGAGCTTCTCCTGACGCCACTCGTCGCGTCGCTGCATGAGCTGCTCGTACTTCTGCGGGTTGTTCTCCTTCAGGTGCTCGAGCCGATCCTTGAGCTTCGCCTTGTGGTCCGCCATGAGCTCTTGGAACCGCTCAGGGTCTTGCTCCCGCAAGCGACCGAGGCGCTCGCGACGGTGCTCCCGCAACTGCTGCTTCGCGCGCTCGAACGCTTCGGGGTTGGTTTCTTTTAGGTGGGAGAGCCGCTCCCGCAGATGAGCCTTGCGCTCCTCGACGGCCTGTCGAAAGGCCTCAGGGTTTTCCTGCTTCAACTGCCGCAGATGCTCGAGCTCCCCCGGGCCTGGACCAGGACCGCGATCAGCCCGATCCTCCAGCCGATCCCTGACGTCTTCCCTCCGGTCACGGACGTCTTCTCGGTGGTCATGAACGTCTTCCGCTCGATCCCGGACGTCCTCCCGACGGTCACGGATGTCCTCGAGACGATCCCGCGGGCCGCCCTGGTGCCGGACGTCCCACGCGTCTTCGCGTCGGTCCCGGATATCCTCGCGCCGATCGCCGACATCCTCTCGGCGATCCCGCACGTTTTCAGCCCGGTCCCGGCGATCCTCGCGGCGGTCGCGGACGTCTTCGCGACGGTCGATGCGAGGCCGAACCGCCTCCGGACGCCCCTTCCCCTCACCGCCTCCCTGGGGAGGCTCGGCCGTTGCCACAGGAGAGACGCCCAGGATGCCGAACGCCACAAGTCCCAGCAGCCATCTCTTCATCGCGATGCCCTCCTTCAATGAGCGCGCGGCTTACGGAGCGCCAGCGAACGTAAGTCGCTGCGCGAATTGAACCCCACACCCAGCGGTAGAACCGATCCGGCTCACTGGAATGTCCCTGCACACCTACTCGTATCCTGCATGCCCGAAGCAACCCCACGCTGGGTGTGGGGTCACATTCAGCCAAACCATTTACGTCACTTCGTTCCGTAAATGGTGGCTTCATGTAATTAGACGCCAGGCGGGCAAAAAAGTTTACTTGAGGAGACGCCGTTTGGCCTCTTCGTGCATCTCGTCAAACGCTGCAGAGGAAACCTGTCGGACGACGAACGGCAGCGCAAAGACGAACCAGCTGACACCGGCAGCGCTCCATGCGAACGCGGCGAGGCCGAGCAGCGTGAAAAAGCGGTTGGGCATGAAGTCGGCGGCCAACCGCGCCGCGATGGCGACGGCGATCCCCGCGCCGATAACCCTGAGCACCCACAGCGGCTGACGCAGCCGCCATCCCTCCCCGGCATGGCTCAGGACGACCATCGTGGCGACGGCAAAGGTCATGAGGCTCAACCCGCCGAGGAAAGCCAGGTGCAACATCGCGACGCGAAACCGCATCGCCAACCCCGCGCCCCAGAATCCGATGACGATCATCCACAGCGACACCCAGAGGAACCGGACGTACCGCTCAGGGGAGGCCGGGGGAAGATAGAACCGGCTCGTCCACGCCAACTCGACGGTGAGGAGAAGCGCGCGCAACCGGTACGCCCACCCGACGGCCCCTCGCCCCTCAACCCAAAAGCTCGTGAAGAACACGAGGCCGGCAACGACGTGCCATGCCACGCGACGCATCCGGACGCGGCGCGCGTGCGCTTCACTGACCCCGGTTGGGGTCGCCGGCAACATGCCGCGTCCCATCAGCCTCGGCGCCATGAAGCCGCCGACCCCGATGACGATGCTGAAGAGGAACCCCTGCTGCGCCATCGGCCGCCCGACGGCGAGCGCCCACGCCGGCAGCAGGCCCGCCTGCCCGAGGATCAGGAGGCTGGTCCCAGTGAGCCCGTGCAGGATGCCGATCGGAATCCACACGAACTCCGTGGGCGGACTGACCTCGGCACGCCGCCTCGCCACGCGCCGGAGCGCAAACGCCGCTAGCGCCAGCAGAATGCCCATGAAACACGCCTCCCCCGCAATCCAGTAGCCGAGCGATAAGCAGAGGGGCTGCGCGAGACACAACGCCAGGATCACGATGAGTTCCGCGCTGGTCGCCGGAGGGGCTGAGGTGAACCTCGGCAGGGCGGTGAGGAGAAACCCCACGATGAAGAGGGACATGTAGGCCCCCACCTGGATGGAAGCGTGGTAGAAGCCGGAGGAGCTCGTCCATCCCGCCGCATAGGCGAGCCAATGGATGGAGCCGACGAGGCCGCCGAGGATGCCAAGCGGGAAGAAGAGACGAAACGGCTCGCGGCGCAGATCGCTCCACGTCACCATCTTGTCAGCGCAAAGGCGCAGAGATATTTTGCGCTTCTGCGAGGTGCGTGTTTGCCGTGGTGTCGGATGACTCGGAGCTGCTCAGGCGGCGCACTCCCCCTGCCCCATTCCGAGGAGGGAAAAGTCGGTCTCTGCGCCCCAGTCGCGGTAGGCTTCAGGGGATTGTTGGTACGGTGGCAGCGTGGTGAATGGCTCGAGCGCCTGCTTCCAGTAGTCCACGCCGACGCGCTCGGCGAATGCCGCGAAGGGCTCCTGCGGCGAGCCGCGGTCTTGTCGATAGCGCTCCAGCATATGCAGCACCGCGTCGGGGATCCGACGGGCCGGCAGCTTGAGGACCGGCCGGCCGAATGTCGCTTTGCCCTCGGCCGTCAGGCCGCCCAGCAGCAGCTGGAAATGCGGCACGAGGCGGTCGTTCAGCTTGCGCGCGCCGCCGAAGAAGCCGATGTCGGCGATGTGGTGTTGGCCGCAGGAGTTCGGGCAGCCGCTAACCTTGATGCGGATCTGCTCGATGTCCTCTCCGGAGAGGCTCGCCGTTTTGAGGCGCGCCTCGATGGCCCGCGCGAGCCCGCGCGATGCGGAAATCCCTAGCTGGCAGGTCTCCGCGCCGGGACACGAGGTGACGTCTTGGAGCCGCTCCGCCTCGGTCTCAGCCAACCCGACCGGTTCCAGCTCGCTGAAGAGCCGCGAGAGGTGCTCATGGCGAATCCATCGCAACACGAGGTTCTGGGTGATCGTCACCCGAAGCAGTCCGCCGCAGTACGCGCGAACCACGCGAGCCAGGGCGCGCATCTGCGACGAGGAGATGTCGCCGAGGCGCAGCCGAATCGTCACCACGGAGTAGCCCGGCTGCCGTTGCCCCATGACGTTCGTCAACATCCAGCGGGCATAGGTCCCGTTCACCGAAGGGGCGGGCCCAACGGAGACGGGTGCGGGCGGCTGCTCATCGGTCTCGGCCGCCTCCATCGCCGCATAGGGATGCGGGGGCAGCTTCGCGCGCTCCTCGAAGACCTCCTTGCGGAAGGCCTCCGCCCCGAGGCGCTTCACCACGAACTTGATGCGGGCGGTCGCCTTGTTCTTGCGGTCGCCCAGCCGGTCGTGGACCCGGACCACGGCCTCGCACGTGCGCAGCAGCTCCGTCGTCGGCGTGAAGGGCTCCAGCAGGATCGCCTGCATGGGGGCGGCCCCGAGCCCGCCGCCGACATAGAGACGGAAGCCGAGGATGCGCTGACCCGCCTCCTCGCGGATCGCGGCCACCGCGCCGATGTCGTGGATCGCCGTCTTCGCGTGATCCACCGGACAGCCCTCGAACGCAATCTTGAACTTCCGTGGGAGCTTCTGGCTGACCGGGTTGCGCAGGAAATGATCCGTCACGGCTTGCGCGTGCTGGGTGACGTCAAACACCTCAATTGGGCTGACCCCGGCCAGATGGCAGGCGGTGACGTTGCGGACGCTGTTGCCGCACGCCTCCCTCGTGGTGACGCCGACCGCCGCCAGCTCGGCCATCACCCGAGGCGTTTCCTTGACGGGGATCCAGTAGAGCTGCATGTCCTGCCGGGTCGTGAGGTGGCCGATCCCCTTCGAATAGGCCTCGGCCACGTCCGCGAAGCGCTCAAGCTGCTCGGCGGTGAGCCTACCCTGCGGCAGCTTGAACCGCATCATGTGGACGTCCTTCACCGCGCGGATGCCGTAGGTCCCCAGGTGCAGCCGCTTCGCCTTGAACTCATCCGGCGTGATCTC
>JACPSR010000020.1 GCA_016193175.1 Candidatus Omnitrophota bacterium
CGCGGACGACGGCAAACGCCTCCGGAAGGATCTCCTGGAGCGCTTGCTGCTGCACCCGACGCCGCTCGCGCCTGAGTGTCTGGCGCTCATCGTGGTTGAGCTCATACCACTCGGGGCTCGACGGGGTGATGAACGTGTGCGACGCCGACGAGGCGCGCAACCGCGCGCGCAGCTCGTCGGTCTTCGCGCGGAGCTCGGCGTCAGAGAGCGGCTGGATCGTCGGCTCGAGCCGGCTGATCGCCTCGACCGTCGGCCAGAGCCGCTTGCGCTCCCGCTCGTGGTAGGTCCCGATGAGTTTTTGGAGGAGCCAATTCACCATCAGTGACCAGTGACGAGTGACCAGTGACGAGTGGAAACGACTAACTCGACGTGCATGGTTCGGAGTTCACGGCTCATATCGTCTCTGTGCGCTTCCGCCAGAAGGCTTGGTGGACCCGCCACGTATTGTGGCGGGGTGTGCTCAGCGCTGTGTGCTTACTGCCTACTGCTGTCGAGCTTACTGCTTATTGCCGGTCTGCGCTTTCCACTTGAGATACGCTTCCATGAAGGGATCGAGCTTCCCGTCGAGGACCGCCTCGGCCTTCCCGGTCTCGTGGCCGGTCCGCTCGTCCTTCACCATCTTATACGGATGCAGGACATACGAGCGGATCTGGGAGCCCCACTCGATCTTCTGCTTCGCCTGGTAGTCTTTCATCGCCGCCTCTTCCCGCTTGCGCCGCTCCTGGTCGGCGAACCGCGCCTTGAGGACGTGGTCGTGTTCACCGACTGGCCCCCTTTGCCGCTGGAGCGGTAGACGTCGATGCGCAGGTCGGACTCCTTGATCTCCACCGGGGCGTCCTCCTCGGATTCCGGCACGACGTCGACCGAGGCGAAGGAGGTGTGGCGCCGTTTGTTGGCGTCGAAGGGGGAGATGCGCACGAGGCGGTGGACCCCCTCCTCGCCCTGGAGGTAGCCGTAGGCGTAGGGCCCCCGGATGATGATGGTGGCGCTCTTCACCCCGGCTTCTTCGCCGGGAAGGAGGTCGATCACCTCGGCGGCGAACCCGCGCTCATCGGCCCAGCGCCGGTACATCCGCAGGAGCATCTCGGTCCAATCGCACGACTCGGTCCCCCCGGCCCCTGAGTGGACGCTGAAGATCGCGTTCTTGCTGTCGACGTCGCCGCCGAGGAGCCGCCGGATCTCGAGCTGGCCGAGTTGGGCTTCCAGCGAGGCGAGGTCGCGGACGAGCTGCTCGAGCGAGCCTCGATCATGGGCGTCGATGAGGCTCAGGAGCTCGGTGAGATCGCGCAGGGCGTGCTCGAACTGGACGATCGGGGTGTGTCGGGCCTTGAGGGCTTTCAGGGCCTGGATGGTTTGGTTGGCGCGGTCCTGCTCCGACCAGAAATCGCCCTGCGCCATCGCCGTTTCGATTTGGGCGATGCGGCTCGTGAGCGATTCCAGGTCAAAGATACCTCCGAAGTTCGGTCCAACGCTGTTGGAGCGCACCAAGACGAGCGCGGAGATCTGTCAGATGATCAGGAATCGGACTGGCGGCCATTTACGCAGAGCCTATTTCCCACCATAAGGAATTGCGGATTTCGGATTTTCGATTGCGGATTATCTCATTGGTCAATCCGCGATTCGCAATCGGCAATCCGCAATCTGGGGCAACTTTGAAAGGTGCTCTAGTCTAGCACGGAAGGCGCCTGGGGACAATCCTCGCGTCAGCGGGGTCACGCCACCCCTCTTGCTGGAGAAGCGTGCGCTTGCGGGCTGACCCGCGAGCGTACCCGCCCAACGTCCCATCGGATCGGACCACCCGATGGCATGGCACGATCGGGGCGAAGGGATTTCGGCGCAGCGCCCCTCCCACCGCGCGCGCCGCGCCGGGGCGCCCGATCCGCTCCGCGACCCATCGGTAGGATCGCGTCTGTCCCGCCGGGATGTCACAGGCGGCGCGATAGACTGTTTGTTGGAAGAGGGTCAACCGCGCCCACGCCGCGCGTGGCACGCCGCTCGGCGGACGACGCACGACATCGGTCATCGCCTCCTCCTGGAGCGGGAGCCGCGCGGCCTGGCTTGCTCGGCGAGTGCCTTGCCGCGTAACAGGCGGTGGTAGGCGAGCGCGAAGCGGTGCGCCTCGTCCCGGACGTGCTGGATGAGATGCAGGACGGGCGAGGTCGGCAAGAGGACGATCGGCTCCGTCGCATCCGGCAGGAAGATGTGCTCGAACTGTTTGGCGAGCCCCATCGCGGGGATCACAAGCGAGAGCGCCGCAAGCTCCTCGCAGGCCGCGCCCAGCTGCCCTTTCCCCCCATCGACGAGGAGGAGGTCCGGCAACGGCAGCTCCGCCGCGAGCGTCCCGCTGTAGCGCCGCCGAACGACTTCACGCATCATCTCGTAGTCATCCCCGCCACCAGACGTGGCGGGTCCGCCACGCCCGCCACAATGCTTGGCGGGTGCGCCTCGCACTGTGGCGCACTCTGTGGCGGAGATGCCACGGACTGTTTTGATCTTGAAGCGCCGATAGTGCGCCTTGTGCGGCTTCCCGTCGCTGAAGACCACCATCGAGCCCACCGCACACTCGCCGAAAATGTTGGAGATGTCAAAGGCCTCAATGCGCCGCGGCGGCCGGACCAGCTTGAGCGCGGCCTGGAGCTGCTCGAGGGGGCCGGCCATCAGCGACTTCTCCTTGGCGACGATGACCGAGGTCAAGGCCTGGATCTGATCCCGCAGCCTCGCGGCCTCCTCAAAGCGCCTATCGCGCGAGGCCTGCTGCATGCGCCGCGAGAGATCCCGCAGCAACTGGTCGCGCCGGCCGTGGAGGAACGCGACAAGATCGTCCACGATCCGCTGGTAGCCCCCGGCCGTGATGTAGCCGGCGCACGGCGCCAGGCACTGCCCGAGGTGGTACTCAAGGCACGGGGTCTTGGGGAAGGTCCGGCACGTGCGCAGGGGGAAGACGCGACGCAGAAACCGCACCGCTTCATGCATGAGCCCGGCATCGGGGTAGGGTCCATAATAGA
>JACPSR010000021.1 GCA_016193175.1 Candidatus Omnitrophota bacterium
CCAGACCCGGAGCTTCACGCTCTCGCAGCCCGGCGCCTACAGCGTCAAGGTCTGTGCGGATGCGCCCGCCAACCAGATCGCCGAAGCCGATGAGACCAACAACTGCGCCAGCCAGACGGTGATCGTGAGCGCCCCCCCGCCACCCCCGCCGCCTCCACCGCCGTCGGTGCCCCAGCCGTCCTGCTACCTGGGCTTTAGTCCCACGCACGGGCCAGCCGGCACCCGCGTGACGATTGAGTGGCAGACCAAGAACGCCGATGGCCGCCCGCTCCCCTTTGTCTGCAAGAACCAGACGGGGGTCCTCCTCCTCAGCGGCAGCCTCCCGCCCGCACCCCCCCTCGTCAGCTACCCGGATCAGCCCACCACCTGCGTGATCACCGTCCAGAACGGCCCCCACACCGCCTCCTGCGAGGCGAGCTTCACCGTGCCCTGACCTTCCGTACGTTCCGTCTCACCTCGTCGCCTCCTGACGCTCAGCAGGTTCTCGTTGCCCGACGCTGGCTTTGGCGCTATAATGAAAATTCACAGAGCGACATTTCAATGGACCTGTGGGTGGCAGCGGGTCCTGCCGCTGCCAAGCAGCTTTTCGACAGAGCACAATGGACCAGTTCTGGCACGCGTTTGTACCGCTCTTTGTCGCCTTTGACGGGATGGGGCTTCTCCCTCTGTTCTGGGGGCTCTCGCAGCGCCTCAGCCACAAGGAGCGCAACCGGGCGGTGACCGAGGCGGTCGTTACGGCGCTCGTCGTTGCGATCGTCTTCCTCCTCATCAGCCGAGCGGTGTTTTCCCTGATGGGGCTGAGGCTGGCCGATATCATGGTCGCCGGCGGGGCGATCCTGTTCGTCCTGTCCTTGCGGGACCTCTTGCTTCCGGAAAAACCCTCAAAGCGGCGCTACGAGAGCCTGGGTGTAGTCCCCTTGGGGGTGCCGCTCTTGGCAGGGCCGGCGGTCTTGACCATGGTGCTCTTAGTGCGCGATCGGTATGGGTGGCCGGTGACGCTGGCGGCGCTCATCGCCAACATGGCGCTCGTCTGGGGGATGCTGCGGTCGTCGGAGTGGCTGATGCGGCAGCTCGGCCGCGACGGGGCGCAGGTCGTCTCAAAGATCACAAGCCTGATCCTGACCGCGTTCGGCGTCATGCTCATCCGGCAGGGCGTCACCGCCATGCTGCCTTGACTCCCATGCGTCGCATCCTGACGTTCATCATGGCGGGAGGGAAGGGGGAGCGGCTCTTCCCGCTCACGAGGGATCGCGCCAAGCCGGCCGTGCCCTTCGGGGGCCTCTACCGGATCATCGACTTCACCCTCTCGAACTGCATCAACTCGGGGATCCGCAAGATCCACGTCCTGATCCAGTACAAATCCCACTCGCTCCAGCACCACCTTTTGAGGGGCTGGAACATCTTCGAGAGCGAGCTGGGGGAATACATCGACGTCATCCCGGCCCAGCAGCGGACCGGGGAACACTGGTACCTGGGGACGGCCGACGCGATCTACCAAAACATCAACGCGATCGAGCACGAGCAGCCGGACTGCGTGCTGGTCCTGGCCGGCGACCATGTCTACAAGATGAACTACGCGGAGATGGTGGCGTTCCACGAGGACAGCGAGGCGGCGGCGACGGTGGGCGTCATTGAGATGGAGCAAGAGCGCGCGAGAGGGTTCGGCATCGTGGAGGTTGACGCGAAGGAGCGGATCGTCGGGTTCGAGGAGAAGCCGGCGAAGCCAAAGACCATCCCGGGCCAGCCGAACCGGTGCTACGTGTCGATGGGGATCTACCTCTTCGACCGCCCACTGCTCCAGCAGGTCCTCATCGAGGACGCCCAGCGGCAGGACAGCACGCACGATTTCGGCCGCGACATCATCGCCGAGGTGGCGCGCAACGCGCGGGTGATGGCGTACAACTTCAAGGATGAGAACAGGAGAGAGTCGAAATACTGGCGCGACATCGGCACGATCGACGCCTACTACGAGGCGAATATGGACCTGGTGCAGGTGACGCCGCTCTTCAACCTCTACGACCAGACGTGGCCGATCCGGACCTACCACGAGCAGTGGCCGCCCGTGAAAACCGTCTTCGCCGACGAAGCGACCGGGCGGGTGGGGACGATCCTGGACTCCCTGGTGTCCAACGGGTGCATCATCAGCGGCGGCGAGGTGCAACGCTGCGTCCTCTCCCCTGACGTGCGGGTGAACAGCTTCGCGACGGTCGAGGACTCCATCCTGATGGAG
>JACPSR010000033.1 GCA_016193175.1 Candidatus Omnitrophota bacterium
TACGAGTCTCTGGGCCTGAAGCCCGGGGATGCCTTTATCGCCGCCTACACCGAATGGACAGGGGCGGACTATCTCGTCACGGAGAACCGGGACTTCTTAGCCCTGACCGCGCTGCCGTTCAAGATTGTACGGGCGGAAGCGCTTCTGAAACATCATCGAGCGTAAGACATCCCGCAATCGCATCTTCCTCCGGCAGGAGGGTCAAGCACCGACGCCATTTAGTGAGACGAACCTCCTCGAAGCGGAATTCGTCGTACACCAGGTCTTGATCAGCGTCGGGTTCGGGGAGCCACTGAAACGGCTCAGAGCGGATGTCCCCTCCTTCGAGGGGCTCCGCTCGAGTCGTTTATAGGGCCGGTGGCCGCCGAGGTCCGCCGTAGCGCAAATGTGGGAAATAGAATATCTCCCACTTGTCGTTTATCCCACCATCTGGTACGCTTGTTCGTAGAGACAAGGAGGCAGCCTATGGCCAAGCAGGAAGTCCTGAAGGACGCGGAGTTTGAAGAACTGACCGAAACCCGAGTCGATACCAAGCACCGGGTGTCCCTGGGGAAGATACTCGGAGGTCAGGTGACGAGCTTCCGAGTCTACCGGAACGCCCACGGGCAGATTATCCTCGACCCCATGGTGTCGATCCCCGCCCACGAAGCCTGGCTCTTCAAGAATACGCGGGCAGCGCGCCTGGTGCAGCGGGGTCTGGAGGAAGCCAAGCGCGGCCACGTCGCCAAAGCCAAGGAGGATTACTCAAAGCACGTCCGCGGTGACACTTGATGTTCGAGTTGGTGTTCACCACGAGCGCCCAGGAGGAACTGAGCCGACTCGAACGCTCGCCCCGTGACGCAGGCCTGGTGAAACAGATCAAGAAGACGCTCGGATTTCTCCAAATGAATCCCCGCCATCCGTCCCTGCAGACCCATGTCTTTCACTCGTTGGAACATCCCTATGACCCAAAGGAGAAAGTCTTCGAGGCCTACGTCCAGCAACACACCCCGGCCGCCTACCGGCTCTTCTGGTGCTACGGCCCGCAGAAGGGCCAGATCACCATTATCGCCATCACCCCGCATCCGTAGCTTCAGTTGATCAGGATGCCATCTTTGATCGGCGTCGGGTCCGGGGAGCCAGTGTGGCGCTCTGAGGAACGCCTCCTCATTTCATGAGCACGATGATCCTTGACGGCTATAACGTCATCCATGCCGTGCCGGAGATGAGTCGGCGCCTGGATCGCGGCGTGCAATCGGCGCGCGAGGCGTTGGTGCGCCTCTGCCAGGAGTATCAGGGGCGGCGCGGAGACATTGAGCGGCTCTATGTGGTCTTTGACGGAAGGGACGCCTCTGCGTCCGGCTCACTGGAGCAGCATCACGGCGGCGTGACGGTGCTCTTCACGCAGGAGCCGGAAGAGGCGGACGCGCGGATCTTGCGGGTGATCGAATCCCAGAGGGGCCGCCGATGCGTCGTGGTGTCGAATGACAACGAGGTCTTCAACAATGCGCGCGCCTTCGGCGCCCGTGTCATGTCCGTTCAGGAATTCTACGAGCAACTCCGGCCGGCGAGCGCGCGACGGTCCGAACCCCCCACGACCTCTGACAAGGCGGCGCTCTCGGCCCGCGACGCGCGCGAGATCACCAAAGCCTACTGGGAGCACCTGGAAAAGAAGAAGTCACCGCCGGAGGATGCATGATCCGCTGCCCGATCTGTCAGCGCGCCTTACGTCCCTTCACGAACCATCCGTACGCTCCGATCTGCTCAGAGGCGTGCCGGAAGGAAGCGCTCCGACGCTCGGGGTATCCGACCGCCGAGGAGGAACCCCAAGCCCAATTTGAGCAGCTGCAGGCAACCCACCTGTACTGCCCAACCTGCCGACGGTCCATGCCGACCAAGGAACGTTTGCTCCTCACCTTGCCAAGCGGTCACTTGTTCGGCTATAGCTGCGCCCAGTGCGGCACGGATGTGGGCACGAAGACCGACACCACCCGCGCCTCATCCTGACGAGGACTTTAGCTGAGCTCGCGGCGGCCTTCGAGCGCTCGCGCAAGGGTGGCCTGGTCGGCGTACTCGAGGTGACTGCCGACGGGGATTCCCGAAGCGATGCGGGTGAGCTTCAGGCCACTGGGACGGATCAGCCTGGAGAGATACACGGCGGTGGTTTCGCCATCCTTATCCGCATCGGTGGCCACAATGACCTCCTGAATCATGCCGTCAGAGAGCCGCCGCATCAGCTCGTCGATCTTCAACAGCTCCGGCCCCATTCCATCGAGCGGCGCGATGGCGCCGAGGAGCACGTGGTAGAGGCCGCGATAGGCGCTGGTCTTCTCGATGGCGAGGACGTCCTTCGGCTCCTCCACCACGCAGAGGAGGGACGGGTCTCGCGTCGGATCCTGACAGATCTGGCACCGCTCAGCCTCAGCGAGGTTAAAGCACACCTCGCAGAAGCGCAGGCGGTCCCGCACATCCGTAATCGCCTGAGCGAGGTTGTGCGTCTCTTCTCGGGAAACCCGCAGGAGATAAAACGCCATGCGCTCGGCTGAGCGCGGCCCCACGCCCGGGAGCTTCTCAAGGGCTTCGAGCAACCGCATGAGCGGACGGGCGTAGGTCATGGGCTCGTGCGAGGACGGTCAAGGAGGGTGGCGTTAAACACCTTCACGATGTCTTGCACGAGCGGCGGGGTGGCTCGATCGGCTGCCGATGGCGAATCCGGAGAACCTGACGCCGGCTGGAGGGACGCCGGCAGGGTCGTGTACTGGACGGTGATGGAAGCCCGGAACAGCTCGCTGAGGAGCCCGGCGATGAGACGGCGGTTCTCGGCCACGCTGAGCACCTCTTGATGGAGCGCAAACCCGGGAAGTCCAACGGTGAGCGCTCCCCGCTCCAAACGGACGGGCCTCGCATCGGCGAGGTAGGCGGCCAACGACATCTTCCGCTCCCCGAGTCGTTCCAGGAAGACCGGCCACACCTCCGCCAACCCTTCCGGGGAGCTGATCCCTGACGGCTCCGGATCGGCGGCACGGGAGGGGACATGTGGCGGTGTCGCGTGTTCCTCGGTGAGGCTGGGCGCAACAGAGACGGGCGTCGCTGCAGAAGCTGCCGCATGGCTTGGGGATGTGGCCGGCGAGCTTGAGGAGGGAGCCGGCCGATAGGTGGGTGGTGCTGAGGGGCCGGACGTCGGCGGCGCCTCCGCGGATGGAGTAATCCCGCTGAGGCGCTCCAGCCGACGGCTGATCTCCCCAAGCGACTGCCAGGCTTCACGGGTGGCGAGCTTCATGACCGTCAACTCCAGGATCGTCTGAGCCATCGGGCTGCGCCGCACGAGCTCGTACGCCCCGACCAGGATCTGGACGAGCAGCAGGAGCTCGTGCATCGTCAACGGATCGGCCTGCCCATCCAGTCGCTCCAGACGCTCGGCGGGTTCGTCGACGAGACGGGCGATGACGTCGTCGCGCGCCGGGACCCCCTTGGTGCTGCGCAACATGAGGAGGTTGCGCAGGTGACGCAGCAACCCCGCGAGCAGCTGCTGGGCGTCCTTTCCCTGCTCGATCTGTTGGAGCAGGATGCGAAGCGCCTCCGGGGCATTCCGGTCCAGGATCGCTTGGGCCCACGCAAAGAGGGCGTCGCTCTCCACGGCGCCGAGGAGCCCCGTCACATCAGGCTCGTCGATGGAGCCCTCCGCGAAACTCCTCAGTTGTTCGAGGATGACCTCCGCGTCGCGGAGGCTGCCGTCCGCCGCGCGCGCGATGGCGTAGAGCGCCGGCTCGCTGATCCCGATCTGCTCGGCCTGGGCCACCCGGGTGAGGACATCCACCAGCGTGGCGGTTTCGATCCGCCGGAAGTCGAAGCGCTGGCAGCGTGAGAGGATGGTCGCCGGGACCTTGTTGACGGCGGTGGTGGCGAAGATGAACTTCACGTGCGCCGGCGGCTCCTCGAGCGTCTTCAGGAGCGCATTGAACGCCTCCGTCGTCAGCATGTGGACTTCATCGATGATGTAGATGCGGAAGGAGCCGCTGGTCGGAGCGAAGGGCACGGTCTCCCGCAGGGTCCTGATCTCGTCAATGCCGCGGTTCGACGCCCCGTCGATCTCGATGACGTCCAGGCTCGCGCCCTGGATGATGTGCGTGCAGCTTCCGCACCGGTCGCAGGGAGCGGGGGTCGGTCCGCGCTCGCAGTTGAGACACTTGGCGAAGATGCGCGCCGCCGAGGTCTTCCCCACCCCGCGCATGCCGGCGAAGAGATAGGCCTGGCCGAGGCGCTTGCTCTGCAGGGCCCGCGTCAGGGTCGTGGTGACGTGGGGTTGGCCGACGAGACCCGCAAAGGTCTGCGGCCGGTGTTTACGCGCCAGCGGAAGGTAGATCATCTCGTCTCTATCTGGTTAGAGGTGCGGCGCCGTTCGTCCTGCGTTGTTTGTCACAACGCGACGGCCTCGCGGCATCCGTTGATTTGTTCCTTGTCGGAACAAATCAACGGAGAGGCTGGGATTCGAACCCAGGAGGGGGCTTTTGGCCCCCTAACTCATTAGCAGTGAGTTGCAATCGACCATGCTCTGCCACCTCTCCGGTGTTGCGTTTCCATACCGTCCGCGCATTCACCCGCACCCTCATGTGCGATGGGTAGTGATCAGATTTCGGTGTGGACGCCTGCGGTCGCTTTGCGCAGGAGCGCGTGGCAGTCTCCGGCGAGGACGTCCCGGACGACGACCAACCGCCGGTTCAACTGCTCGTTCCTCGTCAGGTCGATGACCGAGCCGCAGGCCCCGCGCTTGGAATCGGTCGCCCCAAAGACCAGGCGCGTCGCTCCGCTTAAGAGGATCGCCCCCACGCACATCGCGCAGGGCTCCTGGGTGATATAGACGGTGGCCTCCGGGATCTGGTCCGATTGAAGCGCGTTCGCGGCTTGCGTGATCGCGATGATCGCGGCGTGGGCCGTGGGGTCGCGCAGCAGCTTGACCTGATGGTGCGCGCGGGCGATGACATGGTCCTGGTGCACAATGATGACTCCGACCGGCCGATCCTTCGAACGTAACGACTGCTCCGCCTCTTTCAGCGCCTCGCGCATGTAGCGCTCATCCGGCGTCGCCGCCACTTCCTCCCTCGTGCGCTCTATCGCCATCTTCCCCCTCGCCGTGTCAAAAACTAACGCGCTCGCCGAGATTTGAACTCGGAACCCTCAGCTCCGCAAGCTGATGCTCTATCCAGTTGAGCTACGAGCGCGGGTATGCTCTCGCATGCAATTCGCTTGTCGATCCGATTCCGCATCGTTCGATTCATTCTGGTGTGCAGAATAGAAACGGAGAGGGAGAGATTCGAACTCTCGAGCCACCTTGTGGGCGGCTACACGCCTTCCAAGCGTGCGCTTTCGGCCACTCAGCCACCTCTCCATTGTAAACGGTAATGGGAACTACGGCAGCAGCGATTTCGTGGCGGAGAGGGAGAGATTCGAACTCTCGAGGGCCTTGCGGCCCTACTGGTTTTCGGGACCAGCGCTTTCAGCCAACTCAGCCACCTCTCCTAACCAACGGAGGAGGCAGGATTCGAACCTGCGGTCCACTTGCGTGGACAACGGTTTTCAAGACCGCCGCCTTAAGCCAGCTCGAGCCACTCCTCCAATTACAAAAACAGCCGCTGGATGAGCGTCGTGTAGACGGCCTGCGCGCGAGACGATCCTTCAGCGAACGCGCGGGCGAAGGAAAACTCCGGCACCGCCCACGGCAGGCACGCGCTTGCGATGAGCACGGTCAGCGCGAAGACCAGGCCGATCGACAGGAGATAGGTCTCGAGGTGCCACCGGTCGCGTTGTTGCTGCAATTCCGCAGCGGTCATGAGCCACTGGAACGCCATCGTCATCCCAACGAGGAAGCTGAAGGGGCCGTCCACGAACGCGCGATCAAGCCATCGACTGAATCCCCATGCCGCCGCGCACACGAGGACGGTGGACAACGGGATCACAGAGGGGCTGACGGCGACCAGCGTCGAGCCTTGCGCCCGCGCCTCCGCGGGCGCGCCCCTGCCTCCCTTTTTTCCCTTCCCGCCGCTTGATTCTTCCACGCTGGCGACGTGGCCCCCAAAGAGCCAGATGGCCAGAGCGGAAA
>JACPSR010000029.1 GCA_016193175.1 Candidatus Omnitrophota bacterium
CGGCGCTCAAGGCCGGTCTCACCTACGAAAAAATGATCCAGCGGATACTTGCTCTGGCCCTATCTGACTGAAAAAACGGCGCCTGACGGCTTGAACGACTCAAACCGTTCGAACGGTTCGAACCGTTCAAAACGTTCAAGGGGTTGATCCCTTGAAAGCACGCGGGAAGACGGATAATATCGCGCTCATTAATTTTCAGGAGGAAAGCACCATGGCAAAGCCGGCTGCGAAAGAAGAGTCCCATATCAAGAAATCCGATCGGCGATGGCAATCGGACATCATCGTCGACATGATCAAGCGCTACCAGTTCGAATACATCGCGCTCAACCCGGGCGCGAGCTATCGCGGGCTGCACGATTCACTGGTCAACCACGGCGAGAACAAGCCGCCGATGCTGCTGTGCCAGCATGAAAAAATCGCCGTCCAGATCGCCCATGGCTACGCCCGCGCCACCGGCAAGCCGATGATCGCCATCGTGCACGACCTGGTCGGACTGCTCCACGCGCCGATGGGCATCTACTACGCCTATCTCGACCGGGCGCCGGTCTTCATCATCGGCGCCACCGGGCCCATGGCGGAGCCGAAGCGCCGTCCGTTCATCGACTGGATCCACACGGCCAACGTCCAGGGCGAGGCCATCCGCAATTTCGTCAAATGGGATTACCAGCCCACCACGGTCGACGGCGTGCCCGGCGCCTTCGCGCGCGCCTACTCGGTGATGATGAGCGCCCGCCAGGGGCCGGTCTATATGTGCTACGACGCGGGGCTCCAGGAGGCGCAGCTGGATCATGACGTCGAGATGCCCCCGGACGGCGCCACACAAGTTCCCGCAGCCCCGTCCGCCGACCCGGCAGCGCTGGAGAAAGCCGCCGGCACTCTGGCCGGCGCCAGCCGGGTTGCGATCATCGCCGACTTCGCCGCCCGCCCGCCGCATGGCTGGAACCACGTGATCGAGCTGGCGGAAACCTTGGGCGCCTCGGTGTGCGATGTGGGCTCCCGGCTCAACTTCCCCGGCGACCATCCGCTCAATCTCTCCCTGGACCCGGAAGGCTGCTACAAGGATGTCGACGTGGTGCTGACGCTCGACATCGCCGACTTCGAAAAGCCGACCCACGCGCGCGACATCGCCAAGTAGTGCCGCCCACGGCGACCTGGATCGATATCGGCTTTACCGACATCGAGATCAGCAAGTGGTCCATGGACTATGCCCGTCCGTTCTACGCGCACCAGCGCATGACGGCCGACCCGGTTACCACCGCGCCGCAGCTCACCAAACTGCTCAAAGAGCGAATCGCGAAGACCCGGGGGCTGGCGGAAAAAATCGCCAAGCGCAAAGAGGAGATCGGCAGGCGCCATAATGAAATGCGCGCCAAATGGCGCAAGCAGGCCGAGGAGCGCTGGGACGCGAAGCCGATGACCGTGCCGCGCCTGGCGCTTGAGGTGTGGGAGGCGATCAAGGGCGAGGACTGGGTGCTGACCGCGGGCACTCTGGGAGACTGGGCGCGGAAGCTGTGGAATTTCGACCGGCCCTATTGCCACGGCGGGCGCGAGCTCGGCACCGGCACGCAGATCGGCACCTCGCTGGGCGTCGCCCTCGCCAACAAGGGAACGGGCAGGCTCGTCGTCGATCTTCAGCCGGACGGCGATCTCATGTTCGACGCCGGATCGCTCTGGATCGCGGCGAAATACAAGATCCCGATGCTGATCGTGATGTTCAACAACCGCGCCTATTACAACGACTGGAACCACCAGCTCGTTCTGGCCAGAACCCGCGGCACCGATCCCGGCCGCGCCCATATCGGCATGGATCTCTACGATCCGGATCCCGATTTCGCGGGTCTCGCGCGCTCCATGGGCTGGCACGGCGAAGGGCCCTTCGAAAGCGCCGACGAGCTCAAGCCCGCGCTCAAGCGCGCCATCGAGCAGGTCAAGAAGGGCAAGCCCGCGCTCGTCGACGCCGTCTGCGACCGGCGCAGCCACGGGTAGCGGTTCGTAACGGTCAGGCCCTGCGGTAATCACCGTTTATCGCTGCCTGCTGTTAACGAAAGAGGAGGCCCGTGCGTCTAATAGGACGAACGGGAAAAAACGATGCGTGCGCCGGCGGCCGGGATCGTCGCTTTCTGGGTCTTTCTAGGATTTCACCAGGAGGTAAAAGCCCAGGAATTCATTTACCTTTCCCAGGCTGAGAGCCAGGGCGCTGCGCCCCAGGAGCTCTCATGGGAGGAGCGGGAATTCGAGAGGATCATGCGCCTTCGCGCGATCCACGCGGGCACAAGACCCGTTTTCCCCCAGCCAGCCCCCCTTGTCCCGATGCTCTTCGTTATCCGCCCGACTTTTCCAAAGATTCATTGCTCCAGCCTCTTATCTCCAGGCTGCCGCTCGGGCACCACGATCATCATCATCGACCGCCATAAGCGGGACCGGGGCCGGAAATGAGGGAGGTAAGGCAGGATTCTAACGTTCCAGATGAGGGGCGCGAGCCAGCGCGCGTCGCTCACGGAAGATGAGACGCCAGTCTCATAGCGTTGCAATAGACACTTTCACTTAATCACCCTGTCCGCCCGCGCCAGCAGGTTGGGCGGAATCGTCAAACCAATCTGCTTTGCCGTCTTTAGATTGATGATTAGCTCGAATTTCGTGGGCTGCTCTACCGGTAGGTCGGCGGGCTTAGCCCCTTTTAGAATCTTGTCCACGTAGGTGGCCGCACGTCGCCACACCGCTGACGAATCCGGCCCGTAGAACATCAACCCTCCTGTGTCCGCGAACGGAGCCCCGTCCGAGACAGTCGGCAGGCGGTTTTTTACGGCAAGCTCCGCGATCCTCGGCCCCTGTCCGAGATTGTTGATAAAGAGCGGCTGAACGATAAGAGCACCCGCCTGCTCTCTCGTTATCGCCGAGAAGGCATTTTCGATCTCCTCGGCCCCCCGTATCACCACCGACTGAAGTCTCATCCGAAATCCCTCGGCTGCCTCTTGTGCTTGCTTTACAAACAGCTTGTGTGCCGAATCACCCCCGTGGGCCAGATAGGCAATCCTAGAGAGCTTTGGAAGGATTTCTCTGAGCAGCTCCAACCGCTTTCCCACAAGCTCCGGCAACATTTGGGACATGCCGGTAATGTTTCCGCCGGGCCGCGCCAGGCTTGCGACGAACCCCATCCCAACCGGATCCGCAGCGCTCATTATCACGATCGGGATCGTTGTCGTCGCGTTCTTCGCAGCCTGGACGACCGGAGTGGCGCGAACCACGATGAGGTCCACCTTTAACCGAACCAACTCCTCTGCCAATGCTGGGAGGCGGTCTACCTTGCCTGCCGCCCACCGGTATTCAATGATGATGTTTTGTCCCTCAACGTAGCCCAAATCGCGCAATCCTTGCAGGAAGATTTCCTCGGGCCGCGCGGGCCCGGCGGGCAATCCGAGGAGACCGATCCGCGGCGGTTTCTTCGGCTGCTGCGCCTCGGATGGTTTAACCGCTGCCAGCGTTAGTGCAAGGAGAAAAAAGACGACTCTCTTATTCATATGTTTGCGCTCCTGTCGACGAACGCTCGCGGCACAGCAACGCTCGGTGCGACCCTGTGCTCCCTAACGTTTTGGGTGAGCCGCCCTGTCGGTCTCAACCCAAGGGTTATGCATCAGGTCCCTACGCGCTGGCTCGTCTTCTCGCTGATCTTTGCCAGCAGTTCATCCTGACGTCGGACATTATCGAAGTGAAGAAGCCAGAATCCCACGCACGCCACCACGGCAAGGCCGAGTCCTGGCGCAAGACGAAACAGCTCCGGCCACCTTGCCGTAAGGACAATCGGAATCAGGGTCAGTAATGCCAGACAAGCGTTTCCCGCGGCTTCCTTTATGAGGACAAGGCGTTCGAAACGCTGCCTTTGTTCGGTCGTGACACCGGTGTTCGAGTCCAGCACGGTCAGCTTGGCTTGGAACTCGGCTTCGGCCTGGTTGCGAGACTTGCCTTTTTCCCGTGTGCAGTATTGCACCGGGAAGTACCGACACCAGCGTCCACTGATCTCTCCGATTCCTTGGAGACCGAGGCCCGCCAACCAAGCCACAGCAGCGAACACGAGCCATGCGCCGAGGTTGGCCTCCTTCATGTCCTGAATGGCCTGATGGGCAGACCAAGAGGCCACTCTAACGCCCACGAGAACAAGGGCGCCGGGAGCCATCTTGCCCAAAAGGTCCCGAAGGATATGACGGGTATAGAAGGACTCAAACACACTGCCTATCGAATCGGTCGCGCTCATATGCGCCTCCGGAATCCTCTCGTTCGACCCCCTTTACTTCCCGATTATATGCATAACTATTAAGTGAGCCGCCGTAGGCAGCGACAAATGCCGGTCGGCTTATCTCCGACGGCGGCTCTGACAATAAAATTCAAATCGCTTGCAATATCCATCAGCTACCTCACTTTGTCAACCTAAAGTTTCCCGCCAAAAGCTGCCGG
>JACPSR010000025.1 GCA_016193175.1 Candidatus Omnitrophota bacterium
CAGGATCACCGCGCGCTGTACGACCGCGGGGTCGCGATGGACTCGGATATGAACCGCTACGACCTGGCCCACGTCACGACGGACCATCAGAAGATGTCCAGGCAGGAATGGCAGGACATCTACCACAAGGCCTGGGACGCGTATTACACGCCGGAGCACGTCGAGACGTTGATCCAACGGGGCACGGCGTGGGGGTTTCCGCCTCGGCGGATGATGGAGAAGCTGCTGGCGTTCCACGCCTGCGCGCGCATCGAACAGGTCCACCCGCTTGAGGGCGGCCTGTTCCGGTTGAAATACCGTCTGGACCGGCGGCCGAGCATGCCGCGGGAGGGGCGGGTGAGGTTCTACGCCCGCTATCTCTGGGACATCGTGCGCAAGCATGCCCACTTCCTGGTGTTCGTGCTGCCCTATCTGCGCGCGCTGTCCCGCGTGCAGACGGGGAGGTCGAAGGCCGACAGGTTCCCCGTCGAGCCGACCCTGCCCAGAGCCGACACGCCACCGCTCCCTGAGCCTGAAGTGGCTGGGACGGCGGTGACCTGACGCCTTGCAGCCGGATATCGGTCGGACGCCTATCCCAAGAGCCGAGGACGAGACTGTCCGAGAGAGGGTATCCTATCGCCGCCTTCGTGATGACGTATGTGAGACGGTGAACAGAGGAGGTTCTGATGACGCTTCTGGTGCCGCTTGCGGTCATGCTTGCGCTGATCCTCGGCTATTTCCTCCGGCACATTCTCGGAGGGATGCTGGGACTCTATCGGGTGGTGCCGGTCAATGAGGCCCACATCCGTATCTTGCAACACACGAAGAGCGTGTTTTCAGCCCGCGTGGGAAAAAGCGCCTACTGGGTGGTGCCCTTCATCACCAAGCTGCACAAGCTGCCGCTGTGCAACCTGGCCATTCCGGTCAATGACATCAAACTCAACGACAAGGACATGGCCAAGTTCGTCTGCGACATCATGTGCTTTGTGAACATCAACAACATCGACCTGGCCGTGGAGCGTCTGATTTTGACCGACACCGAAAAGGAGCTGGGGTTTGATTTCGTCAAGCTCTCCGAGGACCTGCGCGCCATCATGGAAAGCGTGGGGCGCACCGTGACCACCAAGCAGACCATCCTGGACATCTACATGAACCGCTCGATGCTCGATCAGGCCATTACCAAGGAGGTCGAGGCGGTGTTTCCGAAATGGGGGATTCAGTTGGTGGACCTGGAGCTGAAAGACATCAAGGACGCCCAGGGCAGCACGATCATCCAGGACATCGAGCGGAAAGTCGCCGCCGAGATCCGACGGGACGCGGAGATCAGAGTGGCGACGACGACCAAGGAAGCGGAGCTGGCCAAGGCCGAGGCGGAAGAGATCTACCGGAAGCGGCAGATTACGAAGGATCAGCAAATCGGGATCGCTGAGCAGGAGAAGAACCAGCAGATTGCCGAGCGCGAGGCTGTCGCCAACATCCAAACAGTGGAAGCGCAGCGAAAGCTCGACGTCGGGCGTGCCGAGATTGAGAAACAGAAGATTGAGCAACTGGCGTTGGCCGAACGGATCAAGCTCACCGTGGAAGCCGAAGGGCATTCCAGTGAAATCGCCCAGGTGGGGAAGGCCGAAGCCGACGTCATCCGGATCAAGAAAGAGGCCGATGCCGCCGGCACCTTGAAGCTCGCCGAGGCGCTGAAGCAGTTCAACGAAGTCGCCATCAACGTCAAGATTCTGGACATCCACCGGGACGTGATGCTGGCGAAATTCGCCGCGCTCTCACAGGCCATCAAAGAGGCCGACATCAAGTGGATCATGAGCGGGGCCAACGCCCAGAAGTTCTTCGGGTTGAACCTGGATGCCGAAGGCGGCGCGAACATTCAGCAGTTCTTTCAGGAGAGCGGCCTTGACCTCGACCGGCTGAAAGCACTCCTCAAGGAGAAGAAGTAACACCGTGTTGCGGGCCAAGCTCATGGCGGCCCTCAGCTTCGGCTGGGGGCCGTCGTGATGTTCGGCGAGGATCAGGTGGCCAGGACGGGCAGAGCTTCAAGGATTTTCAGGGCGGGCAAGTTCGGCTTGCGGCGAGGCGCAGAAGGTTCGATATTCGTCTACGGGAAACACGAAGTTGGACCAGTCGGAGGTCTCGCTGATTGGGAGGAAGGAACGGCCTGAGGGCTGGTGGGGCTGCGCGTCCCTAAGGGGATTCGCCTTGTGTGTGCTCGTGGTGGCGCGAGGTCCGCTCGCGGAGGCGTTTGGGCTTGAGCGGCAGCCCGTCCGGTGGAAACGGGAAGCGGGCCGACCGATCGAGTTCACGGTCAACATGGCGCAGGTTCCCAACACGCTTCCTCAAGACCGGTATGTCGCGTTTGTCAAGAAGGCGCTCGAGGCCTGGCAGCAGGTGGAGAC
>JACPSR010000004.1 GCA_016193175.1 Candidatus Omnitrophota bacterium
CCAACTGAACCGGCTCATCGATGTCATTGAGGTGCAGGAGCTGAAGGAGGGGGAGTATATTGACCGTGAGCTCTTGCTGGCGCGCGTGCGCGCCAACGGGAAGATCAGGGTGGAGCTTGAGCAGGTCGCCAAGCGCTTCGGCGCCAAGTTGACCGATCTGACGGAGCAGTCCGTGGTGATCGAAGCGACCGGGAACACGAAGACACTGGACGAGTTGGTGGATCAACTGCGCCCACACGGGATCACGAAGCTGGTGCGGACCGGCCGCGTGGCGCTGGAGAAACAATGACGGCTGTTCAATGCGTAATGCGTAACGCGTAATGTGGTGGATCCCGGCTTTCCATTACGCATTACGCATTCCACATTACACAAGCGAATAAGGTTTGCTCGCTGATGGTGCCGTGGCCGATCGCTCTGCTGAGCCTCTTCTACGGCGTCATCGCGACCGTCTCGGCCGCGACGCTCTGGAAGACCTTCTCCGGCGCCAGCGACCGGCCGCTCCTCTGGCCGGCGATGTGGCTCGCATTGTCGAGCGGTGTCATGTGCGGGTTGCCGCTGTTGAAGCCATGGGCGCGTGGGCTGGCCGTCGCAGCTTCCGCGTTGCTGGTTGCGATCACCCTCGCGGTGGCTGGGGTGGTGGTCCTGGCAGGCCGCCCGCTCATGGCCCTTGTGGCGACGTGACGCGGCCGGCCGTGAAAGCGTGGTTCCTCCACCGAGTTGAAGTACGTAACCAGTAACCAGTAATCGCGGAGCGAGGGCATGGCGCGCATCTACTACGATCAGGACGCCGATCTTGGCGTGTTGAAGGGCAAGACCGTAGCGATCATCGGCTACGGCATCCAGGGCCGGGGTCAGGCCCTCAACCTGCGCGACTCCGGAGTGAAGGTCATCGTGGCCCAGCGGCAGGGCGGGCCGAACTACGAGATCGCCAAACAGGACGGCTTTGCGCCGGTCTCGGCATCCGATGCGGCGAAGAAAGCCGACGTAATCCTCCTGCTCGCGCAGGATACGCTGCAGAAGCAGATCTATCAGGAGTCGATCGCGCCAAATCTGCGGTCTGGCAAGGCGCTTGGCTTCTCGCACGGCTTCGCGATCCTGTATGGACTCGTCAAGCCGCCGAAGGACGTGGACGTGGTGATGGTGGCGCCCAAGGGGCCGGGGAGCCTCCTGCGCTCGCAATTTCTCGAAGGGAAGGGTGTGCCCGCGTTGCTCGCGGTCGAGCAGGATGCGAGCGGGAAAGCGAAGCAGCTTGCGCTCGCCTGGGCCAAGGGGATCGGCGCAACGCGCGCCGGCGTCCTGGAGACGACCTTCAAAGAAGAGACCGAAACGGACAACTTCGGCGAGCAGGCGGTGCTCTGCGGCGGCGTCTCAGCGCTCATCAAGGCGGGCTTTGAGACGTTAGTCGAAGCGGGCTACCAGCCGGAGCTGGCGTATTTCGAATGCCTGCATGAGCTGAAGCTGATCACCGACATGATCTATGCCTCCGGGATTCAGGGGATGCGCAAGCGCGTCTCCGATACGGCCAAGTGGGGCGACGTCAGCCGTGGCCCGCGCGTGATCGACGCGCGTGTGAAGGAGACCATGCGCCAGCTCTTGCGCGAAATCCAGTCCGGCCAGTTCGCGAAGGAGTGGATCGCGGAGCATGAGGCCGGCCGGCCGAACTTTACGCGGTTAATGCAGCAGGATGACCAGCACCTCATCGAGCGGACCGGGGCCAAGCTGCGCGCGATGATGCCGTGGATCGGGGACAGCAGCCAGCAGCTAGCAGCTAGCAGCCAGCAGCAAAAGCAAGGAAGCCGTGGACGGCGTACGCACGACGCACGACGCACGACGCAGACAACGCCGAAGAGGCAGCAGGCGGCGAGGAGCAGAGCGTGAAGCAGGGGCCGGGGGTGGGATGAAGACGCAGTTTCAGAAAAACGGTTAACCGGTTGGCCTGTTGGCCGGTTTGCCTGTTGGGCCAGTTGACGGGCGACCAGCCTAACCGGCACAAGAAACTTGAGGGGGCCATACCCTGTGGACGTTGCGTATTCGAAGGATGGGGTCCCGATTCGCCTCACCTCGGATCGGTGGCTGCATATCGTCGAACACCATGATGATCTCGCCGGGTACCGAGACAGCGTCCTTGAGGTTGTCGAAGAACCAGAGGCGATTGCCCGCGGGAGAACCGGTGAGCGGCTTGCGATGAAATTCATGGAAGGGCGAACGCTTGTGGTCGTCTACAGAGAAACGTCGCGCACGGACGGATTCGTCATCACCGCGTTTTTCACCACGCAGCCGGATCGCATTCGAAAGCGAGGTTTGGTATGGCCAAAACGCTAGGGCGCGCGCAATTCGTGAGAGAAGTGTTTCAGGCCATGCCGCACCTCAAACGGTTTCCCTCGAACCATATGTGGATTGACTACGATCGGGATGCGGATGTGCTCTACATGAGTTTTGAGAAGCCCCAGCGAGCCAGCGACAGCGTGCTCCAGGATGACAACGTGCTGCTGCGCTACCGGGGCAGGAAGCTCGTCGGCATCACGATCATCGGTACAAAAACATGGCGACTGAAGATATAAAGCAGACTGCAGATCGCGAGACGCTTACGTTAAGTAGCCATCCGAAGTTCCTTGCGCTCATCGAGGAATCGCGGAAGAGCCTCAGAGATGAGGGGGGCATTTCCGAGGAGGAAATACGTCGACGACTCGGAATCCCGCTCAAGAAATCCAAGCGTGCCGCCCAGTAAACCGCCCACTGAAAGTGTTAGACACTTCTGAGCGTGAGGGATGTTCGAGTCGCAGACGCAGGATCCGAGGGTGTTTATTGAGGCGCTGAGGGAGTTCCATGAAGCGCTCCCAGAGCAGCGCGGGGCGTTGGCCAACGCCCTCTCCGAAGCCATCATCACGAAACGCGTGGACCTCGCGGCGGTGCGGCAGGAATTGCTCGATGCCGGCGAGCCTGAGCTCTTGGATGCGCTTGATCGATTGATGGATCTGATCGAGCCGTATATCGAAGAGGGCGGCGTCGAAGAATAGCACAGAGACACAGAATGATGAGCACAAATAACGTCACATCACACCACAGAGCCACAGAATAGTTTTCAGATTTCTCTGTGGTTCTGTGGGATTCTGTGGTCTCTGTGGTGTGCAGGAGCGTTGAAAATGAGACGCATTACCATTTTTGATACGACGCTGCGGGACGGGGAGCAGTGTCCGGGCGCCAGCCTCACCCCGCCTGAAAAACTTGAGATCGCCAAGCAACTGGCGCGCTTGGGCGTCGACGTCATTGAGGCCGGCTTCCCCATTGCCTCGCCCGGCGACGCCCAGGCGGTCAAAACAATTGCGCAGACGGTCAAGGGGCCGACCATCGCCGCGCTGGCTAGGTCGCTGAGCGCCGATATCGACGCCGCGGCGGCGGCGCTTGCGCCGGCCAAGAAGAAGCGCCTCCACGTCTTTTTGGCGACGTCGCCCATCCACCGGAAGTATAAGCTCCGCAAGGCACAGAGAGAGATCCTGCGCCAGTCGGTGTGGGCGGTGAAGTACGCGAAGCGCTATAGCGACGACGTGGAGTTCTCGCCGGAGGATGCCTCGCGGACCGAGCCGGAGTTCCTCTATCGCGTCCTCGAAGCGGTCATCGAGGCTGGGGCGACCACTGTCAACATTCCGGACACGGTGGGCTTCGCCATCCCCGATGAGTTCGGGCGGTTGATCAAGGGCATCGTGGAGCGCGTCCCCAACATCGAGCGCGCACGGATCAGCGTGCATTGCCACAATGATCTCGGCCTCTCGGTGCCCAATTCGCTGGCGGCCATCAAGAACGGCGCCGGCCAAGTGGAGTGCACGATCAACGGGATCGGCGAGCGGGCGGGCAACGCCTCGCTCGAAGAAATCATCATGACGCTCAAGGTGCGGCCGGATTTCTATCAGGCGACGACCGGCATCGACACGACTCAGATTTACAAGACCTCTCGTTTGGTGAGCACGCTGACCGGCCTGGTCGTGCAGCCCAATAAAGCCGTCGTGGGCGGCAACGCCTTCCGTCATGAGTCCGGCATCCACCAGGACGGCATCCTGAAGTTTCGGCAGACCTACGAGATCATGCGGCCGGAGGACATCGGCCTCGGTGAGAGCCGGCTGGTTCTTGGGAAGCACTCCGGTCGCCACGCGTTTGTCAAGCGGCTCCACGCGATCGGGTTCCGTCTCACCGCGAAAGAGCTCGAGCAGGCGTTTGGGCGCTTCAAGGCCCTCGCCGATAAGAAGAAGGAGGTCTTCGACGAAGACCTCGCGGCGATCGTCGAGGAGGAGCTGCCCGCCGCGCAGGAGACCTACAAGCTCGCCTACGTCCACACTACCTCCGGCAGCGACACGGTGCCGACCGCCACCATTCGGCTCACCAAGGAGGGGAAGGAGCTGCAGGATGCGGCGTGCGGCGACGGGCCCGTGGATGCCTGCTACAAGACGATTGATCGCTTGACCGGGATCTCGCCGGAGTTGGTGGACTACAGCCTGCACGCCGTGACGAAGGGCAAGGACGCGCTGGGCGAAGTGGTCGTCAGGCTTCGTCACCATGGCGCGGAGGTTGCAGGTCGCGGGACGTCCACCGACATCATTGAAGCCTCAGCCAAGGCCTACCTCAACGCCGTGAATAAGCTCGTCTCCTCCTCGGCTCGACGCTCCTATCTGAAGCGGCGGGAAACCCTCCACCCGTGATCCCCGCGCACCTGAGGAGATTGCGGATTTCGGATTTCGGATTTCGGATTTGGCTGTTCCAATCCGCAATTCGCAATCCGCAATCCGCAATTCGAGAATGACGCGCCTGTTCGGGGTCATCGGCTCTCCCATCAGCCACAGCCTTTCCCCGGCGATGCACACCGCGGCGCTCCGGGCGCTGCGCCTGGACGCGCTCTACGCCGCCTTCGAGGTGCCGCCTCGGTGCGTGAAGCCCATCCTCCGCGCCCTCATTCTGGCGGGTGTCGAAGGGCTCAACGTGACCGTGCCGCTGAAGGAAACCGTCCCTCCCCTCATGGACCGGCTGGATCCGACGGCGAAGGCGGTGGGCGCGGTCAATACGGTGGTGATCCGCAACCGACGGACGATCGGGTACAATACGGATGGGGTGGGATTTAGGCGGGCTTTACAAGAACTGTGTCCCTCGCGGGACATCCCCGCAAGGCTCCACGGGCGGCCGATATCGGCAGTGATTCTTGGAGCGGGAGGGGCTGCCCGGGCGGTGGCCTGGGAGTTGACGCGCGTGGCGGGAAGCATCGTCACGATTGTGAATCGGCATGTCGCGCGCGCCACGCGGTTGGCCCGCTGGCTCTCTCAACGGCGTCCGCGCGCCCGTGTATCGGCTGCGCCGCTTGCGCGCGTGTCGCTGGCTGGCGTGGAGCTCCTCGTCAATGCCACGACCGTGGGCATGCAGGCCGCCGACGGGCTCCTGGTGGCCCCCGCCGCGTTGCATCCTCGCCTCGTGGTCTACGACTTGGTCTACCATCGAGAGACGCCGCTCGTCCTGGCGGCTCGCCGGCGTGGATGTGTTGCGGCGAACGGCCTCTCAATGCTACTATACCAGGGAGCCGAGTCGTTTCGTCTGTGGCTGAGGCGATCGCCACCACTTGAGCCGATGCGTCAGGCCCTCCTCGGCGCAGTGGCGAGCGGCGCGTTACACGCGGAACGTTAAGGACAAAAAACTCCAGGGGCATCGCGATCACTCAGAGCCCTTCGATCGCCGGCTTCCCGCAATGGGGGCTGTGGCTGTGCTGGTTCGCGTACGGCAGCTTCATCGGGAGCTTCTTGAATGTCTGCATCTACCGGATGCCGCGCGAGCAGTCCATCGTGCGTCCGCGCTCCCGCTGCCCTCAGTGCCGGCATCCGATCGCGTGGTACGATAACGTTCCGCTTTTGAGTTTCCTGCTCTTGCGGGGAGCGTGCCGGCACTGCCGCCAGCCCATCTTGTGGCGGTATCCGGTCGTCGAGTTGCTGACGGCGCTCTCCATGGTTGCGGTGTTCCACCGCTTCGGCTTCGGAGCGAGGGGGCTCGTGTATGTCGCCTTCATCTGTGCGCTCATCGTGTGCAGCTTCATCGATTTTGAGTTCCAGATCATCCCGGATGAGATCAGCCTTGGAGGCGTGATCCTCGGGGTGCTTCTGAGCGTGCTCCTGCCGTCGCTGCACGGCACCGATTCGAGGTGGCTTGCCCTCGGGCGCTCCGTCATCGGGCTCTTGGTGGGCGGGGGGCTCCTCTACGGGACCGGGGTGGTGGGCGATCTCATCTTCCGGAAGGAGAGCATGGGCGGAGGGGACGTGAAGCTGCTCGCGATGGCCGGCTCGATCCTCGGGTGGAAGCTCGTGGTCCTGACCTTTTTCCTTGCGCCGTTCTTCGCGTTGATCCCGGGATTGATCGTGCTGCTCTGGAAGCGTTCGCATCTGATTCCGTACGGGCCCTTCTTATCGCTGGGCCTCGTCGCGTCCCTGTTTTTCGGAAACGACATCTTGCAGGCGACCGGGGTAGAGGATACCATTCGGATTCTTTGGAGTTTCTATGGTCCGCAACGATGACGGCTGAGCGATGTTGAGATTTCTGACCGCGGGTGAATCGCACGGGCCAACCCTGACGGCCATCCTGGAGGGGATGCCGGCCGGGGTCCCCATCGACCTGGATGGGCTTCAGCGCCAGATGCGCCGGCGGCAGCTCGGCTATGGCCGTGGGCCGCGGATGCAGTTCGAGGTCGATGCGGTCGAGCTGCTCGCGGGCATTCGCCGCGGCAAGACGCTGGCGAGCCCGATCGCCCTCGCGATCAGGAACAAAGACGCCTCGATCGATCGGCTGCCGGTCGTGACGCAACCACGGCCCGGCCACGCGGACCTCACCGGCGCCATGAAGTACGACCACCGGGACATCCGCAACGTGCTCGAGCGGGCGAGCGCAAGAGAGACGGCCGCGCGTGTCGCCGTGGGCGCCCTGTGCAAGCAATTGCTCTCGCCGCTTGGCATCGAGTTGGCCAGCCATGTCGTTGCGCTGGGTTCGGTGCGGGCCACATCCTCGACGGTCACGGTTGCGCAGCTGCGTGCGAAAGCCGACCCCACCCCCTTGCGCTGTCTCGATCCCCAGGCGACGAAGCAGATGATGCGCGAGATCGACGCCTGCGTGAAGGCCGGCGACACCTTGGGCGGCGTCTTCGAGGTGCTCATCGAGGGGGTGCCGCCGGGGCTGGGGAGCTATGTTCACTACGACCGGCGGCTCGACGCCATCCTCGGGCGGGCGATCCTCTCGATTCACGCCGTCAAGGCGGTTGAAGTCGGGGATGGCGTCCTGGCGGCTTCGCTGCGCGGCTCAAAGGTCCAGGATGAGATCTTCTACGCGAAGGGAAAAGGGTTCTACCGCTCCTCGAATCGATCCGGCGGGTTCGAAGGGGGGATGACGACCGGGCAGCCCATCGTCGTGCGGGGATTCTTGAAGCCGCTCTCGACGCTGCGCAAGCCGCTGCGGTCGGTGGAGATCCGAACGAAGCGCCCGGTAGTCGCCACCGTTGAGCGCTCTGACGTCACGACCGTGCCGGCCGCCGGCGTCATCGGCGAGGCCATGATCGCGTTTGAGCTGGCGAAGGCCATCCTGGAGAAATTCGGCGGCGATTCCTTGCGCGAGCTCAAACGGAATTACCAGAACTACCTACACCAAATCAGCCGGTTTTAGCACACGGCAATGAGCACACAGCACTCAGAGTTAGGCATGGAACACGCCTTCCAATTTGTGCGGCCATTCGCTCAGGAACAAGGCTGTATGCTGTGTGCTTCCGCCACCCTGCGTGGCGGACCCGCCACGCCCGCCATAGTGATTGGCGGGTGCGCCATGCACTGTGGCGCATTCTGTGGCGGGGTTTGCTGTGTGCTGGTACGATGAACATCATCCTCACAGGCTTCATGGGGACGGGCAAGAGCGCCGTCGGGACTCGGCTGGCGAGGCGGCTCGGCTGGCGGTTTGTCAACCTCGATACGCTCATCGAAGCGAGCGCCAAGAAGCCTGTGGCGAAAATTTTCGCGGAGCACGGGGAAACCGTATTCCGGCGGATGGAGCAGCGGGCGATCCATCGGGTGGCGCGAGGCGACCAGCAGGTCATCGCGACCGGCGGGGGGGCCGTTGTCGATCCCGAGAATCGGCGGATCTTGAGGGCGCTGGGGCCGGTGATCTGCCTCACGGCACACCCCAAGGTGATCCTTCAACGGGTGAGCCCGACCGTGTCGAGCCGGCCCATGCTTTCGGGAGGGGCTCCATTCGTTCAGATTCAGCGGCTCCTGCGCCAGCGCGCCTTCGCCTATGCGAAGGCGGACCTCACGATCGACACGAGCGCGCTGTCGGTCGACGAGGTTGTCGAGCGCATCTGGGCGCAGATCGGCCCCTGGATCTCCAAGGGCTGGCACTACCTGCTCAAGAACAGCGAGAAACTTACGCAGCGCTACGGCGGCAGGTACATCGCCGTGCTCGATGATCGCATCGTCGCCGTCGGCGCGACGCAACTCGAAGCCTACCAGCGCATCGCCAAGCCCGTGTCTCCTCGCTGCGAGGTCGGGATTTACTACATCCCGCTGCCGGAAGAACCTGCGCTTGCCCTGTGATGGGCCGGACATCCGCTGGCTCGCGAAACCGGGCGCTGCCGAGGCAGATCGAGTTCCCGTATCTGAAGGATGCCCAAGGCCGCTACGCGCCCATCGTCTACCTCCAGGTCTGGACCGGCAATCGGTGGCTCTACCTCCAGGCCTACGTGGATTCCGGAGCCTCCTGGAGCGTGTTCCACATGGACGTCGCGCAGCTCTTGCGCATCAACCTCAGCCGGGCGAAGCGGCGCTACGTGTCGCTGGGCAACGGGAGCGTCCTGCCGATTTACCTGCAACGTATCAGGGTGCGGTTTGCCGGAGCGGAATTTACGGCTCAGGCCGGGTTCTCTGACGCCCTGCGCATGGGGTTCAACCTCATGGGCCGCGCCGGCTTCTTCAACCGGTTCTCGATGTGTTTCAACGACCGCGCCCGGCTCCTCACCGTGACCCGGTTCTCTCGGAAGTAGCTGTTCCCGAAGACGTGCGTCGTATTTGTTTCTCGCGGGAACCCTATGGTAAGCTAATGTCTATGCTGAATCAGCGGGAACGATTCGTCCTGTTGAATCTCATTCCTGACGTCGGGTCCTTGAGGCTCCGGAAGCTGCTGGAGCATTTCGGAACGTTGGAGCGGTTGTGGCAGGCGCGTTCGCAGGACCTCGAGCAGGTCAACGGAATCGGTCCAGGGCTTGCCAGACAACTCGTGGACGGCATCCGTAACAAGCGAGCGCTTGATGAAGAGCTTGCACTCGTGCAGCGGGAAGGTGTCTCCATCCTGACGCTCTACGATGCCAACTATCCGAATCGCTTGAAGGAAATCTACGATCCACCGCTAGCGCTCTATGTCAGGGGGAGTCCGTCCGCCCTGGATGAGGCCTCGGTCGCCATCGTGGGCTCTCGTCGGGCTTCCCTGTACGGCTTGGAGGTCGCTGAGCGGCTGGCCTACGACTTGGCCCTGCGTGGGGTCGCGGTCGTCTCCGGTGTCGCCCGTGGGATTGACGGGGCAGCGCATCGAGGCGCCCTG
>JACPSR010000005.1 GCA_016193175.1 Candidatus Omnitrophota bacterium
TACAACGCCGACTGCGCACAGCGGCGTTTCGCCGTCGACGCCGGCTCCGTGTAGAGGCGGTCTTTCAGCGTGTCGAGGTAGAAGGCGGAGAGGTCGAGGACGCAGTACTGGTAGATCGCGCGCCACACCTCATGGAACTGATGCGCCTCGTACCCGTCGGTCACGGCCTTGAGCACCTCACGGGTGCGATGGAGCGCCCACCGATCAAGGTCTGGAAACTCACGGAGGGGCCTCAGGTCCCTCTGCGGATTGAAATCGTACAGGTTGGCCAGGAGATAGCGGAACGTGTTGCGGATCTTCCGGTAGGACTCAGCCACCTGCGCGAGGATTTCTTCGGAGATCCGCACGTCCTCCCGGTAGTCGCACGAGGCGACCCACAGGCGCAGGATGTCCGCCCCGTAGCGCTGGCAGACAACTTGGGGCGCGATCACGTTGCCCAGGCTCTTCGACATCTTGCGCCCTGCCCCATCCATGACGAAGCCGTGGGTCAGGACCTGCCGGTACGGCGACTGGCCGTGGAGCGCCACCGACGGGATGAGCGAGACCTGGAACCATCCCCGGTGCTGATCGGACCCTTCCAGATAGAGGTCAGCCGGCCAGCGGAGACCCTCCCGCGTCTTGAGGACCGCCTCGTGGCTGACGCCGGAATCGAACCACACATCGAGGATGTCGCTTTCCTTGACCAGGGTGCTGCCTCCGCACGTCGCGCATCGAGCGCCGGAGGCAAGCTCTTGGGGCGTTGCGGTAAACCAGAATTCCACACCTCGCTGGCTCAGTGTCTCTTCAATGTGTTTGATGACCACAGCATCGAGGATCGGTTCATCGCAGGGCTGACAGCGCAAGACCGGAATCGGCACGCCCCAGTACCGCTGGCGGGAGACACACCAGTCCGGCCGGTTCTCCAGCATCCCCGCGATCCGATTGAGCCCGGCGGGGGGGATCCAAGCCACCCTGCGCACGCCCTCCAAGAGCCGCCTCCGGAGCCCCTCGTCCACCCGAAGGAACCACTGCGGAGTCGCGCGGAAGATCACCGGCTGCTGGCAGCGCCAGCAATGAGGGTAGGAGTGGGTGACGGACTCTTCGCGCAGCAACAGTCCCTGATCTGGAGACTTCAGATCTGAAAGAATGTTTGGATTGGCTTCAAAGACGGATTGCCCCTCATAGTCTGGCACATCCTTCGTGAATCGTCCCTGATGATCCACCGGTGACAACGTTGGAAGACCGTAGCGCTGACCGATCACGTAGTCCTCGTGGCCGTGGCCGGGTGCAATATGTACAACGCCGGTCCCCTCGGTGAGTGAAACGCCTTCATCCGTAACAGCAACTGATTCACGGCCGCCAAACGGTGTCCGGCAGCGCAACCCCTCAAGCTCTTTTCCCGTGATGCAACCCACCCGCCTGACATTCACGGTGTTCAGCAGCGCCGTGAATCGTTCTACCAACTCGGACGCAACCAACAAGTGCGGCGGGCCTTCGAGTAGCACGTACTGCGCCTGGGGGTGAAAGCACAGCGCGACATTGGCCGGAAGCGTCCACGGGGTAGTCGTCCAGACGACAACCGCGACGGGCTGCTTGAAAAGCTCAGTGCGAGCCGGTGGTGGGCTTATTACAGGAAATTTCACGTAGATGGAGGTATCCGTCCGGTCCGCGTACTCCACCTCGGCTTCGGCGAGGGCAGTCTCGCAGCTCGCGCACCAGTAGACCGGCTTCTTGCCTCGATAGATGTAGCCGGCCTGCACAAGCTCCCGAAAGACCCGGAGGATCGTCAGCTCGTAGTCCTGCGCCATCGTCAGGTAGGGATGCCCCCAATCCCCCGAGACACCCAACCGCTTGAACTGCTCCCGTTGGACCTCCACATACCGCTGGGCATAGGCCCGGGCGTTCTCACGAAACGCCATCTGGGGGATCTCGTGCTTCGTCAACCCCAGCTCCTTGAAGAGCTGGTGCTCGATCGGCATCCCGTGGCAGTCCCAGCCCGGGACATAGGGCGCATCGAAGCCTCGCATCGTTTTGTAGCGGACGATGAGGTCCTTGAGGATTTTGTTGAGGGCATGGCCGATGTGGATGTCCCCGTTGGCGTAGGGCGGGCCGTCGTGCAGGATGAATCGTTCAGCTCCGGCGCGGGCCTGGCGGATTTGGCCGTACAGGTCTTCCCGCTCCCAGCGCGCGATGATCTCCGGCTCGCGGGTCGGCAGATCCGCTTTCATCGGAAAACTGGTCTTCGGAAGGTTCAGCGTGGCTCTGTAGTCCATCGATGTCGCTGTGGGGGATTCAGCGGAGGCGCAACCCAAGATCGAAGAGCGACCTGACCACCACCATCTGCAACAGCTGAATCATGACGAGGACGACGAGGGGCGAGAGATCCAACATCCCGACCATGGCAAACGGGAAGCGGCGCCGCACCCAGCCGAAGACGGGCTCGGTCACCGATCGCAAGAACTGCACGACCGGGTTGAACGGGTCCGGGCTCACCCAAGACACCAGCACCGCGACCATCACGACGATGTTGTAGAGCCACAGGACCCTGTCGAGGATGGTGGCGACGGCTTGGATCGCATTGCCGACAACGAACATGGCGTCCTCCTCAACCAGGTTGGCGGGTGACACGGCTGGCCCCGAGCAGCGGCTCTGAGTTTCGAGCGGCCACGGTCCCAGCACTAATTTTCGCAAGAAAATTAGTGCTGGGGAGCGAGAAACTCAGCGCAGCGCAGCCCCGCTCGGTGGGCGGGGCCAGCGGCGCGGCGAGGGGCCTGCCGTGGCAGGACCCGCCACAGCCATGTAGACGGACTAGGACCATGAGAGCGCTTTGGAGCGGTTCGCGGCGGCCCTCAGCGCCTCCGCGAAATGCTCGACGACGCGCCGCTTTGCGAGCCGCGCGAGCGCGGCCTCGGTCGTGCCGCCTTTCGAAGCCACCTTGGCGATGAGGGCGGCCGGAGGCTCTCCACCAGCCTCCAAGAGCCGGGTGCTTCCCTTCAGCGTCTGCCGAATCGCTCGTTCGGCCACAGCCTTCGGCAACCCCAGCGACCGCGCAGCCGCCTCCCACGCCTGGACGAGGAAGAAGACGTAGGCGGGGCCGGAACCGCTGACGGCCGTGATGGCGTCGAAGCAGCGTTCCGGCACCTCCACGACGTCGCCCACGGCCCCGAAGACGGCGAGGGCGATGGCGCGATGGCGCGCCGTTGACCATCGTCCCAACGCGATCGCAGAAAACCCGCTGCCCACGGTCGCCGCCAGGTTCGGCATGACACGCACAAGCGGGACGCCAGGGAGTCGAGCCTGTAACCACCGGAGGGTGATCCCGGCCGCGATCGAGATGATGAGCGGTCTCCGCGCAAGCCTCGGCGCGATCCCGGCGATGACCTCAGAGAACTGTTGCGGCTTCACCGCCAGGATGAGGATATCCGCGCGATCCGCCACGCGGCCGTTCTCGCCCGTCACCGCAAGGTGGAAGCGACGGCGGACGTCCCGGCGCGCCGCAGGGTTGGGGTCAGCCGCCAAGATGGCATGCCGTGAGAGGCCCCGCGCCGCGAGGCCCTGGATCAGCGCCCGACCCATCGTCCCTGCGCCAATGACGCCAATCGTTACGCCGCGAAGGGATTTCATCGTCCGCCGAAGATCGCAGAACCGATGCGCACGAGACCCGCGCCCTCCTCGATAGCGACCTCGAAATCCTGGGACATCCCCATCGAGAGGCTCAAGGCTGAAGGCTCAAGGCTCAAGGCCACCGCGAGGTCATCACGACGCCGGCGAAGACGGCGGAAGTGTGGCCGGGCGAGTTCGGAATCCTCAGCGAACGGAGCCATCGTCATCAACCCTACCAGCTTCAGTCGGCGACAGGTGGAAATCACTTGCGCCAACGGCGTGAGCTCCTCTAGCCGACAACCAAACTTTGTTGACTCACCGGACACGTTGACTTGGATCAAGACCTCCAGTGGTTTCAGGTTCTTCCCTTCACCCTTCACCCTTGACCCTTGAGCCAGCTTCGACGCTTGACGATCGAGCTCCTTGACGAGCGCCTGTGAGTCCACCGAGTGGATGACGTCAAAGAGCTCTACCGCTTGCTTGGCCTTGTTCGATTGCAGATGGCCGATCAGATGCCACCGTATTGGCTCGGGGCTCGGGGCTCGGGGCTCGGGGCAGTGGCCCCCAACCCACAGCCCAGAGCCCAGAGCGCTTCGTTTGGTGCGGGCCTCTTGGACGCGGTTCTCCCCCAGCTCCGTCACGCCGAGTGAGAACACCTGCTGGATCGTCTCAGCGGAGATCCCCTTCGTGACGCACACGAGGGTCACTGAGGAGGGGTCGCGGCCGCTGCGCTGACAGGCCTCTGTGATCCGCTGCCGAACAAGTTCAACGCGTTCTCTCAGGGAGCTCATCCATCTTGCGACGCGAAACGTGTGGGGGTTACTCTAACACAGTCGACGGTGAGGGTCAACGACGAGACTGACAGGTATTGCGAATTTCGGATTGTGGATTTTGGATTACCGGATTTTTCCAATCCGCAATCCGCATTCCGCAATCCGCAATTAGAAATACTCGGTGAGGATGGTTCTCGTGCGGTCGATGAGTCGGTTGAAGAGGCGGGGCGAGCGCGAGGTGAAGCCGCGGGCGATGTGGGTGGCCTGCTCCAACAACCCGATGGCGGAGCTCAAAGCGAGTTGTTGAGAGAGGTCGCGGAGGGTGTTCACCTGTTGGCTCCGGCACAATGACGTCGGGATCCGCGTGGTCTGTTCGAGCCACTCCACGAAGCCATCCATGAGGCTGCCCCTGCCGCTGACCAGCAGCACATCCGGGCGCGGCTGATCGGCGAGCAGCGCCTCAAGTGTTTCCTGAGCGGATCCCCAGTGGCGCTCGATGAGGGCGCGGACATCGGCTTTCCTGCAGGTGGCGCCCTCCAGGCCCAACGCCATCGCTTGGTCCATGGTCACATGCAGCTCCTTCGCAATCGCCATCGAGAGCGTCAGCCCGCCCCACGGCATCGTGCGCGAGTCCTGGAGGACGTTTTCCAGGAAGAGCCCCACGTCGGTGGTGAGCCCTCCCACGTCAATGAGCAGCCCGAGCTTCCCCATGCGCGCCTCATCCGGCGCGCCGGCCCACGCGGCAGGGAGCGTGTAGGTCAGTCGGGCCACGTCAAGACCGGCGGACTCGACCGCCTGGACGAGCGCCCGGCGGGCGGACGTCGGCAGCGTGACGATGTGGAACGTCCCGATGAGACGGGTAGCGGACAGTCCGCGTGGGTCGCGTACGCCCTCGAATCCGTTGCCGGCGCAGCCGATCCGCTCGATCACCAGCGGATCGCGGTCAACGCCGAGCACGTGATTCAGGGCACGGGTCTCAAGCCGCTCGAGGTCTTGGGCTCGAACCGGCATTGGCTCATCCCCGAGGTCGATCGCCACGCGGATCCGCTCGCTCCTCAGCGCCGGGTGGGTCACGGCGACCACCGCCCGATGAACGTCTTGTGGGACCATCGTCTCCTCAAGCGCCTGTTCAATGGCTTGGGCCACCATGAGGGGATCCCCCAGCCATGCGTCGCTCAACACCCGATAGGGAACCACGCTCGTGCCGAGGAGCTCGAACCCGCTCCCCTGCTCATGCGGCAGACCGATGGCGCAGGCCACCTTCGTGGATCCGATATCAAGCGCAACAAGCGGCTGAACTGTCATCTCAAGGTAACGACTCGGGCTACAAGCTGCTAGCTGCTAGCTGCTAGCTGCTAGCTGTAATCAGGGGCGGGGCCCAATGACGGGCTCCTTGAATCGCACGTCAAGATACTTCACGGCGACCGGCGATCGGGCGACGGCCTTGAGCGCCGCCTGAAGCCTCTTCAGATGCATGTCAAGCTCGGCTTCTGAGCCGCAGCGCACCTCGATGCCGCCGTCGTCCTGACCAGAGCCAGGCACGGTGGGATGTAGGATCGAGGCGTCAATGATGAAACGGATCTGTTGCGGATCAGCCACGTTGATCTCTACCAGCTGCTGAGCGAGGGGTGGCGGTCCCCGCCGCCACTTCTGAAGGACGCGCAGGGCCAGCCGGAGTCGCTCATCCGTATTGTCCTTCCCCACCCGGAGCGCCGTCCCCGCCCGCTCGAACCCCGTCAGGCGAACGCGGTGAGGGGCGGGCTCAGCGCTTCCCTGAGGGAGAATGAAACCGCTCTGATCGACGGGATACCACCCCCCCACCTGGTTCGGCCTGCCGGAGGCAGGCCGTGCCGTCACTGGCTCGGGGGAGTGGGCCCCGCCGTCTGGCGGGGCAACCAGGTGGGGGGGCCACCGGTCGAGTCGTACCTGGGCGACGAGGGCGCGGGGAATCGCCTCGATCCGAATGGCGCTCGGCAATTGACGGACGACGCGGACCTCTCTCAACCATGATTGCTGCTGCTTGAGCTGATCGGCGAGCGCATGGAGATCCAACCCCAAGAGGTTCGCGCCGATGATCGGCTCCCGCAGGGTGAAAGGGGGACCGGGGGGAAACGATACCTGCGTGACGCGGAACGCATCAGAGCGCTGCACGTAGCCCACGAGCGCCCACAGGGCCATTGAGAGCACGGCGCAGAGAAGGAGGAGCTGAGGGCGCTGCGCGAGGTGGCGTCCAAACGCCCAGAGCCATTGGCCGAGGGATGGGAGCAGCCCTGCCGTTCGCCGTCGCCGTTTCCTCATGTGAGAGGCGCAGGGACCTGCCACGCCATCATCACGAGGCGCTCACACAGCTCTTCATACGAGATCTCGATGCAGGCGGCCGCTTTCGGCAGCAGGCTGGTCGGCGTGAATCCAGGGATCGTATTGACTTCAAGGATCACCGGCACGTCGTCACGATTGAGGATCATGTCCGTCCGTGAGAGATGCCGGCATCCCAGCGCCTGGTGCGCCGCCAGACCCGCAGCCTGCGCCATCTGTGCCGTGGCGGGCGGCAAGACGGCTGGGACGACGTACTCGGTGGCGCCCATCGTGTACTTGGCGGCGTAATTGAAAAACGGCTGGCTGGGGCGGATCTCCACGACCGGCAGGGGCTCCTCCCCGAGGACGCCGACCGTCAGCTCACGCCCGGCAACGAACTCCTCGATCAATACGCGATCGCCATAGCGGCCGGCCGCGACCATGGCCGGCTCGAGCTCTTCCTCCCGACGGACGATGGACACGCCGAGGCTTGAGCCTTGATTCGTCGGCTTCACCACGAGGGGGTAGGCACGGACGGCCGTGATCGCCCACGCGGAGCCCTGCCTCAGATCGACCACCTGCCAGTCAGGAACCTTGAGGCCGGCCGCTTGAAAGCGTCTCCTCGAAGCTTCCTTATCCATGCCGAGCCGGCTGGCGAGGGCATCCGAGCCGGTGTAGGCGAGGTGGAGATCCTCGCACAACCGCTGGATCGTGCCATCTTCGCCAAAGGCTCCGTGCAGGGCGATGAACACGACATCGGCGTCGAGCTGGTGGAGGGCGCGCTCGACGAACCCGCAGGCGTCCTGAACGGAAAGATCTTGTGGAATGACCACCGGCTCAGCTATCCAGCGGCGTCGCCTGAGGGCCGCCGCGACCCCCTGACCGCTCTTCAGAGAAATTCCGTGTTCCTCGGACGGCCCCCCCATCAGGACCGCGATCCTGAGCGAATCCTTCATCGTCTCGTTAACCAGTTAACCGAACCGTTCTCCGAGGAGCCGCACCTCGGGCTCCAGCCTGACGCGGAACTCCTGCAGGACGCGCCGTTGCACATGCTCCATGAGCGAGAGGACGTCGTCGCACGTCGCATGGCCCACGTTGACAATGAAGTTGGCATGCCGGCAGGACACCTGCGCATCTCCGATCCGAGCGCCCTTGAGGCCGGTTTGGTCAATCAGCCGGCCCGCCCCCATACCGGGAGGGTTCTTGAACGCGCACCCGGCGGAGGGCAATCGAACCTCTTGGGTTTGGTTGCGATACTGCAGCGCTCGATGAATGCGCTCATAGGCCGTGGGGGGCGGAACCTTCGGAAACTGCAACACCACGCCCGTCACGATGCCCGGCTCAAGCGCCGTGTAGCGATAGCTGAACCGGAGCTGATCGCGCGTGAGCTGGCGGAGAGTCCCATCAAGCAAGACGAGGCTGATCTCTCGGATGAACCGGCCGATGCCCTGGGCGTTCATCGCCACGGCCCCGCCCACCTGGCCAGGCAACCCTGCCAACGCCTCCACCCCATCCCATCCGTGCTTCGCCGCAAGGAAGACCAACCGCTGCGTCAACAGGGCGGCCCCGCACACGACGTAAGCCATCGGCGCCTCAGGATGGCTGAGCTCTCTGATCGTCCGGAATCCTGGACCTAAGTGGAGGACAAGACCCCGGGCGCCTCGATCGGCTGCGAGCGTATTCGTCCCCCCGCCAATCACCGACACCGGCACGCCGATCCTTGAGGCTTCTCGGAGAATCGCCACGAGCTCGTCCACTCCGGAGGGCTCTGCGAACCATTCCGCCGGCCCCCCGATTCTGAAACTCGTGTGGTTAGCGAGCAGCTCACGCTGTCGAATGCAATCGCGCGGCCAGGTCATGGCACATCTCTCCGATATCGCCAGCCCCGAGGAAGAAAATGGTGTCCCCCGGCTGCGCGATGCACCTCACAAACGACGTCAGCTCCTCCCTGGGGACGTAGCGGACGCACGGATGGCCGTGGGCCTTGATGAGTCGGGCGAGACGTTCTCCCGACACGTCGGGGATCGGCGACTCAAACGCCGGGTAGATGTCCGTCACGATGACGCCGTCAGCGTGGTCAAAGCAGACGCTCAACTCCCGTTCGAGCAACTGGGTCCGTGAAAAGCGATGCGGCTGAAAGACGACGAGCCGATGGCGATCCCGAACGACATCCGCGTCAAGCGTCGCCAGAATCTCCGAGGGATGATGGGCGTAATCTTCCACGAGCCAGATGTCCCTGGGGAGCCGCAAGCGCTGAAACCTCCGCTTGGTCCCCTCAAACCCCGCCAAGGCTTCCCGCGCCGTGATGAGGGGAATCTCCAACGTGAGCCCCAGGCTGATCACGGCGAGCGCATTGAGCACGTTGTGCCGTCCCGGCACCTGAAGCGTGAAGGGGCCGAGCGAACGCCCGTTGTACACCGCCTGAAAGCTGCTCCCATCGCCGTGCAGGCGGATCCGCTCAGCGGTCACGTCGGCGCCCGGCTCGAGGCCGTAGGTGATCCGCCCGGGGGAATAAAGGGCCTCGCGGACCACCGCATCGTCAGCGCAGGCGATCAAGACCCCCCCGGGCGCCAGGTGGCCGACAAACTGCTCGAAGGCTTCCACGAGGCGCTCGAACGTCCGGTAATGGTTCAAATGCTCTCGGTCGATATTCGTGACGATCGCGATGTGGGGAGCGAGCAACAGGAAGGAGCCGTCGGATTCATCGGTTTCAGCCACCAGGTAGGCGCCCGCGCCGGAGCGAGCGTTGGTGCCAAGCGACACCATCACCCCGCCGACGACGACGGTTGGATCCCAACCCGCCTGGATCAAGAGCTGCGACGCCATCCCTGACGTCGTCGTCTTCCCATGGGCCCCGGCCACGGCGATCAGCGGCCGATCGGCCGCAAGGGCCGCCAGGAGCTCCCCACGGCTCATGGTGCGGATCCCGCGCGCTCGCGCCTCGAGCAGCTCCGGCTCGCGGGCTGAGACGGCCGAACTGTGCACGAGGAGCTCGATCGGCCCGTCCAGGTGGCGTGCGTCATGCCCCACCGATACGGTCGCGCCCTGCGCTTCGAGCCGGCGGGCGACGCCGTTGAGCTTCGGGTCGCACCCTGAGACCACGCATCCTCGCTCACGGCAGATCGCCGCCAAGCCGCTCACGCCGATGCCGCTGACCCCCATGAAGTGGATCCGCATCCCTCGCGTGATGCCATGGAAGGAAGGGCTCATGGACCGTTCTCATTGTCTCGTCGCTCCATCGCCCGGCCGAGCTCGACGATTGCGCCAGTCAACTTGTCGGCTGCATCCGGCATCTGCAAGAGCCGCACCTGCGATCCCATCGCGGCTCGCAACCGCTGATCCGCCAACAGACGCCGGACGACCTCAAGCACCCGCTCGGGAGACGCCTGCGATTGCTCAATCATCAGGCCGCCGCCGAGCTCCTCCACGAGCCGCGCGTTGGCTCGCTGGTGGCCGCCCGCAAAGGGATAGGGGATGAGGATGGACGGCTTGCCGCAGCGAGCGAGCTCCGCGATCGTCGAGGCCCCGGCCCTGGCGATCACGACATCCGCAAGGGCGTACGCCGCCCCCATGTCTCCCAGGAACGACGCGACCCAGGAGACCGCGCCAGCGGCCGCATACGCGGCTTTGACGATCGCCTCGTCGCTCGGACCGCTCAGGTGCAGGATCTGCCACCGTCCCCGCTCCTCGGGTGAAAGGAGCGATGCGATCTGCACCATCAACCGGTTGATCGCTCGAGCCCCTTGACTGCCCCCGAGGACAAGGAGGGTCGGACGATCCGCGCTCAAGCCAAATCGCTGGGCGGCTTCCGCTCGCGAGGACCGACCGATCGCCGGACGGACCGGCAAGCCCGTGAGGACGGAGGGGGTCTTGCCGAACCTCGCGTGGGTTTCGCGAAAGGAGAGCGCGACGCGGTCGACCCACGGCGCGAGCCACCGGTTTGTTCGGCCCATGGCGACGTTCTGCTCATGGAGGAGGCATCCGATGCGTCGTCGGGCGGCCGCTAAGACCACCGGCGCCGAGATCCAGCCCCCAAATCCGACCACGACATCCGGCGAAAACGTGGCGAAGCACCGACGCGCGCGTCGCCAGAGCTGGCCGCACTGCAGAAGACGCCTCAGCAGGCTCGGGGAGGCGTCGATGGGAATGGGATCGAGCTCGACGGCGCCATCCCTTGCCTCCTGGGCCAGGGCAGAGACCAACGAGGCGGTCTGTCGGCGCTCGGCATACCAGACCCTGATGCGCGCGCCCCTTCTGGCCAGCGCGCGGGCCACCTCGAGGGCCGGGATCAAATGACCGCCGCTTCCCTCAGCGACCAAGAGCACGTTCAACGAGGCGCTCTCCATGTTGGCTCGCTCGGACGATGAGCGCGCACGCGATCAGGTTGATGACCATGGAGCTGCCGCCATAGGAGATCAACGGCAACGGCAATCCTTTGGTCGGCACGAGCCCCGTCACCACCGCGATGTTGATGACCATCTCAAGGCCGATCATGCCGACCAGCCCGCAGACGAGGTACTTGCTGAAGGGATCGTGGGCTGCGACGGCGATCCGGAACCCGCACGCGAGGAAGAGCGCGAAGAGGCTGATGACGGCCGTGGTCCCGACGAGCCCCAGCTCTTCCCCGATGATGGCGAAGATGAAATCGGTGTGGGCGTTGGGGAGGAAGAACAGCTTCTGCAGCGAAGCGCCCACCCCGGCCCCGAAGAGACCGCCGCTTGCCAGCGAGAGGTAGGACTGGATGATCTGGTAGCCGCTGCCCAATGGGTCGCCCCACGGATCGAGGAACGCGAGGATTCTCCGACGGCGGTACGCTTCACCGGCGATCAACAACACCAGCACGACGACGGCGAGACCGACCACGGCGGCGAGATGCCGCCAGCGGGCCCCGGCCACGAAGAGGAGGAGGAGGGCGACGGCCCCCATCGCAATCGTCGTGCCGAGATCCGGCTGAACGAGCACCAGCCCTGCCATCATCCCGGTTGCCAGAAGCGGGGGGAGGAGGCCCCGTCGGAAGTCCTGGATCCTCTCCACCTTCCGCGCGAGCAGGTCTGCCAAGTAGAGAATCAACGACAACTGCGCAAACGCCGAGGGCTGGAGGCCCCAACGGCCGATGCGGAACCACCGCTTCGCCCCACCCACTTCTTGGCCGAAGAGATCGACGAGCACCAAGCAGAGCACGCTCACGAGCAGCAGCCACCGGCTGGATCGTCGCAGGTCGGCGTACGGGATCATGAGGCAACCCGCGCCCAGCACGAGGCCGCAGGCGATCCCCACGAGGTGGTTCGTGAGGAATCGCAGGCTCCCCCCGTAGGTCGCCTCGGACACCATCGCGCTTGAGGAGTAGACCGCGACCACCCCCATCCCGAGCAGGGCGATGACGATCACCAAGAGGTGCTGCCGCAATTGCCGCGGGCTCATCCGTCGTTCCGCGTGCCTCCAGTCAGTGTGTTGACAATCGCCTTAAAGGCCCGTCCGCGGTCTTCGAAGTCGCGGAACATGTCGAAGCTGGCGCAGGCAGGCGAGAGGAGGACGGTCGTCCCGGGTCGAGCGAGGTGGTCGGCAACCCGAACCGCTTCTCCCAGCGTCTCACACTCACGGACGACGCTCCGGCTTGCGTGACCGTTCAACACGCTGTGCAGGCGCGAGCGGGACTCACCGATCAGGACGATGCCCTTCACGCGCTCGCGATGGAGCGGCTCCAGCAGGTCGCCGAAATCCAAGCCCTTGTCTCGACCGCCGATGATCACCACGACGTCGCCGGGCGTCTCGGACAGGGCGAAGCGGAGGCTGTCAGGGGTGGTGGATTTGGAATCGTTGACGAAGCGGACGCCCCGAGGGGTCGTCGCCACAGGCTCCATCCGATGCTCCAACCCGCGGCAGGTGCGAATCACCTGCCAGGAGAGGGGGTCGGGAATCCCCAAGAGCCTCCCCACCTGCAAGACGGCCTGGGCGCTCTCGGTGAAGGACTGTCGCGTCTGGCCAGCCAATCGCAGCCATGGCGGGTTGGAACGGTCCTCGCCAAACCAGACGCGCTGCGCATGGCATTGCTCGCCGATGCCGACGATGCGCGGATCGCTCCCATTGAGGATCGCCCAGTCGGTCGGGGTCTGACGTTGGAAGAGCCGGGCTTTCGCGCTGAGGTAGGCCTCGGCGTCGGGGTGGCGATCCAGGTGGTTCGCCCCGACGTTCAGGAGCACGCCGACGTGCGGACGGAACTGGTCGCACCACAACAGTTGGAACGAGCTGACTTCCACCACGGCGATCGTCCGTGAGGTCAGCTGCTGGAGGATGGACGAGAAGGGGATGCCCAGGTTGCCGCAGGCGATCGCGGCATGCCCGCTCGCCTTGAGGAGCTCGGCGATGAGGGTCACGGTCGTGCTCTTCCCGTTCGTCCCCGTGACCGCGATGATCGTCGAGGGGCAGAAGCGGAAGGCCAGCTCAATCTCGCTGAGGATCGGAAGACGCCGCGCGAGCGCCCATCGGATTGGGCCGGCGGTCTCCGGAACCCCAGGACTGACCACCAGGAGCTCCGACTGCTCAATGAGCCGCTGGGAATGACCGCCGATCTCGACGTCTTCGACGCCGCGAGCGGCACAGGTATCTCGCATCGTTCGCAGCTCCGGGGTCTCTTTGGCTTCGGTGATCCGTACGCGGCATCCCATTCGGCAGAGGAGGTCCATGGCGGCCATCCCGCTCCTCCCGAGGCCGACGATCGCCACGCGGCGCCCTTCCCACGAGCGCCCGAAGACGTCGGTGCGACTCGGCGAGGGTTCCAATTCAACAGGAGTCATCAGGGTCGAATCGTCGTCAATCCCAGAGCCGCCAGCAGGATCCCGACGATCCAAAACCGCACGATGAGCTTTGGCTCGCTCAGCCCCCCCAGGTGAACGTGGTGGTGGAGGGGGGCGACGCGAAAGATCCGCCGCTGACCGCGCCATTTGTAGGAGGCGACTTGGAACACCACCGAGAGCGCTTCCACGACGAAGACCCCGCCGATGATCACAAGCCACAGGGCGGTGCGCGTCAGGAGACTGATCGTGCCGAGGGCAGCCCCGAGTCCCAGCGCTCCGACATCGCCGAGAAAGACGGAAGCCGGAAAACCGTTAAACCAGAGGAACCCGACGCAGGCGCCCGCAAGGCTCGCGCACCACGCGACCAGCGCGGGGTGCGGTCGATCGCCCGTCAGCGCCAAGAACCCGAGCGCCGAGAGCGCGATCGCCACGCAGCCGGAGGCTAATCCATCCATGCCATCCGTAAGGTTGACGGCATGCGCCGAGCCCGCAACGACCACCGCGGCAAACGGAACCCATCCCCATCCCACCGCAACCGATTGCTGAAGCCACGGGACCTCCACGGTGCTGGCGCCGACCGGCGTGGAGACGGTGGCGAGGCCGAGGATGGCTCCGATGGCTAACGCGACGACCAGCTTGGGCAGACTTCGGAGCCCCCTCCCGTTCTTCCCACGGAACTTCAAGCAGTCATCGAGGAGCCCGACGGCGCCAAGCCCTGCGACTGCGGCCAAGACGAGCCAACCCTCTCGATCCGACAGGGCGCCTGCCGCGCACGCCACCAGGATGCCCGCCGACAGGACGAACAGCCCGCCCATCGTCGGGGTTCCCTGCTTCATCGCTTGATAGGCCATGAGCGGAGGACAGTCTTCATAGCGCCCCGGCGCCACGCGCTGGCCGCGCATCAGGGCGGGGATGGCCACGCGTCCTGCCGCGACGCACACCCCCGCGCTGATCAGGAAGATGGCCGCAGCGTCACTGAAGGAATCTACCATGGAGACTGCGGTAGTGCTCGATGAGGAATTCGGTTACCTGCTCAAGATTGAGCTTCCGAGAGCCTTTGATGAGGAGCCCATCACCCTCACGCAGGGTATCAGGCAGCGCTTGGAGCAACTCTGGGACGGTGCGATAGGTCGCCACCCCCCCACCTGCTTCGGACTGTTGAACCCCTTGCGCAACGGCATCTGCGTACTGGCCGACAGCGATCACGGCATCGATCCCCAACTGCGTCGCGAGACGCCCAATCGCCTGGTGGGCTGAGGGAGCGTAGGACCCCAACTCCAACATGTCGCCCACGATGGCCACCTTGCGGCGGACGTCCATGTCCTTCAAGGTTTCGAGCGCCCGAGCGAACGAAAGGGGATTGGCGTTGTAGCAGTCGTTCAGGATGGTCAGGCCGTTGCACCGCACGACCTGGGAACGTAACGGGAGCGGCTGGAATGACCCAAGGCGGTCCCTCGCTTCACTGAGCGGAACCCCTAAGGCCCAGACACACGCCAGGGCCGCCAGCGCATTCTCCACGTTGTGATAGCCGACCAGCGGGATGGCCCAGAGGCTGCCGTGGTCCCGCAACCGAAGGAGCATGCCCTCCCGAGCCCTCCGGATGTCCAGGGCCTGGAGATCGCAGCGGTCGGTTGTCCCAAAACTGATCCGTCGAACCGTGGGATCAAGATGACGTGAGGCCTCCAGGCAGACATCGAGCTGATCGCCCGGCAGGACCGCCGAGCCCTCTGAAGGAAGCGCCTCAAGCAGCGAAAGTTTCTCGCGTAAGACCCCGGCCACCGAGCCGAAGAACTCAAGATGCACCGGACCGACGTTCGTAATGAGCGCGACGTCCGGCTCTGCGATGGACGCGAGATACGCGATCTCCCCGGGGTGGTTGGAGCCGAGTTCGACGACCGCCGCCTGGTGGTGCGGGGCCATCCGGAGGAGCGTCAAGGGGACGCCGATGTGATTGTTCTGCGTCCCCGTCGTTTTCAGGATCGCCTCGGCGCTCCCCAGCAGATGGGCAATGAGCTCTTTGGTCGTCGTCTTCCCGCAGGAGCCGGTCACGGCGACGACGGGCCGAGTGAAGCGTCGACGATGATATCGCGCCAGATCGCCGAGCGCTCTCGTGGTCTCTTCGACCAGGATCGTCGGTAAGGAGGCGGAGCCGTTGGCGGGGGTCGGCAGGCATGAGACGATGAGGCACGAGGCCCCGCGATGGGCGGCTTCTTCAATGAAGCGGTGGCCGTCCAGCCGAGTCCCTTTGATGGCCACAAACGCTTCACCCGGGACGAGGCGACGGGAGTCGATCGCAATCCCGCTGATGGATCCCGCGGGACGACCTCGCACGAGCCGGCCACCAGTCGCCTCAAGGATCTGGTGGACTGTCCAACGTGTCATGAGAGAACGAGGCTGTGGCGAGATCCCACCCAACGCTCGACGACCTCGCGATCTGAAAATGGAATCGAGATGTGGTCAAAGGTCTGATAGGCTTCGTGGCCTTTGCCGGCGATCAACACCGTGTCCTCTCGGCGCGCGACGGAGAGGGCGGCGGCGATCGCCTGCTCGCGATCCGGCACGACCTCGAATTGCTGAAAGCCCTCCGGGAATCCGGCCTTGATCTGCTGGATGATCTCCGCCGGATCCTCGCTCCGGGGGTTATCCGACGTCAGCACCACGTGGTCGGCGAGGAGGCCGGCCATCTTCCCCATGAGGGGCCGCTTCGTCGCGTCGCGGTTGCCCCCGCAGCCGAACACGACGATCAAGCGGCCTCGCGTGAGCTCGCGCAGGGAGCGCAGCGCCAAGCGCATCGCGTCAGCCGTGTGGGCGTAGTCAATGAGCACCTGGAGTCCCGCCTCATTGGGCACGCGCTCAAGACGCCCCGGCACATGGTCAATGGCGGCGAGCCCCTCTCGGATGGCGGTTGGCGGAATCCCCAAGGCCAGCAACGTCGTGGCCGCCGCCGCGACGTTCCAGACGTTGTGCCGCCCCAGCAGCGGGGTCATCAGCGGGACGATTCCCCACGGCGTATCGAGGACCAGTCCGGTCCCCTGCCATGAGCAGCTCACCTCTTTGACGCAGACCTTGGCGGAGCGCTCCATCGCGTAGGTGACGATCGCACGGTGCGGGATCGTCTCAGCGAGGGCGCGACCATAGTCATCATCGACGTTGATAATGGCCTGTCCCTCCGGCCGGAGGTGGTCAAAGAGCCGCCGTTTCGCCTCCGCGTACGCCTCACGGGTCTTGTGGTAATCGAGGTGGTCGGATCCCAGGTTGCAGAACACCGCCGCTTCAAACTCGAGCCCGGCGACCCGCTGCTGCGCCAGGGCATGCGAGGACACCTCCATGGCGCACCACTGGATTCCCTGACCGACCATCTGCGCGAAGTAGCGTTGGAGCTCGAGGGGACCCGGCGTGGTGTTCGTGGAGGGGACCACCCGGTCACCGATGTGGTAGACGATCGTGCCGAGCAATCCAGCGCGAAAGCCGGCGGCTTCAAGGACGGCTCTCAAGAGGTAGGTTGTCGTCGTCTTTCCGTTCGTCCCTGTCACGCCGATCAGCCGCAGCTTGCGTGACGGGTGTCCGTAAAACCGCTTCGCAATCACCACGAGTGCTTCCCGCGTATCCCGAACCACAATGCACGGGCAGGGGCGCAGCGATTCCCCCCCATGGGGCAGCGATGACCCTGCCCGCTGTCGGTGGGCGAAGGGGGGTTCTTGGGCGACAATCGCAGAGGCGCCGCGCGCGATCGCTTCATCAATAAACGCGTGACCATCCGTCGTCGCCCCCTCGAGTGCCACGAAGAGATCCCCCCGCCTGATCTGTTTGGAGTGGCACGCGATCCCGGCAATCGGCACCTCGGCCACCGGCTCGGCGGTCACCCCGTGAAGCAGTTCACGCAAGATCATGCGGCGACATCGTCACTTTGAGATTGGAGCACCCCACCGTCCGCAAGGACTCCCACAGCTCCGCGGAGGCCTCGAACGACCGCGGCGCCGCCTCGGCATCCATCCGATCCTGGATGGTCTTGAAGAGGCGCAAGGCGTATGACCACATCCGCGACAGAAACGCCTGTGTGCGGTCCGTCTGAAACGGATCCCTCCTCATTGGAGTTGTGCCATGGTCTGTGACCGCCCTCCTCGGTCGAGTTCCCAGTAGCCCATCAACCCCTCGACGACCCGCTTGAACATCGGAGTGGACACCACCCCACCGAAATAGAGGGGGTGGGGTTCATCCATGCAGACGACGATGACGAACCGTGGGTCACCCCACGCCCTCTCGCCGTGCCGCAACGCGGCACTCCCGGCCACAGGCCGAGGGTCGCCTTCGGCGACGCGAGAGGGCGTGGGGTCAGGCACCGGCCCGAAGCCGACGAATGAGGCAACGAAACGAGCGTGGGAGTAGCGGCCGTCCGGCTCAAGCTTCTGAGCCGTCCCGGTCTTACCGGCCACTGCGAGGCCCTGGACGCTCGCCAGCTGGCCGGTGCCCGACTCGACGACACTGGTGAGGATCTCTTGCAGGATCGCGGCGGTCTCTGGGCTGATGACGTGGGTCGGGCTCATGGGTGCATGGGATCTGATGACGCGGCCATCGGGCGTCTGCACCCGCTCCATGAGATAGGGCCGCATCCGGTTCCCTCCATTGGCGACCACGGCCGTCATCACCGCGAGCTGGATCGGGGTCACGGCGATCTCTTGCCCAATGGGGACGATGAAGGGGGAGAGCTTCGACCATCGCGCAGGAGGGTGCACGAGCCCGCTGACCTCCCCGGGGATGTCGATGCCGGTCCTGCGGCCAAACCCGAACGCTTGGATGTACCGGTAGAGCTCATCCGGCTTGAGGCGCTGGGCCGCCTTCGCCGTCCCGATATTGGAGGAGAACTTGATGACATCGTGAAAGGAGAGCAGCCCGTGCGGCCGGTGGTCGTGAAGGACGTGCCGCGCCACGGTATGATAGGAGCCGTCCTCGCAGAAGACCTGCTCATCCGGTGTGACCTTTTTCTCTTCCAGAAGGGCGGA
>JACPSR010000006.1 GCA_016193175.1 Candidatus Omnitrophota bacterium
GACGAGGAGGGACGGTTTGCCGAGGAGGGTCACCTTGCCGAGGGCCGGTTCATAGACGGCGCGCTCGCTCAAGGCCGTGTTCTGATCCTGATGGATGCGGACCCGGCCGATGGCATCCGCATAGCGAATGGTATGCGTCGCGGGATCGAGGTAGGCTACCAGCTTGTCTGAGTAGAGATCGCCGCTTGCGTCTTTGACGTGCACGTTCCGCTCAAACGTCGCCACGTGGTGCTCATAATCGAAGGCGAGCGGCCCGTCGCAGGTAATGGTGACCTGGGAGGGCTCTTCGGCCGGCGCCTCATGCGTGCCGGGATTGAGCACGAGCTCGATGTCCTGCAGGATGATCGCCTGCTTGAGCTGCGTGAAGCCGTCCATCCCGCGTCCCCGCAGAAGCATGTGGTCGGTCTCGATCCGCACCGGCTGATCGGTCGCGACCTGGTCGTGGTCGGGGATCCAGTACAGGATCGGCGAGGCGAACCACAACCCGTCGGAGGTGTGGATCGTCACGTCGTGCTCCATGCGGATGCTCCGATCCTGTTGGTTCATCTGGGCAAGGCTGGCCGTGAGGTAGGCGGTTCGCGCCGGATCATAGCCCACGGCGTCCGGCCGATGGATCGTCACGATGTTGCCGTCGAGATTCGCCCCCTGACCGTTCAGCGTCCATCGCGTCGACTTCTCCTCATTGTAGCCGTTGAGCGTGAACTCGCTCATGGCTTGATCCGCCTGCGGCTCAGGGGATGACGCCGCCGTGGCCTGAGGTTTTCCCTCCGGCGGGCCTGACTTCGCGCATCCCTGCGTTCCAGCAAGCAGCAAGCAGCAAGCAGCAAGCAGCAAGAGCGAACGGACCACCTGCAAGCCGTGAGCTGCCTGAAGCCTGGAGCCTGACGCTTGCAGCCCAGAGCTTGGAGCCTGCAGCCTGGAGTCTGAACTTCGGACTTCGGACTTCGGACTTCGGACTGAGTTGGGTTGCGTCTTCCACCGACGGTGCATCCAGACCCACTGGTCAGGATAGCGTCGGATGTAGGACTCGATGACATCGCTCCAGGCCTGGGTGAGGAGGGCCGCGGCGCGCGCGCGATCCGCCGCAAGCACGGGATGATGGGGGCGCCCGTCATCAGCGACAGCGCCGCCGGCCCGACCGGGGTGTAGGCCCGGCGCCCGAAGAACTCCACAAACACCCCCTCGAGGCTGTCCACATCTTGATCCGGCAGCACCCCGACGATCTGGTTGGCGCGCAACAGCTTGGCGACCTCCTTCAGGGAGCCGCGCGCCAGCGTCGGAATCCCCTTCGCGCCTCGAAGGGAAATGAGGAAGGATTCGTACTCCGCATACCGCAAGCGACGCGCGAGCACCGCGCCATCAAACCCGATTGACTTGAGGAAGAGCGGGATCACTTCCCAATTTCCAAAATGCGCCGTGACGACGATCGCCCCGTTCCCTTCAGCGAGCGCCCGGCGAAGGTGCTCTAACCCTTCGCACGTCGTCATCCGCTCAAGATCGCCGGCGGAGAGCCGAGGCAGCAGCAACCACTCCACCGCATTGTGGCCGAGGTTGAGAAACACCCCTCGCGCAATCCGCGCGCGCGCAGAGGGACTCAGACGATCCCCGAAGGCATAGGCCAGATGCTCCATCGCCAATCGCCGCTGATGGACAAGCAGCCCGTACGCCGCAAGGCCAAGCGCACGACCGAGGAGACGGATGGCTGCGAGCGGCAGCACCTTGACCAGGGCTTGCAACCCCTGGAAGCCCAGGTACATGAGGCGACGGCGGATGGGATGCTTCATCAGCACAAACTCTAATGATACGCCCTTATCGAGGGAGCGTCAAGGAAACCTCAATGCGGTTTGCGTCCCACGATGCGGGAGGACGGCTGCGAGCGGGGCCTGGCTCGCGGTCGGTTCGCGGCACCGCTCGGCCCGCCCCACCGAGGCGGGCCATCGCTGCGCGGTTTTTGTCGCTCGCCCCGCCGGCGGCGAGCGGGTGGGCCGAGCGCGGCCTCTGTGTGCGAGGCGGGCAGGGTGCCCCACACCCAGGACGCTGGGTGTGGGGCGAGCCGAGCACACAGCGGAGGGAGGCGACCACGCTGGGGTCGCCGACCGTCCGCGCGAGGCCGCACCCCGAGCACAGCCGGCGGGGCACCGTGGCCGCTCCAAAAACCGAGCTGCCGCTCACCGACCGACTCGCCACCCGCTCGCCAATCCTCACTCAAGATGGGGCGCATCCGCAATGCGAGGGGCGAGGTGCGGGTTAGTCGAGGGGGATGCTGCCGCCGGGGGTCATGGTTTCTCGGCGCTCGCCGCGCTGAATCACGATGTGTCCCTCCAGAATCCGGACCACCCGCCACCCGGCGACCGTATCGCCGGCCGCCACGGTCTCTTCGCCGACGATCGCTAAGGGACGCGTGGCATCCCACAGGATGCCCATCAGCACCGGTCCTGCCGGTTTGACGACTTTCGTGACGGCTTCGACCCGAGGACCGAAAGTAAACGGATCGCGCAGCTCCTCTTCGGCTCTGCCATCCGGAGCGAGCAGACTTACGAAAACGACACACAGCGACAGAATGAGGCTGGCGTTGGTAATGGAGTTTGGCGGGTGACGCGGAGCGGGGGCTCCCGACGCCCGGACCCGCCACAGTTCTTTGGCGGGGAGGACGGATGGGGTCGCGCAGCGGCAGGACCCGCCAAACTTGACCACTGTCCTGGCGTCACGCATCCGGGGAGCGCGCGGTTGAAGACCCGACGACGTACAGGAAGAGTTGAACGGTGGTGTCCAACGTTGGAGCGGCGGCGTCCTTCACGCGGAGCTCGACCTGCTCGAGACCCACCACGCCGGGGAATGCCGTGCTCGTGATCCGATCCAACGCCGCCAGGACGGCATGGTAGCGCCCTTCCGCCTTGACGGTCACCGGCAGCCGACGACAGGGGAGCCCTCCGATCAGGAGCGGCGTCTCCTGGTCCTGGACGGGCTCCAGATTCCCCTGGGTGACGTCCGCCACCCGCAGCTCACCCGCTTTCAAGGCGTCGACCAGCGCGTTCAGCAGTTGAGGCAACTGGGTCTCTTCGGGAAACCTCGCCTTGAGCGACGCGAAGAGCTGCTGATGCTGAGCCAGCCAAGCCGCCTCTCCTCCGGCGGGCTTGACCAGGGCGTTCACCGTGGCGATCTCTTGTTGCCGGAGTGCGATCTGGTCGCGATCCCGCCCGTAGGCGCGAACGGCCGGCTGGTAGCCCCACCACCAGCTCGCTCCGACGACCAAGCCCGCCACCACGAGGGCGGCAGTCTGCAAGACGAGCGGATCGATCCTTTTCATTGCGGTCAAGGGAGCTGGCATGTCAGCTCAAACGCCACGAGGTGGCCGCCGGCGCCGGCGCGCCGCGTGGACCTCAGTTGTACGTCGTTGCAGACCCGGACCCGCTCCAGCCAGAGCGTCAGCTCTGAGACGGAGGCTTCCGGAGTCTGCTCGCGCTCCTCCACCTCGCCCGAGAGGCTGACCTGCCGCGAGGCGCCGACTCCACAGCGCGTCAGACGGACCGCGGCGGGAAAACCGCTGGCCAGCCGACGGAACCACTCCGTCGGCACCCCTCGTTTCATCACGAGCCGATCGACCGATTGCGTCTGCGCCTCCGTCTCCTTCTGCAGGGCCACGATGGGCTGCAGGCCCTTCCATTGTGTCTCGAGCGTCTGGAGCCGGCCCGCAACAGCCCTGCGCCGCACCTGCCAGAAGGCGATCCCCAGCCAAATGACGAGGGCTAGGACGGCCAAGACCTGCCACGTCAGCGTCGCCTGCCGAAGGAAGCGACCTCGCCTCCTCGACGATGGCGGTTGAAGATCCAGCTTGGGAGGACGCTCAAACAACACCAAGCCGCACGTCACAGCGGCTGCGGATCCTTCCCGTCCAATGAGCTCTTCGCAGTTCAACCGGACGACGGGAACTGCAAGCTGCTTGGAGAGCCATTGGTCGCAGTGCGGGATCCGCGAGCCTTCCCCGCTGATCACCACCCGCTGGGGCACGGCCGCCGTGGCGGCATCGGCCCCAAAGGTCATCGTTCGTCGGATCTCGCTTGCGATCTGCTCGAGCACCGGCTGGATCATGGCGAGGTACGTCGCCGTGGGCAGCCGCATCTGGCCGACGGTCGATTGGCTCCGGATGGCTGTCTCCCCTTCTCTCGGCCCCGCATCCGCAACGGCCGGCGGAGGGACCGCCGTCGCAGGCTCGGGAATACCCTCTTCCCGCACAAGCGCCTTGGCCTGCTCCTGCGAGAGGGATACCGTCGCTTGGCCGACGGAGAATTGGCCCACCAAGGTATCGATGAGGTGATCCTCCCCCAGCCTGATGTCCCGCGCATAGACCGCCTCGCCGGCATCCATGAGGACCATCACCGTCCGCTGCGCGCCGATCTCCACCAAGACGACCGGTTCCTTGTCGACGGCGCGCAACGCCTTCGCGGTCTGAGCGAGCGCCAGGGCCGATGGCACAACCGCCTTTGGCACCCACCCGACCTGCCACAGCGCTTCAAGATCCCGCTGGAGGGGGGCGCGCTCGCACGCGGCGACCGACACGAGGCACTCGATTTCCTCGCCGACGCGTTGCTGGTGCCGCACGAAAAACTGGAACTGGGCTTTAGGAACCTCAAACGGCAGGAGCTTCGGCAGCTCGTCCTGCACGGCGCGAGGGATGCGCTTGGCATCCGGCACCATCACGGTGAGCCAGCGGAGGTAGCTGTTCGGCGCGGCGAGGAAGAGGTGGGTGCGAAGGCGGTGGCGGCGCAGCGGACGGAGGAGCCGGGCGAGATCCTGACGCAGCGCCTCGGGGCTTTCGTCCTTGCTGCGGACGCGCGCCCGGAAACGCCACTCGACCGTGCCCCCCGGTCGCTTCCTCGCCCAGACGATGGTCAGCGACTGCGGGCCAAGCTCAAGGCCAACCCGCAGCGGGCTGGGAACGAACCCCGGAAATGCCATCAGCCTCCTCGAACGGGCGGGCGCAGGCTACCGAATACGGAGGGTGACACTCGACGCCTTCTCGATCCGCGCCTCTCCGTCCTCAAATACCCCAGTGCCCGTTTGCGCGACAAACGTGATCTCGACACGCCGAACGGTGCCGGGATACGGCGTCCCGTCTGGCACGACCGCGCCGCTCTGATTATAGTACCGAAACAGCCGGCCGGTGGGAATGGTCATCGTGACGTCGCCGGCGCCGTCAGCCGGGATGTCCTCTTCCGCGCTGCGGGGCGTCGTGCGGCAAGGGCTGGTCGACGGAGCCAGGACGGCGCTCCGTTTGATCACGCCGCCGGAGAGTCGGATGACGATACACTGGCCGGCCGAGGTGCGAAAGCCGATCTCACCAGGCTGCGCAAGCCACACGGCTCCTTCAGTTGCAAGGAGGCGCGTCGCATGCCGCAATCCGCGCAGCTCGATCTGCGGGCCGTAGGATGAGCCCACGCCCAACGTGGACGGTCCCCCTTCGACGATATGGTGGAGCACATCCGCCGCGACCCGGTGCGCGGCCACCGCCTTGGGGAAATAAACGATGAGGCGCAAGAACTGCCCACCCAAGGCCGCAGAGCCCCCCACCAAGATGCCGATGACGAGGAGCCAGATGATCAACTCAACGAGGGTGACCCCGCGTGCCGTTGACGCAGCGCTCCGCCTGGACACAGCGGACATCACCTCACCGACAACCACGAAGTCAGAATCCGACAGGAAGAGGCGCTTGCGAGGGGAGGGTGCCCCAACGAGGGCGTCGAGATCATGGAATCGAAATGAGCGGCGGTTCTCCCGCACCAAACGTGACGCTCGGCGCAAAGTAGGTCGTGACCGTGACCAACGGCTCAAGCGCCGTGATGGCCCCCGTGTCGTTTTGGCCTCGAATCGCCTTGACGATCACCTTGATGCGCTGCAGGCCTGAGGAGCCGTCCGTTGCCGGCTGGGGGGTGTTGATCCGGTAGACGACGAAGGGGAGCCCGACGTAGGGATTGAGCCCCTTCACCGCCTTTGGGCACCGGGGGCGATCCGGATCAGAACGGGGAAGTTCTTTGCTCGGCACGCTGCACCAGCTTGAGTCAGTGTCTCGCAGCTCGAAGAGCTCCTGCTCGTAACGAGCCAGGTTGGCTGCGGCCGTGTCGTCGTCTGTGGTGAGCGAGGCGTGCAGGTGCTCGGTCACCATCCCCCCGAGGGGCGCTGCGAGCAGCCCCACGAGAGCCACGGTGACGACCAGCTCCAGCAGGCTTGTGCCGGCTACTCGTCGATCCATGAGATGATCTGGTTGCGTGGCATGACGCCGGGAACGTTTGACGTCGCGCGAAATTCGGCCCGCACGCCCCGCCTGGTCGTGAACGGACTCTCGCGCACCTCCCCGATGCTGCGGATCGTAAAGAGCCCTGCGTTGAGGCCGTTCTTCACGAACTGCGCCGTCCGCTGGCAGTTCTCCAGGAGTGGATCCGCCTCTGACGCAGGTCGCGCGCCGGCGCACCCGTTCAGCGTCGGCGCGTCAGCCATGATGAACTTGACGGTGATGACCATGGGATTGCGGGATGCCACCGCAGTCCCTGTAAACCAAATCTGAGTGATGCCCACCATCGCGTTGCTCGAAAGCTGACAGTCCGGGATGTCGATCTCTTCGCCCGGGCCTTGAGAACCCTCCCACACCAAGGTGCATGGACCGCCGAGCATGAGAACTGCCTGGACCCGCTCCGAGGGATCGGGGGGAACCGCTTGTGTCCAGTCCACCACCATCGTGGTGAGGGTCGGCCCGGGGCTTGCCGGCCCAACGTTCCGGAGCGTCCAGTCTCTCAATCGGCTGGAACCTGCAACTTGATCGAGCCTCGCACGCGACATATCCACCAGCACGAAGTCTCGCTGCGGCGAGGCGAGCGGACGAATGAACACCTCGGAGGGCGCCACGACAGGAAACTCGCCCAGGGCATACGCGAGACCGCCGTCTCCGGTCTGGTAGCTGCGAACGGCATCCAAGATGCCGGCTGAGGCCAGGTACGCGGCCTTGGTCTCATTCACGCGCACGAGGCCCGCGCGCATCCCCTCGGCCACGCCGCTGCCGACGCCGGCCAGCGCGATGAGGGCGACGGCCAAGAGGACGATCAGCGCCACGAGCGTCCAGCCTGACTGTCCCCTCACCACCCGCTGGTTGCGAGCGTACATCATCCACACCCTCTGCGACTGCTGTTAGCAGTAATTATGGTGGTTTTCCAAGGCTGATGACGGTGATTGTCCTCGGTGCTCTATCACCGAAATCAAGCTTTTTCATCACCGTAATCCCATCATGGTATGTATGAAATGGTCTAACACGCAGGACACGCGATGGGCGCAAACCGGCCATTCACAGTGGAGTACTGGTAGCAGTTCGTGCTCGGCCCTCTGTAGGTCGTCGCATCACACTTTTTCCAGCCGTCGGCGCCTCCCTGGGTGACCGGCTCCGACACGACGGTCTCAAAACACAACGCTGTCGCGCTGCAGTTGGTTGCGGCCGCCACGGCGTCAAGCGTCGCAGGGAAGACATGCGGGTTCGCGTTGGCATACTGCAACATGATCCCCGCCCGGACTCCGCCCACCGTCCCCTCCTCGGAGGCCTTCTTCGCCTGGCCGGTGAGGTCGACAAATTTCGGGATCGCGATCGCGGCCAAGATACCAATGACGACCATGACGACCACCAATTCAATCAGCGTAAACCCCGTTCGTTTCATCTCTCCTCCCTTTTGTTAGCGCTTGAACACCTTCACGAGGTCCCACATGGGCACGAGGACCGCCGTCGCCATCACCAGCACCCCGATCCCCACAACGATCAGGAGCGCCGGCTCGAGATAGGTGACGAGCTTCTTGACGAAGTAGCTCACCTGCTGATCATAGTAGTCCGAGACACTCTGCAGGAGCTCATCCAATCGGCCCGCCTCCTCCCCGGTCGCGACCATCTGGACCACGACCGGAGGAAACAGGGGCTCCCGTCTCAGCGCGTTGGCGAGATTGTCACCTCCTTTCACGCGATCGCGCACGTTGCGAATGACCTCTTGAACGTACCTATTATTCACGCTCTGACCAGCCAGCGCAAGCGTTTCCAGGATCGGGACGCCGCCACGATTCAGGGCGGCGATGACGCGGGCGAATCGAGACATCGCCAGCTCCACGCACACCGGCCCGAGGAGGGGAAGCCGGAGCTTCCAGCGGTGCCAACGCAGCCGTCCGGCCGAGGTGCGGAGGTAGAGCAGCCACCCCGCCGCAGCACCTGCCAAGACGAGCGCGATGAGCCACCCGAAGTGCGAGATGACGTAGCTCAGGGCCATGAGGAGCCGCGTTTGCAGCGGCAACTCGATGTGGAGCGATTGGAACATCCTGGCAAACCTCGGCAGGACGAACACCACCATCACGGTCATCGCGAAGGCCAGCGTCCCCAGCACGATGACGGGATACTGGAACGCCTGCTTGAGCTGGTTGCGCATCTCCATCTCCCACTCCAAGAGCTGCGCCAACTGGAGGAGGGTGTCGTCGAGCAGCCCGCCGGCTTCGCCGACCCTGATGAGCCCGAGCTCGACGGGCCCGAACGCCTTGGGATGGCGCGCCAGCGCCTGGGACAAGGTCCGGCCCTCCAGGAGGTCCTGATGC
>JACPSR010000051.1 GCA_016193175.1 Candidatus Omnitrophota bacterium
CCCCGCACGCTTGGCTTCGCCAAGCGAAGCCGCGGGGGTGCCCGCCTCGGTCGCAACCGACGCAGCATTAGACTTCCAAGACCTTAGGAGCTTCAGTGAGGACGCGGCAACCATCCTTGGTGACGACGACCATGTCCTCGATGCGCATGCCGCCGGCGTCGAGGTAGTAGAGGCCTGGCTCAACGGTCACGACCATGCCGGCCTTGAGCGTGTCCGGCTTGACGCCCACGCGCGGCGGCTCGTGGATCTCGAGGCCGACGCCGTGCCCGGTCCCGTGGAAGAAGCCCTGCATGCGGCCGTTCTGCTCCCCGGTCGCAAAGCTGAGCGACACAAAGTAGTCCAGAATTGCTTTGTGGACGGCCGCCCCATCCACCCCGTCTTTGATCATCCGAAAGGCAATCTCCTGTCCCTCTCTCACCGCGTTAAACATCCGCTTGACCTTGTCCGATGCCTTCCCTTTCACGACGGTGCGCGTGAGGTCCGCGAAGTAGCGGCTCCGCGCGTGCTGCGGGAAGACGTCGATCACGATCGGCTCATTCGCCCTCAAGGGGCCTGAGCCCTCGTTGTGCGGATCAACCGCCTGGACACCGCAGGCGATGATCGTGTGCTGGGCGACGCAGTCGCGCTCCATCATCACCAGGTGCATCGCCTTGCGGATCAGCTCCGCAGTGAGCGGTTTGCCGCCGATCCACAGGGCGCCGTCCGGCTTCACCTCGGAGTTTCGGATGAGCTCGATCGCGCACTCGAGCGCCTCCTCCGTCGTGCGGAGTGAGTCGGTGAGGAGTGCTACCTCCTCCTCGGACTTGACCATCCGCTCAGGGAAGAAGGGATCCGGCGTCGGCTGGACCTCGACGCCGCGCTTGCGGAGCCTATCGGCGTGCGTCAGGCTGAAGTCCGCCGGCACGTCGACCGTTTTGACTGTGCGGCTGTTGAGCAACTCCACGACGACGTCCGTCATCGTCGGCTCCTTCACACCGGCGCGCTTGGCCTGCTGCGTAAGCTTGGTGTACGAAAGGACTTCGTCGACCCTGGCCTGGGTTTTTGCCCGATCCACTTCGAGGTCGCTCATCACGATGATGCGACGGCCGTTGATTTGAACGAAGATAAAGGGGTCCGGCGCCAGGAAACGGGTCGCGTAGTACAGGTTGGCGTTCTTCTCGCTATCGGCGATGATGAGGCGAGCAGCGGTCATGGCTCCACCCTTCGAGTGGCTCTGCACACAATCAACGCAATCATGAAGATGATGGCGCTTTGCAGTAGCATAACATATAATAAATTTTGCGAAGCGAAATTTATGAGCGAAGCGGTATTTTTTTATCTCTTCACGACGGTGATGGTGCTCGCCGCCCTCTCGGTGGTGCTCAACCGCCAGCCGATCTACAGCGTCCTCTCGCTCCTGTTGGCGATGTTCTGCCTCGCGGCGCTCTTCGTCATGCTGGGGGCGTACTTCGTCGCCGCCTTGCAGATCCTCCTCTACGCGGGTGCGGTCCTCGTCCTCTTCCTCTTCGTCATCATGCTCCTCAACCTCGAACCGGAGGCCCTCTCGCGCATGCGCCTCTTTACCCTCCGCACCGCCGGGACGCTGAGCGCCCTCGTCTTTTTCCTCGCGCTCTCCAAGATCCTCCGAAGCGCCGGCCAGCCTTCGACGTTCCCGAACCCATCCCCATCAAGCGGGACCGTCGAATCGGTCGGCAGGCTTCTCTTCTCGACGTACCTCGTGCCGTTTGAGCTGACCTCATTTCTCATCCTGGCGGCCATCATCGGCGCCGTCACCCTCGCCAAGCAGCACCCCCACGAATGACGCGGCTGTGTGCTGTGTGCTGTGTGCTTCCGCCACCCTGCGTGGCGGACCCGCCACATTCTGTGGCGGGGTGTGCTACCAGATGATCACGCTCACCCATTACCTCGTCGCAAGCGCCCTCCTCTTCGCCATCGGCCTTGTCGGCATCCTGACGCGCCGCAACGTGCTCATGATCCTGCTCTCTATTGAGCTCATATTCAACGCCGCGAACCTCGCGTTCGTGGCGTACGCCCGGGCCTGGGGAGACGTCGGGGGACAGGTGGTCGTCTTCTTCATCATCACGGTGGCGGCCGCAGAAGTCACGGTGGGCTTGGCGATCGCCGTGCTCCTTTCGCGCCAGCTCAAGACGCTGAACGCCGATGAGATCAGCCTCCTCAAATGGTAGCAACCCTCCTTGCCCCTCGCCCCTTGCCCCTCGCCCCGCTGGTGAGCTGGACCATCCTCCTGGCGCCGCTCGGCGCGGCGCTCCTGATCCAGGTCGTTGGAATCCACCGGAGGCGGCTCAGCGCGACGCTCGCGATCGGCGCGCTGCTCACGTCGTTTGTCTGTACCGGCTGGGTCTTTCTCCAGGCGCTCCACAACCCCGCGGTCCTCCCATTCGAGCTCTCCATCTCCTGGATTTCGCTCCCCGGCCTCACGGTCCCGTTTGGCATCCTCATGGACCGGCTCTCGCTCCTCATGACGCTCGTCGTCACGGGGGTGGGGAGCGCCATCTTCATCTACTCGATCGGCTACATGGCGGACGATCATGCCTACAGCCGGTTCTTCGGCGTGCTCTCGCTCTTTGCCTTTTCAATGCTCACCATCGTGCTCTCGAATAACTGGATCGAGCTCTTCATCGGATGGGAGCTCGTGGGGTGCTGCTCGTACCTCCTCATCGGCCACTGGTACGCAAGACCCTCCGCCGCCGAGGCCGGCAAGAAGGCGTTCCTGGTGAACCGCGTTGCGGATTTTGGGTTCTTCATCGGCATCCTCGCCCTGTGGGCCATCTCAAGTCCGCTCGCCTCCGAGCGGACATTCCACTTCCAGGCGTTGCAGGAACGGCTGCCCGGCCTCGCCCACCAAGGGCTGATCCCGCTGGCGATGCTGCCGCTCATCGGCCTGTTGCTCTTCTGCGGGCCCCTCGGAAAATCGGCCCAGTTTCCGCTCCACGTCTGGCTGCCGGATGCGATGGAGGGTCCGACGCCGGTCTCCGCCCTGATCCATGCGGCGACCATGGTGGCCGCGGGCGTCTACCTCCTCTGCCGGGCGTTTTGGTTGTTTGAGCACCTCCCCTCAGTGATGACGACGATCATGTGGGTGGGCGCTTCGACGGCGTTCCTCTCCGCGTGCCTCGCGTTCGTTGAAAACGATCTGAAGCGAATCCTCGCCTACTCCACGCTGAGCCAGCTCGGGTATATGGTGATGGCCCTGGGCCTGGGCGGCCCGGTGGCCGGGATGTACCATCTCACGACCCATGCCTTCTTCAAAGCGCTCCTCTTCCTCGCGGCGGGGAGCGTCATCCACGGCACCCACGAGCAGGACATCTGGAAGCTCGGGGGGCTTCTGCGCCCGATGCCATGGACATCGGGGGCGTTCCTCATCGGGGGCCTCGCGCTCTGCGGCTTCCCCGGCCTCTCGGGGTTCTTCAGCAAAGACGAGATCCTCGTGCTCGCGCATGAGCGCAACCTCGCGCTCTATTGGCTCGGAACGCTCACCGCCGGCATGACCGCGTTCTACATCGCGCGGGCCTGGTTCGTCGCGTTCACCGGCAAGGCACGCGGCCATCCCCACGAGTCGCCGCCGGTGATGATCGGGCCGCTTGTGCTGCTGGCGGCGCTCTCCATCGTCGGCGGCTACCTCGGCATCCCGCGGTTCCTCGGCGAGCACGGTGGCGCCTTCCACTGGGCGGTCGCCGGCATGTCGCTGGCGGTCGTCGCGGCCGGCCTGGTGTTGGCCTGGCTCATCTACGGCAAGCAAGCGATCTCCGCTCAACAACTTGTCCACGCGCTGGCGCTGCCCTACTCATTCCTCCAGCGGCGCTACTACATCGACGAGATCTACGCCTGGTACGTCGCCGTCATCCAGCAGAAATTGATCGCCGGCCTCTGCGCATGGGTGGAACGGCACGTGATCATCGGTCTTGCGGTGAATGGGACCGCCCGGCTCACCCAAGACATGGGACGGCTCATCCGCCTCTGCCAGACCGGGAGGATCCAGACGTACGCGCTGGCGTTCCTCATCGGCATCGTCTGGCTCCTCTCCATCCCGATCCGTCACTGAGGCCATGCCCTTGCCACTCCCCGCCGCGATCCTGCTCTCCCCAGCGCTCGGGGCGTTTGTCCTGTGCGCCATCCGGGAGGATCGTGACGCGCTCATCCGTCGCCTCGCGGTGACCTCAATGGGGATCTCCCTCGCGTGCGCGTTGGCCGCCGTGATGACCTACAATCCCGTCGCGGGCGGCTACCAGCATGAGGTCGTCATCCCGTGGATCCGCTCGCTAGGAATCAACGTCCACCTCGGGGTGGACGGCATCAGCGCAGTCCTCGTCCTGCTCCATGCGATCTGCGCGTTCACCGGGGTCCTGATCTCGTACGCCATCAAGGAGCGGGTGAAGGAATACTACATTTTTTATCTGCTCCTCATCACGGGCGTCTTCGGGGTCTTCCTCTCGCTCGACCTTTTCTTCTTCTACTTCTTCTACGAGATGGCCGTCATCCCCATGTACCCGCTCATCGGCATCTGGGGAAGCGACGTGAAGGAGCAGGGCGTCGTGCGCTTCTCGAAAGAGTACGCCGCGATGAAGCTCACCGTCTACTTGACGTTGGGCGCCGTCGTGGCGTTGACGGGGATCTTGTGGCTCTACGCAAGCTCCGGCGCGAAGAGCTTCGATCTGGTCGCGCTCCAGCGCCATCTCGCCTCGGCCCCGCTTGCTCCATCGCTCCAGCAATGGATCTTCCCGCTCCTCGCCGTCGGCTTCGGGGTGATCGCGCCCATGTGGCCGCTCCACAGCTGGTCGCCGATCGGCCACGCCGCCGCTCCCTCGGCGGTCAGCATGCTCCACGCCGGCGTCCTGATGAAGCTCGGCTCCTACGCCATCATCCGCCTGGCGGTGGGGCTCCTCCCCGCAGGCGCCCAGATGTGGCTCCCCTGGATCGCGGCGATTGCCGTCATGAACATCCTCTACGGCGGGTTTGTCGCCATGGCCCAGAAGGACCTCAAGCTGATCATCGGCTATTCCTCGTCGAGCCACATGGGCTACGTCTTGCTGGGCATCGCCTGTCTCTCGCCGCTGGCCCTCGATGGGGCGGTCTTGCTGATGTTCGCGCACGGGCTTATGACCGCCCTGGCCTTCGCGCTCGTCGGCCACGTGTACGACGAAACGCACACCCGCTACCTGCCGGACCTCGGGGGGCTCGCGCGCCAAGCGCCGTTCATTGCGGGCTGCGGGGTCATCGCGGCGCTCGCCTCAAGCGGCCTCCCCGGCTTTGGAAACTTCGTCGCTGAGCTGCTCGTCTTTCTCGGCGGATGGGATCGATATCCCGTCCAGGTGATCTGCGGCACCTTCGGCGTGGTCATCACGGCGGTCTACATGTTGCGCTTTGTGCGCGGGACGTTCTTCGGCGAGCTCAAGCCCGCCTTTGCGCATGTGCGAGACGCGGCGACCCCGTTCGCGCGGCTGCCCTATGTGGCGCTGATCGCCGTGTTGCTCCTCATCGGCTGCTGGCCGAAGCCGATGCTCCGCCTCATCGACGCCAGCGCCCGGCCGCTGATCGAGCGCATCGCCCCTTCCCCCATGCAGGAGAAGTACGCCGATGTAGATTCCCTCGATCTCCAGCCGCTCGCCCCACGCGAAACGCCCTGATGGCCTGGTCGCTCCTGAGCGTTGAACTCGTCGTCTGCGCGGCCATCCTCCTCATGCTCGCCGCCGACCTCCTGGTGCCGGCAGCGCGGAGAGACTCCCTCTGGTGGCTTGCGCTCGGCGGCATCGCGCTGGCGGCCGTCTTGCTCGCGCGGCAGCAGCCCTCTGGAATCGGCCAGACGTTCCAGGCGATGTTCCTCGTGGACCGTTTTGCCGTGTACTTCAAAGGCTTGTTCCTGCTCACCGCCGCGGTCGTCATCATCATGACCCGGGAGTTCCACCATCATCTGCCGGCGCGCGTCGGCGCCTTCTACATCCTCCTCCTCACGGCGCTTCTCGGGATGCTCGTCCTCGCCTCCGTCAACGATCTCCTCCTCCTCTTCATCGGCTTAGAGATCCTCACCTTCTCGCTCTACATCATGGCGGCCTACCTCAAGACCGACGCGCGGTCGGTCGAGGCGGGGATGAAATACCTCATCCTGGGCTCGGTCTCCTCCGGCTTCCTCATCTACGGCATCGCCCTCCTCTACGGTTTCTGCGGCAGCACAAGCTTCCCTGTGATCCGCGCCGCCATCGCGAACGGCCACGCACCGCTGACCGCCCAGGCAGGGCTTCTCCTCGTGCTGGCCGGGCTGGGGTTCAAGATGGCGGCCGTGCCGTTCCACCTCTGGGTGCCGGATGTCTACGAAGGCGCCCCGACGCCGGTCGTGGCGCTCTTGTCGGTGGGCTCGAAGATGGCGGGGGTTGTGGCGACGCTGCGGCTGCTCTACGGGGTGTTCATGCCGCTCCAGGGGCTGTGGGGACCGCTGCTCGCGGTCCTCTCGGCGGCGACGCTGCTCTACGGGAATCTCGCCGCGATCCCGCAGACGAACATCAAGCGCCTCTTGGGCTACTCTTCGATCGGCCACGCGGGCTACCTCTTGATGGGGCTCTCGACGGCTTCAGGCTCAGGGGTTGAAGCGGTGGGATACTACCTGCTCGCGTATCTTTTCAGCAATCTCACGGCCTTCTTCGTCGTCGTGGTCGCCGCGGACGCGGTCGGGGGGGATGCGCTGGATGACTACCGCGGGTTGTCGCGGCGCTCGGGGTGGCTTGCCGCCGCGATGTTCATCGCCCTCTTGTCGCTCGCGGGCGTGCCGCCGCTGGCCGGCTTCGTGGGAAAGCTGCTCGTGCTTTTGGCAACCGTCGAGAGCCGCAGGCTCTGGCTCGTCGCGATCGGCGCCGTCAACGTCGCGATCTCGCTCTACTACTACCTCATGGTCGTCAAGCGGATGTACCTGGATGCGCCCCGCGAGAACTCACCGATCCGCGTGAGCCCGCTCACCGCCGGGACGCTTGCGTTCCTCGTCCTGGGCATCCTCGCCGTCGGGATCTTCCAGGAGCCGTTCCTCCAGACCATCGCCTCCGCCCTCCAGCCATAACCCGCCGTCCCGGCGGTAATATCGCCCTTGCCGTTCAACCTTGTTGATACACCGCGAGAACTCCTGAAAGGTATATTCCCCCATGAGACACACCCTCACCAGCCCATAGCTTTCATTTTCCTCAATGCTCACAAGCGTGAAGCAATTCCTCTCGCCAGAATTCTTCAACAATCCCACCACGGAAAACGACCCCAATCATTGGGTCGCTTGGGTAGGACTGCCCACAACCACAGCTAAAATCAAAATAAACCACCGTTCCTTTTCGCCCTATGAATTTGGCAGAAACAGTATCGTCGCTTCGTCCAATAATTTTAACGTCTTGCCCAATCCTGAAGGGGGCACCAGGAACATCTCTGGAGATAGTTTGGTTTGTAGTCAAAGTGATTTTAGGCGGTAGTCCCCGCCTCCTAAAAAGGTTAAATACCCCAGATCACGAAGGACTTGTAATTGCTGGCGGATCTTTTCCCGAACGTGACGATTTTTAGGATGAAGGGCAGAAAGCGTGTTTTCAAGACCGTAAGCCTCGCCCAAAGTGAATTCAATCTTGTTTAGTGAACGTAACGCCGTCAACAAGTCTAAGACCCAACCTCTTTTCGACGTTTCAATGTTTGATAACCCACGAGAGAGTCGAAACTTCGCTCGCACGTCAGCGCTGGGACAAACAACGCTGTTTTTGACCAGATCAATTCGGCCATCAGGCGGCACGTTGTCCAAAACAATGTTACACCCTATCCATCCCGCACGTCGTGCGGTTAGCGCAAGAGGTTTTCGGGGTTCGACGGCGGACAACGACAAAAAATGTTTGGGAACCACTAGAACATCGAATATTTTCAACGCATCTATGCCGTAGTGCATTATTAAAAGGTTGGGAGACCTGTCGGAAAGCACCGCCCGTTTCATTGTTTCATAAGCGGCGTCCGTAATCTTACGTCCGATTGAATTCCGACTGGCCTTTAGCTGAAACGGAGCGTGGCAATCTGGGCACACAAAATCAACGGCTTCCCTGTTATTGGGTTCTCTTACAACGTGATTTGACGGACATGCAGGGCAATACAAGTTATTCGCTGCCCACCCTTCGGTAAGGACACGGGCTTTTTGCGACAAACTTTTGTAACCCAAGACGTCGCTATCGAGATTGAGATTCATGATATGAGTTGCCAGGCGGTTGAAAACTCGTACCGGGTGCCGACGTGTCGCCTGCCTTGAGCTCGTGACGTTCCTGCCTGCCTGTGCCGTGCTCGGCACGGCAGACAGGCCCGATTGAGCACCGCACCCGCCCGCTGATCACGCAGCAGAGCTTCTCCACCTCAGGTGTTGGAGGTGTCGCTCCAAATCTTCTCGAGGTCCTCGAACTTGACGCCGCGCCCCGCGCGGAGGCTGTTCCGGGCCGCTTCAAACACGGCCAAAATCCGCCGAACAAGCTCAATCATGCAGCGAGCTTCCGCCTGGGGAGTAACCGCAAGGCTGCCCGGGCCTTCGCCAGCTCCTGGTTCAGCTGGCGCCGCTCCCGGATCCCCTTCAGCAGCTCAACCGGCTTCCGGCGGCCCAGATAGCGGTGGACCACCTTCCCGCCATTGCGCCACTGTCGGTAGTAGTACGCATGCCCCCGGATCCGCCGACGCTTGACGCTGCCTTGGGGGAGCCTGGCGAGACGCCGCGTGAGGTCTCGTTCCAGCCGCTGGTAATAGGTGAGGCTGTCTCTCAGGATGCTCTTGAGGACCCGCATGGCTCTTCCGTTACACTACATTATAGCTGATTTCTTTATTTGTAGTGTAACGTTTCGAGCAGGGATGGGAGAAAACGGGTGCTGTCGTAACTGTGCCAGCCTCGTGGGACGTCGTCGATACTCTTTAGAGCGCCTATCAAAAAGACTTGTGGGCGCTCTGGTTCTGGGTTCAGGGTTGAGGGTTCTGGGCAAGTGCCCCCAACCCAGAGCCACGAACCCCGAACAGAGTCGGCCTTTCTGTGAGATGCTCTTAGGACGGCACCTACTTTCCGACTCGTCCTCTCTCAATGCGCCACCCACTGGATGTGTCGATGCGACTGGACACAATCCCTCAGGTACAGATTCATGAGATTCTGATACGGCACCCCCAACTGATTCGCCATCGATTTGAAATAGTCGACGACATCCGCACCTAAGCGAATCGTCACTGGCTTCTTGAGCAGTCGGGCATACGGATTACGCCGGCCCTTCATTGTGGAAAAATCGTACCCTGCCCTCATGGGTTGTCCCTCCGATACCTCTTCGCTTCGTGGCGTGTCGCCCTTCTCGCCGAAATAATTCTGATCACTGACTGCGCCTCTCTGACGCAATGGCACACTACCAAGAGCCGCAACTTGAAGCTCAACCCTAACATGATAAAACGATCTTCCCGATCGGCATGGTCAGGATCGAAGAACTCGATCGCGTTCTCATCGTAAAACACCGTCTGCGCCTCTTCGAATGAGACCCCATGCTTTCTTTTATTCAGGGCGGCCTTGGCTTTGTCCCACTCGAAGCGGATGTCATGCATATGTACAATGTAAATATATCAGTCCTGCGGGACGTTGTCAAGGATTTCTAAAGAGGACAGGTGAGCGAGGGGACTCGACACCCCCGTCGAGGGAGCGAACTACTTCTTGGTGCCGGAAGAATGGGGTCGGTTCTGAGACGATTCCAGCATCTTCTGCTCGACCTGCGAGGCAGAAGCCTCGCTCTAAATCTTCGAGTCGGTCATCCGGTCGTCCGATGGATCCTCAGGGGGGTAAGGCGGGCGATCATATCAAAGTGGCGGTCGGCGTGGAGCAACTCGCAGTCGTAGAGGAGTGCGCAGGAGGCGATGAGCACATCGGGAACGGGGACCACA
>JACPSR010000090.1 GCA_016193175.1 Candidatus Omnitrophota bacterium
GAACGCCCTGCTCGCACTTATGCTGCTCATCGCCGTGGCCGGCATCGCGGTCGACTCGCTGTTCAAGCTGCTCCAACGCCGTGTCTGGGTGCGGTGGGGCCTCATCTAACATGCGGATTGCGGATTGCGGATTGCGGATTTCGAGGACGCTCTACGACGAAGTGATTGCGCACTGCCGGCGGCAGTATCCAAAAGAAGCCTGCGGGGTGCTGGCAGAATCCACGCAGCCGCCCGCGGGCCAGGGCGCGGATGTCGTGGCCGTCTATCCAATGACCAATGTCGAGGACAGCCCGATCGGCTACTCGATGGACCCGAAGGAGCAGCTCACTGTGGAAAAGCTCATGCGCCATCGCGGCCAGCGGATGATTGGGATCTACCGCTCGCACACCGCTTCAGCGGCGTACCCCTCGCCGGTGGACGTCCGCCTGGCCGCGTACCCGGACGTGTCCTACGTCCTCGTCTCCTTGAAACACCAGGAGCATCCGGACATCAAGAGCTACCGCATTGACGGAGTAACCATCACCCCGGAGGAAACGGTTGTTGAAGGGTGATGATGGATCGGGTTGGCGCAGGCTGATGAACGTAGGTATAATGCCATGGGTCCTCACAGGCCAACCGGCCAACAGGCGAACCGGCTAACGGGGATCGTCGACGTGCGTGACATGCTCTGCGCGCAGGCGCTCGCCGTGGTCGCGCAGGCCTTGGATCGGTTGACGGCCGGCGAGCCGATGGAGGTTCTCTACAACGCGGCGGACGTCCATCGAGACCTCCTCAGCTGGGCCGCGGATCGTGGACATGTCGCCACTGAGTGGGGGGATGGCCGCTTGCGCATCGAACGCCGTCACGCAGGGTGACGATGACGAATACCGTCAAACAGCAGCGAGTCGCCGAGAACGTCCTTGAGCTGATCGGGAACACCCCGATGGTGCGACTGCGCCGGGTGGTCGAGCCGCGCATGGCCACCGTCTTGGCGAAGCTGGAGTCCTTCAACCCCGGCGGGAGCGTGAAGGATCGCATCTGCCTCTCGATGATCGAGGACGCGGAGGCCCGCGGGCTTCTCAAGCCGGGCTCCACGGTCGTCGAGCCCACGAGCGGCAATACGGGCATCGGCCTCGCGATGATCTGCGCGGTCAAACGCTACCAGGTCATCCTGACGATGCCTGAGGCGATGAGCGAGGAGCGCCTCCAGATCCTGAAGGGCTACGGCGCCGAGGTCGTGCTGACGCCGGCCGGGGACGGCATGATTGGGGCGGTGAAGCGGGCCGAGGAGTTGGTGAAGGAGACGCCCAGCGACCGATGGGGAGATCGATGCGTTCGTGGCCGGGGTGGGGACCGGCGGGACGATCACCGGCGTCGGAGAAGTGTTGAAAAAGCGGCTCCCGCATGTCAACATTGTGGCCATCGAGCCGAAGAGCTCCGCGGTGCTGTCGGGCGGCGCGCCCCACCCGCACATGATCCAAGGGATCGGGGCCGGGTTCATCCCCCAGGTGCTGAACCGCGGCGTCCTCGACGAGATCCTCACGGTGTCCGACGAGCAGGCCTACGAGATGTCGCGGCGACTCGCGAAAGAAGAAGGATTGTCCGTCGGCATCTCGGCGGGCGCGGCGTGTTGGGGGGCCCTGAGGGTGGCCAGAGCGCTTGGGTCGGGTCAGACGGTCGTGGTCGTCTTCCCTGATTCCGGGGAGCGCTACTTCAGCGTCCAGGCGTACTTTGAAGGCTGACACCGCATTAGACATGGCCTCATCGATCGGGAAGTTACGGGTGGACCAATCCCTGGATGCCCGAGGGATGGAGGGGCCGGCAACCTACAGCCAGGCGATCCAACGGTTGCAAGCAATGGCGGAGAACGACGTGCTCGAGCTCTACATTGATGAGGGGGGCCCCTTGCTCACCATTCCGTTTGGGCTGCGGGCGGAAGGCCATGAGATTGTCGTGAGCGAGCCCGCGAACCGCGGCGTCCGCCTGCTCGTGAGGAAACGCTCCCTCCTCACATGACACGCTCATTCGCTGGAGGCTCTAGGCTCAAGGCTCTAGGCAAATGCACTTGCCTCCAGCCTTCAGCCTCGAGCCTCGAGCATCTACGATGAGCTACGTCATCGGGCTCAAGTGCCGAGAGTGCGGGCGGCTCTATCCCAAAGAGGTCGTGTTCGTGTGCGAGTACTGCTTTGGGAGCGTCGAGGTCGACTATGACTACGACGCCATCCGCCGCGCGTTGACCAAGGCCGCCGTGGCATCCCGTCCCCCGTCGCTCTGGCGTTACCGTGAGCTCCTCCCCATTGAGGGTGAGCCTACCGTCGGCCTCTCCTCAGGGTTCACCCCGTTCTTCCGGGCCGAGCGGCTGGCCGCGGCATGGGACGTGCGCGAGCTCTACATCAAAGATGATTCCGTCTCCCATCCCACCCTGTCCTTTAAGGATCGCGTGGTGTCCGTTGCCTTGACCAGGGCGAAAGAGTTAGGGTTTGACACCGTCGCCTGCGCCTCCACCGGCAACCTCGCCAACTCGGTCGCGGCCCACGCGGCGCGCGCGGGGCTCAAGCGGTACATCTTCATTCCGGCGGATCTCGAGATGGGAAAAATCGTCGCCTCGCTGATCTACCAACCGACCCTGATCGCAGTCGAGGGGACCTACGATGAGGTCAACCGCCTCTGCGCGGAGATCGGCGCGAAGTACCCGTGGGCGTTCGTCAACATCAACATCCGCCCCTACTACGCCGAGGGCTCCAAGACGTACGGCTACGAGATCGCCGAGCAGCTCGGCTGGCGGACGCCC
>JACPSR010000040.1 GCA_016193175.1 Candidatus Omnitrophota bacterium
GCTTGAATGTAGGCGCGCCGGTCTTTGATGAGGATGGTCCGAATCGTGATGCAGGTATCCAAGTTCCCGGAAAAGCTGAAGTAGCCCACGGCCCCGGCGTACGGCCCCCGATCATAGCGCTCGAGCGACGCGATGATCTCCATCGCCCTCACCTTCGGGGCGCCGGTCACCGTGCCGGCCGGAAACGTCGCGCGCAGGACGTCGAAGGCCGTTCGGCCCGGCTTGAGGGCCGCCGTGACGCCGCTCACCAGGTGGAGCACGTGCGAGTACTTCTCCACGACCATGAGCTCAGGCGTCTTCACGGAACCCGGCCGCGCCACCCGGCCCAAGTCGTTGCGGCCGAGATCCACCAGCATCAGGTGCTCGGCGCGCTCCTTGGGACTCGAGCGCAGTTGCTGGACCAACCGCGCGTCGTCGCGCGGGGTGCTCCCGCGGCGTCTGGTCCCTGCAATCGGCCGGGTTTCGAGAACGCCCTCCTCGCACCGCACGAGCATCTCCGGCGATGACCCCACCAGGCCCAGCGAGCCAAACCGCAAGAAGTACATGTAGGGGGAGGGGTTGAGCGACCGCAGGGCGCGGTAGACGTCCAAGGGATCGCAGGAGAGCTCCCGCTCGAGGCGCTGCGAAAGGACGACCTGGATGACGTCCCCGGCGCGGATGTGCTCCTTGGCCTTGGCCACCATGCCGAGAAACTCCCCTCGACTGATATTGGAGCGGACGGCGCGTGAGCGCGTCGAGCGCCGCCGCATCGCTCTGGGCAAGGGGCCGCGCAACCTCGCGGCCATCGCCTCAATGTCGCGAACTGCCTGCCGGTAGGCCGCGCGCGGCGTGGCCCCATCGATCCGGGCATTCGCCACGAGGAGCAGCTTGTGCTGAGCATGGTCGAAGATGACCATCGTATCGGTCAGCATGAGCATGAGGTCGGGCGCATGGAGATCGTCAATCCGGTGCGGCGGCAATCGTTCCAAAAACCGGACCACGTTATAGCCGAGGTAGCCGACGAGCCCCCCGCAGAAGCGCGGCAGGCCCGGTACCGAGACGAACGTGAACCGGCGCATGAGCCGCTCCACCTCACCCAGCGGATCATCGCGGGTCTCAAGGCGCGTCACGCGCGGGAGCCGTCCTTCCCCGAACGCTGAAATCTCGACGTGACGGCCGGTGCTCGTCACCAAGAGGCGCGGCCGGCTCCCCAGGAATGAATAGCGGGCCACCTTCTCCGTCCCCTCGACCGACTCGAGCAGGTAGCTGAAGCCCCCGCGGTCAAGTTTCAGGAAAGCGCTCACCGGGGTCTCGAGGTCGGCCAAGAGCTCCCCATAGACCGGGATGACGTTCCCTTGCCGCGCGAGCTGCGCAAACTCCGCTTCCGACGGCCGGATCTCCATCGTCAATACACCTTCGCCGGGTCAAACGCTCTTCGGCCGATCGCCCTGAGCCGTCCTGATGAGGTGAGCTGTCTGAAGTAGCAGGTGAAGTAGCCGGCGTGGCAGGCGGCGACGCGCTGGCGCACGAGCAGGAGGAGCGACTTGCCCTCGCAATCCACCCGCACCTCGCGGATCACCTGGATGTGGCCGGAGGTCTCGCCTTTCTGCGCGAGGCGCTGTTGGGAGCGGCGAAAGAGGTGCACCGTCCCGGTCTCCAGGCTCTTCTTCAGCGCCGCGCGGTTCAGGTAGCAGAGCGTCAGCACCTGCCGCGTCTTCGCGTCCTGCACGACGGCCGGGATCAAGCCCTGCGCGCCAAACTGCAAGACCTTCAGCAGCGATTTTGGATTTTGGATTTTGGATTTTGGATTCATGCGCGAACTGCGACCCCTCGTGAGCTGAGGTACGTTTTGACCTGCCCAATGGACAGTTCGCCGAAGTGGAAGAGTGAGGCCGCCAGCGCGGCATCCGCCCCTCCAGCCGTCAGCGCCTCGTAGAAGTGCTCCGGCTTCCCCGCCCCGCCGGAGGCGATGACCGGGATGCCCACGGCGCTCGCGACCGCGCTCGTCAGCTCCACATCATAGCCGATCTGCGTTCCGTCACGATCCATGCTGGTCAAGAGGATTTCTCCGGCTCCCTGCCGCTCGGCTTCCTTGGCCCATGCCACTGCGTCTTTTCCCGTCGGCGTGCGGCCTCCGTGCGTGTACATCTCCCAACGGAGTTTCGAGTTCCGTGTTTCGCGTTTCGGGTTCGAACTCGAAACTCGAAACTCGAAACTCGAAACTCGTTTGGCGTCGATCGCGACGACGATACACTGGTTCCCAAAACGCTCCGCGCCCTCACGAATCAACGCCGGCCGCTCCACCGCCGCGGTGTTGATGGAAACTTTATCCGCGCCCGCCAAAAGGAGCGCGCGGATATCCTCGACCGTCCGGATCCCCCCGCCGACCGTCAGCGGCATGAACACGGCCGCCGCAGTCCGCTCGACCACGTCGAGGATGATCGGCCGCTGTTCGTGGCTTGCCGTGATGTCCAGAAAGACGAGCTCATCCGCGCCGGCGTCGTTGTACGCCTTCGCCGCCTCGACGGGATCGCCCGCGTCGCGTAGACTCACGAACTTGACTCCCTTCACGACCCGTCCCTTGTCCACATCGAGGCATGGAATGATGCGCTTCGCTAACATAGCAGTGGCGAGTGGCGAGTGGCGAGTGGCGAGTGAGGAGCGTCAAACATTCTGCACTCGACACTCATCACTCATCACTCGCCACTAACGTGATGGCTTCACGCAGGTTGATCGTGCCCTGCGGCTCAAGCGACCTCAGCTGCTGCAGATCCGCCAGGGAGGAGATCCCGCCGGAAGCGATGAGCTGCCGCGGAGCGGCTGCTAAGACGTCGCTCAGCAGCGAGAGGTTCGGGCCCTGTAGCATCCCGTCGCGGCTCACGTCGGTGCAGACGATCGTCTCCACACCCAGCATGACGACGCTGCGGGCAAGGCCGGCGGGGGTGAGCGGCGTCGAGGAGACCCAGCCTCGCGAGACCACCTGGCCGGCCTTGGCGTCGATCGCCACGGCGATCTTGTGCCCATAGCGATCCGCGGCCTCCTGGACGAACGCCGGATCCTCGCACGCCTTCGTCCCGAGGATCACGCGAGCCGCCCCGATCCGCAGCGCGCCCGTGAGCGTTTCCTTCGTCCGGATGCCGCCGCTGAGCTCCACGCGAATTCCGCAGGCTTCGATGATCCGCTCGGCGATGGGGAGGTTGGTGTAGGTCCCATCGAAGGCCCCGTTCAGGTCCACGACGTGCAGCCAGCTCGCGCCATCCGCCACCCACCGCTTGGCCACGGTAACGGGATCCTTCGAGTAGACCGTCACCTCATCGCGCCGGCCCTGCGCGAGCCGCACGACCCGGCCGTCGAGCAAGTCAATCGCAGGAATGACGATCATCGTTCAAGGTTGAGGGTTGAAGGTTGAAGGTCAAAGCACTTGCCTTGAACCTTGAACCTCGAACCTTGAACAGCCATCAGAGGCTGATGAAGTTCCGGAGGAGTTGCAGGCCGACCGATTGGCTCTTCTCAGGGTGGAACTGCGTCGCGAAGAGGTTCTCGCACCACACCATCGCCGCAAACCGCACCCCGTAGTCTGCTTCCAAGGCGATCAGCGATCGGTCCGCTGGCTCCGCGTAGTACGAGTGCACGAAATAAAAGAAACTTCCCTCTAGAATATCCTTCAGAATCGGACAGCCGTCCTGCACGCTATACGCTGCACGCTGAACGCTAGTCACCTGGTTCCACCCCATGTGGGGGATTTTAAGGGGCGAGGGAAATGCAAAATGCCTCACGGTCCCTGGGAGAATCCCCAGGCCTTTGGTTCCTGGACTTTCCTCGCTGGACTCGAAGAGAAGTTGCAGGCCGAGGCAGATGCCGAGGTACGGCGTACCCGATGCCAGAGCGGTTTTGATCGGCCCACACAGCCCTCGGCGCTCCAGCTCCCCCATCGCTGCCCCGAACGACCCCACGCCAGGGAGGACGAGCTTCTGCGCCGCGGCGACGTCCTCGGCCTCGCTGGAGATTCGGACAGATGCCCCCAGCGACTCAAGCGCCTTCGAGACGCTCCGCAAGTTGCCCATCCCGTAATCGATCACAACAATCATGTCGGATGACAGCTGTTGGTTCGTCAGCTCGACGGCTCGACAGCCGTATGGCCTACTGCCGACGAGCTTACTGCATACTACTGGTTAGAGGCGGCCTTTGGACGAGGGCACACCTTTGACGCGGGGGTGGATCCGCGTGGCTTGCTCGAGCGCGCGGCCGAGCGCCTTGAAGACGGCCTCGTAGGTGTGGTGGAAGTCATCGCCAGCGAGCAGGTCAACGTGAAGCGTGATCTTCGAGTTCCGCACGAGGGACTCCAGGAAATGCTCCGCATCGACTCTTGAGTAGTCTGTGCTCGAGGACAGCCCCTGGTGGACGCCACGCATGTCTCGAAAGACGAGCTTGGGTCGTCCGGAGATGTCCAGCACGACGCGGGCGAGCGCCTCATCCATCGGGACGTAGGCGAGCCCGAACCTGGTGATCCCTTTGCGGCTCCCTAACGCCCGGTCCAGCGCCTCGCCCAACACCAGGCCGATGTCCTCATTGGTGTGGTGTCGGTCCACGCGCAGATCGCCGGAGGCCTTGACGGTGAGATCGAACAGGCCGTGGGTCCCGAGGAGCGTCAGCATGTGGTCGAGGAACGGGATCCCGGTCTTCACCGACGTCGTCCCACTCCCATCGAGGTTCAGCGTAACCACGATGTCCGTCTCCTTGCTTTTTCGCTTGACCGCCGCTGTTCTCATAGGCCATCCGCCCTCAATGTGCCGTCCCACTCGTCACTGGTCACTGGCCACTGGCCACTGGTTACTGTCGTCAGGTGAGCCGCACCTTGATCGCCTCATAGTGTCGAGGCAACCCCTCGATGGCGGTCAATCGCTCAAGTGGCTCCCGGACCCGCTCCAGCGCTTTCTTCGTATAGCTGATGACATGCGTGCGGCGGATGAAGTCATCGATGCCCAACCCGGAGAACGTCCGCGCGGCACCCCCGGTGGGCAGCACGTGGCTCGGACCGGCGATATAGTCACCGACCGTCACCGGCGAGTACTGCCCGAGGAAAATCGCGCCGGCGTTCGTGATGCGCTTGACCAGCTTCTGCGGGGCGCGGACCATGATCTCCAAGTGCTCGGGCGCCAGCTGGTTCGCCGCGTCGGCCGCCTCCTCCAGGTTCTTCACCACCACGCAGTAGCCGCTGGGGATCTGCCTCCTCGCCAGCCTCGCCAGCGCCTTCGAGGTCGTGATCAGAAACCCCAGCCCGCCCGCGTGCTCGGTTTCCCCGAGGAGGTCGGCGATCACATACTGGGCGTTGGAGTAGCGGTTCGCGATCACCGCAATCTCTGACGGCCCCGCGATGGTGTCGACATCCACAAACCCAAACACCTGGCGCTTGGCCTCCGCCACAAACGCGTTGCCCGGGCCGACGATCTTGTCGACTTTGGGGATGGTCTTCGTCCCGAAGGCCAGGGCCGCGATCGCCTGCGCCCCTCCCGCTCGGTACACCTCGTCGACATCGAGGAGGCTTGCGACCGCCAAGATATGCGGATCGACGCTGCCGTCCTTCCGCGGCGGCGTCGCCAGGATGATGCGCTTCACCCCGGCCTTCCGCGCCGGGATCACCGTCATGTAGACGGTTGAGACGAGGCTCGCGGTGCCGCCGGGGATGTAGATCCCAACCCGCTCAA
>JACPSR010000067.1 GCA_016193175.1 Candidatus Omnitrophota bacterium
GCCCATGATCGGATCGACCCCGGTCGTCGGTTCATCGTAGAGCACGATTTCCGGATTCATGGACAGCGCCCGCGCGAGCCCCACCCGCTTGCGCATGCCCCCGGAGAGCTCCGAGGGGTAGAGGTCATCCACCCCCTCCAACCCCACCAGTTGGAGGCACTCGTGCACCCGCTGACGGACGGCCGTCGGCGTCATCGTCGTATGTTCCTGGAGGGGGAACGCGACGTTTTCATACGCCGTCATGGAATCGAAGAGCGCCGCGTTCTGGAACAGCATCCCGAACTTCATGCGGACCTCATCAAGCGCATACCCGGAGAGTCGGGTGATCGGAACCTCGTTAATCATCACCACCCCCTCATTCGGGGTCATGAGCCCGATGATGTGCTTCAGGAGCACGGATTTTCCGCAGCCGGAGCGCCCAATGATGACCATCGTCTCGCCCCGCTGAATGGTCAGGCTCACGCGATGGAGGACGTAATGCCTCTCAAAGGATTTCGAGAGGTGTGAGATTTCAATCATCCCATCACCTGCGGGCTCGCCGCAGGCGAGCCACCATCCACCAGTGTCTGTTGGCCCGCCGGGCCGAAGGCGGGTGGTGGGGTGGGGTTGCCCGTTGCGGCAGGTGGTGGGGTCATCGCCAGATGAAGTAGAAGAGCGCTGTACACAGGCAATCGGCCGCAATGATGAGCACGAAGGACGTGACGACCGCCACCGTGGTGGAGCGTCCCACGCCTTCCGCGCCCCCCTCCGTTCGGAATCCTTCGAAGCAGCTCACGACGCAGATGATCATGCCGAAGATGAGCGACTTGAGCAGCCCGGACAAGAGATCCTTGAACACGAGCGGGATGGTCGTCATCTTCCAGTAGAGGCTGGGGAGAATCCCAAGCTTCAACGTCCCGATGAGGAACCCGCCGAGGATGCCGATGGCGTCAGCCCAGAGCGTCAGGAGGGGCAGGGCCACCAGCATCGCGATGAACCGCGGGATCACCAGAAAGCGCACGGGATTGACGGCCAACGTCATCAACGCGTCGATCTGTTCGGTCACCTTCATCGTGCCCAGCTCCGCGGCGATGGACGAGCCCACCCGTCCGGCGATGATCAACGCCGTCATGACCGGGCCGATCTCGCGCACCACGGAGAGCGCGACCAGGCTTGCGATGTAATTCTCCGCCGCCAGCCGCTGCATCTGGTAGGCGCTTTGGAAGGCCAGCACCATCCCGATGAACGCTTGGCGCCGGAGGCGGTGGGTGAGCATCCCCCCCACCGTCTGCACGAAGAGCAGGCAGAGGCTTCCCGCATACCAGAAGAGCTCCACCGCCCACGCGCCGGCCGTGGCCAGTTTCTGGAACAGGGAAGCATTGAGCTGAATAATCATGACAGCTTGTGCAACGCAGGACGTTATGGTGAGCTGCTGGCAGGAGGGGCCACCGGCACCTTCTCTTCAAACTCCAGCTCCTCACCCTTGCGGAAGGCGCGGAGCACCGCACCCGGTTTCACCCGCTTGGTGATCACCGCCTCGGCCAGCGGATCTTCCAGGAGCCTCTGGATCACGCGCTTCAGCGGCCGAGCGCCATAGACCTGGTCAAACCCCTTCTCCACCAGCAGGGCCTTCGCCGAAGCGTCCAGCTCCACGGCGATCCCTTGCTCCCGGAGCCGCTCCTTGACCATGCCAAGCTCGAGGTCGACGATCTCACCCAGGTTCTCCTCCGAGAGGGGATGGAAGACGATGACCTCGTCGATCCGGTTGAGGAACTCCGGCTTGAAGGTCCGCTTGACCTCTTCCATGAGCAGACCCTTCATCTTCTCAAAGGTGACCTCCGCCTTGGCGGGGGAGAACCCGATGCTCCCCTGCTTCTTGAGGAGCTCCGCCCCGAGATTGGAGGTCATGAAGAGCACCGTATTGCGGAAATCGACCTTTCGGCCGAAGCTGTCCGTCAGCCGCCCCTCCTCGAGGACCTGGAGCAGGATATTGAACACATCCGGGTGGGCCTTTTCGATCTCATCGAGCAGGACCACCGCGTAGGGGTGTCGGCGGATCCGCTCGGTGAGCTGCCCGCCTTCCTCATATCCGACGTAGCCGGGAGGCGCCCCCACCAGGCGCGACACGTTGAACTTCTCCATGTACTCGGACATGTCAAGCTGCACCAGGGCGTCCTCGTCGCCGAAGAGAAACTCCGCGAGGGCGCGCGCGAGCAACGTCTTCCCCACGCCGGTCGGGCCCAAGAAGATGAAAGAGCCGATGGGCCGCTTGGGATCCTTGATGCCGGCCCGCGAGCGCCGGATGGCCCGCGCGATCGCGGTGATGGCTTCTTCCTGGCCGATGACCCGCTTGTGAAGGTTCTCCTCCATCTTGAGGAGCCGCTCGGTCTCCTTTTCCTCCAAGCGGACGAGCGGGATGCCGGTCCACTTCGAGAGGATGATGACGATGTCCTCGGCCGTGATCACCGGCATCGCCTCGCCTTTCGTCTTCTTCCACTCGCCCTTGACCCGCTCCAGCTGCTCCCTCGCTTCCCGCTCCTGATCCCGCAGCGACGCGGCCAGCTCAAAATCCTGCCCCTTGATCGCCGCTTCTTTCTCTTTGCGGATGTGCTCGATCTTCCCTTCGAGATCCTTGATGTCCGGCGGGACCGTCAAGACGGAGAGCCGAGCGCGGGAGCCGGCCTCATCAATGAGATCGATGGCCTTATCCGGCAAGAAGCGCCCGGCGATGTAGCGGTCGGAGAGCTTGGACGCCACCTCCAAGGCCTCATCGAGGTACTTGACGCGGTGGTGCGCTTCATACTTATCCCGCAGCCCCTTGAGGATGTCGACCGTCTCGCTCACCGAGGGCGGCTCCACGATGATCGTCTGGAAGCGCCGCTCCAGGGCCGCGTCCTTCTCAATGTACTTGCGGTACTCATCGAGCGTCGTGGCGCCGATGCACTGGATCTCCCCACGGGAGAGCGCCGGCTTGAGGATGTTCGACGCATCGATCGCCCCTTCGGCGGAGCCGGCGCCGACGAGCGTGTGGATCTCGTCGATGAAGAGCATGACGTTCTCGGTCCGGTGGATCTCATCCATCACCGCCTTGATGCGCTCCTCGAATTGGCCGCGGTACTTGGTGCCGGCGACCATCAAGGCAAGATCCAGGATGACGACCCGCTTCTCCCGCAGGATCTCGGGGACGTCGCCCTTGACCACCATCTGCGCGAGGCCTTCCACGATCGCGGTCTTGCCGACGCCGGCCTCGCCCAGCAGCACCGGGTTGTTCTTCGTCCGACGCGCCAGGATCTGGATCACCCGCTCGATCTCCTCCTTCCGGCCGATGACGGGATCCAGTTTCCCTTCGCGGGCCAGTTGCGTCAGGTCGCGCCCGAACGCATCCAGGGCCGGCGTCTTCGTCCGCGTCCCGGCCCCGCCACCCGTCGGCGTGGGGCTCGAGGAGCCCAGCAGGGTGATGACTTCGTTGCGCACCCGGTTCAAATCCAAGCCCAGGTTCATCAGAACCTGGGACGCCACCCCCTCCCCCTCGCGGATGAGGCCCAGGAGGAGGTGTTCGGTCCCGATGTAGTTGTGCCCCAGGCTGCGGGCCTCCTCCATGGCCAGCTCGATGACCTTCTTGGCCTTGGGGGTGAAGGGGATATCGCCTGAGACCATCGTGCTGGGACCGCTCTGGACGAGCTTCTCCACCTCGAGGCGGATCTTCTCAGGGGAGAGCCCGAGTTTCTGCAAGACGGCGGCGGCCACCCCTTCCCCTTCGCGGATGAGACCCAAGAGGATGTGCTCCGTGCCGATGTAGTCGTGGTTGAAGCGCTTGGCTTCCTCCTTTGCCAAGAGGATCACTTTCCTCGCACGTTCCGTGAATTTATTGAACATTGAAGACTCCCTCGTTGACGTGGCTCACGGCTGAAGGCT
>JACPSR010000065.1 GCA_016193175.1 Candidatus Omnitrophota bacterium
GCATGGGCGGCCAGATTCGTCTTCACGAAGTCCGCGATTTCTTTCTTGAGCGGCTCCGACGGCTGGTAGCCTTTGCGCAACGACACGAAGGCCTTGATGATCTGGCCGCGGATCTCATCGGGTTTGCCGATCACGCCGGCTTCGGCGACCGCGGGGTGAGCCACTAAGGCGCTCTCCACTTCAAAAGGCCCGACCCGCTCCCCCGCCGTCTTGATGACGTCGTCCGCCCGCCCCTGGTACCAGATGTACCCCTGCTCATCCTTGTAGGCCGTGTCGCCGCTCACGTACCAGCCGGGGATGCGGAAATACTCCTGGAACTTCTCCGGGTTCTTCCAGATCTCCTTCATCATCGATGGCCACCCCGGCTTGACGACGAGATGGCCCAGTTGTCCGTGCGGCAGCTCCCTGCCCTGCTCATCAACAACCGTGGCGTACGTCCCGGGGAAGGGCTTGCCGGTGCAGCCGATGGGAAAGTCAACGCTTCGGTAGTTGCAGATGAGCTGCATGCCGGTCTCAGTCATCCACCAGGTTTCATGCGGGGCAAGGCCGGTGATCTTCTTGATCCACTTCAGCGCCTCCGGATTGAGCGGCTCTCCGACGCTGCAGATGTGTCGAAGGCTCGAGAGGTCGTACTTCTTTGGAATCGCCTCGCCGGCGGACATGAGCATGCGGTAGGCGGTCGGCGCGCTGTACCACATCGTCACCCGATATTTCTGGATCGTCTGGTACCACCGGTCCGGATCAAACCGCCCGCCGATCACGACGCTGGAGATCCCGAGCGTCCACGGCCCGTAGATGCCGTATGACGTTCCGGTCACCCACCCCGGATCGGCCGTGCACCAGTACACGTCGTCATCGCGCAGATCGAGCGCCCACTTGCTCGTCTGGTAGTGCCCGACCATCGCGTACTGCCGGTGGAGCGCGCCCTTCGACTTGCCTCGCCTGCTCGTAACTCACCTCGTTTGCAGCCAGCGTACCAGAGGCGCCGACGAGTATGAGCCGCTTGAGCGCTGGCAACTTCGCCAGCGGGATGCGGCTCTTGAGGGCGTGGGTCGTCACGCAGGCGGCCGCCTCGCTATCCGAGAGGCGATCCTGCACCGCCTGCTCCATGAACGCTTCAAAGAGCGGGACCGGGATCGCGCCGATCCGGTTGATCCCCAGAATGACCACGTAGAGCTCCGGCGTGCGTGGGAGGAACACGCCGACCCGGTCGCCCCGACGGACCCCGAGCCCGCTGAGCACATGGGCGAAGCGGCTGGTGAGGATTTTGAGATCCTGAAACGTGTACGTTTCATCGCGACGATCAAAGTCGGTGTAGTAGAGCGCCACCTGGTTCTTGCGAACGGTTGCGGCATGGCGATCCACCGCTTCGTGGACCACGTTGACCTTGCCGGTCTTCGACCAGTCGAACTCGCGCTCGACGGCCTTCCAATCAAACGTCTTCGCGGCGGCCTCGTAGTCTGTGAGGTTGGCGTCGATCGTCTTCGGCTTTCGCTCCCACTCAAGCGCGATGGCTTCTTGCGTCTGGGCGTGGGCAGAAGAGCCGGCAGAGGGGGACGTCATGAGCACCTCGCAATTTTTAGTCAGCAAACACGTAGGTTCGCGGTTGAAGCGGCGCCGGGTTGTTGATGCGCACGAGGAGCCAGGCGCTGACGATGAGGGCAAGCGCACTCGCAGCTGTCCCGACGGGAAACGGGAACCAGGCCCACAACCCTGCAGCCAAGATATTGATCAGCCCGAGGGGAAGCAAGAACTTCCAGGCCAGCCCCATGAGCTGATCGATGCGCAGCCGCGGGAAGGTGCCGCGCAGCCAGACGAGGACGAAGATGAGCACGTAGGTCTTGGCGAAAAACCAGATCCATGACGGAATGGGTTGGGCGCCCCAGAGCGCTGCCGCCCCGAGCATCCCCAAGACACCCGCACCCCGCACGGGGATGGCAAGACGCGTCCCCGCCCCCACGATGACCGCGAGGAGCAGCGCGAGGGTCCAGAACGGCACGGCCGGAGCGTGCCAGCCGCCCAGAAAGAAGGTCACGGTGAAGGCGCAGACGGCGAAGGACTCCAGGAACTCGGCCATGTACCAGAGCGCGAACTTCATCCCGCTGTACTCGGTGTGGAAGCCGGCGACGAGCTCCGACTCCGCCTCCGGCATGTCGAAGGGGGTCCGGTTCACCTCGGCGATGCCGCTCAGGAAGAAGATGAGCCCGCCCACTACTCCCCACGGGGTGAAGAAGAACCACCGCTCGGCTTGCGCCTCGACGATCCCGACGGTCGAGAGCGTGCCGGCGACCATGATGACGGCCACGACGGAGAGGATAGCGGGGACCTCATACGAGATGATCTGGGCGACGGAGCGCATCGCTCCCAGGATGGAGAACTTGCTGCGCGAGGCCCACCCACCCATGAAGATCGCGTACGAGCCGATGGACGAGACCGCGAAGAAGTAGAGGAGGCCGACGTTCAAATCCGCCGGGATCATGTTGCGCCCGAAGGGGAGCACGGCGAAGAGCAAGATCGCCGGCACGACGGAGAGGATGGGTGCTGCAAGGTGGAGCAGGCGGTCGGCGCCTCGGGGCACGATGTCCTCCTTGATGAGCATTTTGAGCCCGTCGGAGATCGGCTGCAACAGCCCATAGATCCCGACACGGTCAGGGCCGAAGCGGTTCTGCATCCGCGCGATGATCTTCCGCTCGATCCAGGTGAGGTACATCATGATCGCCGGCGCAATGGCCACAAGGACGCCGATCTTGAGGGCGATGTCCGCCCACGGCCTGGCTCCAGCGGGAAAGAAGCTGAGCAGCCAGCCGCTGAGGTTGACAAAGAGTTGGTCGAGCGAGCTCATCTGTACCGGAGTCACCAGTAACCAGGGACCAGAAACCAGAGAGACCCTCTGGTGACCGGTTTCTGGTTACGCTTTTGGCTTCTTGGCGGCGAGGCGCGCATCAACGGTCGCAGCTTCGGTCGGTTTGATCTTCTGGAAGTAGTCCGCCGACTTGAGGAGCTTATGCTTGTCGAAGATCATGTGCTCGTAGCGGTCAGAAGCGGAGAGCTCGTACTCGTTATCCATCTCGATGGCATCGAATGGGCAGACGTCCACGCAGATGCGGCAGGACATGCAGATCGACATATCGATGTCGAACTGCTTCGGCAACGTGCGGCCGTGCGCTTTCACCGGACGTCCCTGCTCGTCCTTCTCCATGACGATGTGGATGCACTGCGGCGGGCATTCCTGCTCGCAGATCTTGCAGGCGACGCAGCGCAGGTTGTCGGGTGTGCCGTCATAGACGAGAAACGGGAAGTAGCGGAACCGCTCCGGGTGCTGCTGCTTGGTCTCGGGATACGGGATGGTGAAGAGGCCATTCGTCACAGGGATGCGCAGCGTCCGGAGGATGAGTCGACCCCAGGGGTACGTTTCCAGAAACGTCTTGAACGTGACCCCCATCCCTCGCAGCACACCACTGCCAATAACAGCCATGTCTATTGCTTCTGACACATTTTAGATTTTGGATTTTCGATTTTGGATTACCGGAAATCCAAAATCCGAAATCTAAAATCAAAAATTTCCATCGAATATGCTGCGGTTAGCGGTCGACTTCGCCCATGACGATGTCAATGGAGCCGAGGATGATGATGACGTCGGCGACCTTGTAGCCGAGGCACATGTCTTCGAGGACCGTCAGGTTGATGAAGCTCGGCGCCCGGACGTGGTAGCGGTAGGGCTGCGATGATCCGTCGCTCACCAGGTAGAACCCTAGCTCCCCCTTCGGGGCCTCGATGCGACCGTAGGCCTCGCCTCTCGGCGGCCGGAACGTCCTGGGCGCTTTGACGAGGGCGAGCCCCTTGGGACTGATGGCGGGCGAAGCAGACGAGTCGGGAATCTCCTTGAGCGCCTGCTGGAGGATGTTCACGCTCTCCCGCATCTCCAAGATGCGCACGTAGTACCGGTCGTACACGTCGCCGACGGTGCCGAGCGGAATTTTGAACGTGAAGCGCGGGTAGATCGAGTAGCCGTCCACCTTGCGGATATCGTAGTTGACGCCGGAGGCGCGCAGCATGGGGCCGGTGATGCTCGCGTTCATCGCGAGCTCCTTGGAGAGGACGCCAACGTGTTGACACCGCTGCTGGACGATCTCGTTTTCCGTCAGCAGCGCCTCAAACTCGTCGAGAAAGCGCGGGAAGGCGTTGACGATCTCGCGCGCCCGCTCGAGCCAGCCCTCCGGCACATCCTCCCGGACCCCGCCCGGCCGCACGTAGTTGCACATCATCCGCGAGCCGGAGGCGGCCTCAAACAAATCCAGGATCTTCTCCCGCTCGCGGAAGGCGTAGAGCAGGGGCGTTCCAAACGCCCCCATGTCGTTCAGCAAGAAGCCGATGACCGCCGTGTGGTTCACGAGGCGCGTCAGCTCCGCCATGATGACCCGCAGGTACTCGCCCCGCTCGGATGCCTGGATGCCGCCCAGCTTCTCGATCGCCAGCGCCAGCCCGAAGTTGTTCGACATCGCGCAGAAGTAGTCAAGGCGGTCGGTGAACGGAAAGCTCGCGATGTAGGTCGCGCGCTCCCCGATCTGCTCATGGTTGCGATGGAGGTAGCCCATCACCGGCTTGAGCTTCACGATCCGCTCCCCGTCGAGAGTGGCGATCATCCGGAAGACCCCGTGGGTCGACGGGTGCTGGGGCCCAAGGTTGACCTCAAGCTGCTGCGTCTCAATGGTGGGCGATATGCTGGTCTTAAGTTCCATGTCGCCGTTTCTTCCTTCGATCATTCCGCATGCCGCACCCCGCACTCTCCGCCACACTCCGTGGCGCTCGCCACAGGACGTTGGCGAGTCCTGTGGCAGTCCGCCGTGCCTGGTGGCGGAGACCCGCCAATCTTGTTGGCGGGCGCATCCCGAACTCCGCATGCATTAGGTCGGCACGTCCTGGTCTTCCACGACATAGTCCTTGCGCATCGGGTGGCCCTCGAAGCCTTCCCACATGAGGATGCGGCGCAGATCCGGATGGCCCTCGAAGGTCACGCCGAAGAGATCGTACACCTCGCGCTCCTGGAACTCCGCCCCGCGCCAGATCGGGGTGACGGAGGCGACAACCGGGTGCGCGCGGGGCAGCCGCACCTTGAGCATCACCGGCCCGTGCTTCTTGGCCATGGAGTAGAGGTGGTACACGAGGTCCATCCGTTGCTCCGAAGGATAGTCCACCGCGGTGAGGTTCGCCAGGTAGTCGAGGCTGAACCGCTCGTTCTCCTTGAGGCAGCGGCAGACGGCAACAAGGTCGTTCGGGGCAACGACAAGCCAGCCCGCATCGAGCGTCAGCGAGACACCCGGGAGGAGCTGTTCCAGCGTGATCTTGAACTCGTCAGGCGAGGGTAGCATCACGTCGAGGATGGGGAGGGAGCGGCCGGCTTGGGCGCCGGCTGAGCGGGTGGATCGGCCCAGGGTTTCTTCGGTTGGAAGACGTCCGGGTTGTAGCGGGGCTCGAGACCGGACTTCCCAAACTCAGGAATGGGGTACTCCCCCTGCTTCGGCCCAACCTCCTGGCCCATCGAGCGGCTCTTGATCCGTTCCTGGAGCCGCATCAACCCTTCCAGCAACGCCTGCGGCGTCGGGGGACAACCGGGGATGTAAACGTCCACGGGAATGTAGCGATCGATCCCTTTGAGGACGTTGTAGCCGGTGTGGAACGGCCCGCCCGAGGTCGCGCAGGCGCCCATGGAGATGACGTACTTGGGCTCGGCCATCTGGTTGTAGAGCCGCACCACTTGCGGCGCCATCTTCTTCGTCACCGTGCCGGCGACGATGATGAGATCGGCCTGTCTCGGGGAGGCCCGGAAGATCTCCGAGCCAAATCGGGCGATGTCATAGCGGGAGGCGGCGGTGGCGATCATCTCGATCGCGCAGCAGGCCAAGCCGAACTGAAGCGGCCAGATCGAGTTGCTCCGACCCCAGTTGACGAGCTGATCCCAGGTCGTCACGAAGACGCCCTGTTTTTGGAGCTCGTTCTTCAACCCTTCGTCAAGTGCCATCGGTGTTATTTCGGATTGCGAATTGCGGATTTCGGATTGAAGAGCAAAAATCCGCAATCCGAAATTCAAAATCCGCAATTTCCTTTGTTACTCCCACTCGAGAACGCCTCTCTTCCACGCGTAGACGAGCCCCACGGCCAAGATCGCGATGAAGAGCGCCATCTCGGCCAGCGCCACCGGCCCCAAGCCCTTCCACGCGAGCGCCCAGGGATAGATGAAGACGACCTCGACGTCAAAAATGACAAAGAGGAGGGCGTAGAGGTAGTACTGCACGCGGAACTGGACCCAGGGCTCGCCGGTCGATTCGAGCCCACACTCATACGGGGCCTGCTTCGAGTGGCCGGGCTTCTTCGGCGCGATGAACCTGGCGAGGACGATCGGCGCGATCCCGAAGAAGATCGCGACGACGCTCAGCAGGCCGATGAATGCGTACTGGTGGACGTAGGTCGACATAAGATCCAGAAAATCATATCAGATATCCAAGCCGCCTGATATCTCTGATATCGTTCTGGCTAGCCGCTCCATCGATTGGTCGAGGTTGCCCCGCAGGTGAATCCGGAGGATGCGGCGGCCGCGCTCTTGCATCGCCTGGAAATCGCCGAGCGCCTGCGCGTACTTGAGGACGCCGAAGCTGAAGGGCTCACCAGGAATGGCAAGATCCTCCGGCTCATCGCCGGTGAACAACAGGAAGATCCCGGTGTCCGGCCCGCCCTTGTAGAGCTGGCCGGTGGAATGGAGATAGCGAGGTCCGAATCCGAGCATCGTCGCATGAGCCGTCTCGCGGGCGAGGCGCTCCCGCAGCGCTGTCGTAAGGCGGTCAAGCGCCGGCGTACGCGGCAGAAATGAGAGCAGCGCGATGTAGTCGCTCGGGTGCAGCCGCTTGAAGAACTCGCTCAGGCACTGGGTCAGCGACGCCGACGCGCTCCATCCCGCCGTCGTCCCGTAGACCGCCAGCTCAGCGTCTGAAAAGAGCGGCTCTTCCTCGTCGAGAAACCGCCCTTCCCGCGCGCGCTGCTCCAGCAGCGCCTTGGTCCGATCCTTGCTCTCTTTGACGTTCGGCTCATCAAAGGGATTCACCCGCAAGAGGGCACCGGCCACCGCCGTGGCGAGGCACCACTTGGCGACTTCACCGCCAAGGTCGTACGGGTCGTCCCATCGAATACGGACAACCGGATGCCCCGCCTGCTCAAGCGCGCGGATCTGGCGGTCCATGACGCCGTCTAGTCGCGAGGCAAGCTGCAGCTCGACGAACACCCGATCGGAGGCATACGCGGCGGGCTCGCGCACAGGCTCAGCGCAAATCGGCGCGATCCCGCAACCGCCCTTGCCGAGACTCTCGGCGATGAGCTGCTCGATCCACGTCCCGACGCTCGCCAGCGCCGGCGTGCACACGATGGTCAGTTTGTCGAAACCGCGTGGCGCCAACGCGCCCAGGACGGCCCCGAGCTGCGCAGCCGGATTGTCCAGGATCGGCGCATCGGGCCCGCAACGGCTGAACATGTCGTCCGCTCGGCGCAACAGGGCGGCTGCGTCCACGCCCATCAGCGCGGCAGGCACGAGCCCAAAGGCGGTCAGCGCGGAGAACCGGCCCCCGACGTCTGCTCCACTCCCCGGCCCGTGCGCGAAGACGCGCCGGAAGCGCCATGCCTTCGCCTGGGCTTCCAGCGGGGTGCCCGCATCGGTGATGGCGAGGCAATGGGCCCCGGGATGGCCGTCCGCCGACTTCAACGCCTCGTAAAAGTATTTTGACAGGGCGGAGGTTTCGCTGGTGGAGCCGGACTTGCTCGAGACGATCACGAGGAGCCGTTCCAAGGGACACCGACGCTGCTGCTCCCGAATCGCCGTGGGATCGGTGGTATCCAGCACCACAAGATCGGGGTGACCGGCAGCGATTCCAAACGTGTGGCGGCACACCTCGGAAAAGAGCCCGCTGCCCCCCATGCCGAGGAGGAACACGTGGGTCAAGCCCGCGTCCCGGACGTCTTCGGCGAAGCGGCGCAACGCGTCGGCCTCTTTCGCCATCACCCGGTGGATGGTGAGCCACCCGATCCGTTGGCTGATCAAGGCCTGCGCCGTCGCCTCGGTGGTCCAGAGGCTGGTATCGTGCTTCCAGAGCCGGCTGAAGAACCGCTCCGTCTGGAGCTGGTGCAACGCGGACTTCACGTGGACCGCATGAGGGCCCAAGAGTAGCGTCTGCTCGGACGGCATCTAACGCTGTGATGTGGAGGCAGGCAGGCGGCTGATGCGCAGATCGTCAAAATAGGCCAACGCCTCTCCCTCCGTATTATCGGTATCGCTCATCAGCCCGACGGCGACGACCGGGGGCGGATCAGCGCCAAAGCATCGTCGGTGATCATCCACCAGGTTTCGCTCAACCGCCAGCCATTGACCGAGGCGTTCCTTCCCGCTTTCCGCCACGATGATTTTTGACTCCGATGAGTAGGCGCTCTCCAGAACGCTCCCCGCTGGTAAGGCGGCAGACCAGAGGTAATCGAGGTTACGTTTCTGCCACGGGAGGGCTTTCGTCTCAAAGTAGACGTACACGCGCGCAGCCGCGTCCGAACCGCCCTTGCGATGCAGCGCCTCCCCTTCCACGAGCTGATCGACGCGCCACCGCCACGAGAGCCACCGGTAGGTGTTGGGATTGAAACGGAGCTGGCTCAACAGGATGGAGGCCCCGGCGCGACTGTGGGCCTGGAGGCAGCGCCGCCCATCGAGCGTGACGACTTGGTAGCGGGTCTGCCGGTGCACCTCCACCTCCCGCCATCGCTCCGGACGGAGCTCGTCAAAGGACTCCATCCACAACGTGGGAGACGGCGGCGAGATCAAGGGAGGCATGATGGGGATGCTGACGCGCTTGGTCCCGCACCCACCAACAGCCGCGCTGAGCGTGACAAGCCAGGCAAGCGCCCAGCGAGGTGTGATTATTTCAATACTTCGGCCGCGGTGGCCTCTCCGCTTGAGGCGGAGAGGTCCTCGTAGGCGCTGAGCTTGGCCCACGTCTGCTTCCCAACGACCCCGTCCTCGTTCAGTCCGTGGACCCGCTGGAACTCTCGAATCGCTTCC
>JACPSR010000066.1 GCA_016193175.1 Candidatus Omnitrophota bacterium
AACTGAAAGTGACCAGTGACGGGTGATGAGTGATCAGTGGGTGGACCAGGACATTCACGACGCGCTGTCCTACGTCTTACTCACCACTCCCCACTCGCCACTAGCCACTCGTCACTGATCACTGGTTCGCCGGAGGGGCTGGGTGAGCTCGGTGAGGATGTCGGGGGCGGTGCGCTTCTCCGCTTCCGCCTCAAACGAGAGGATGACGCGGTGGTTGAGCGCAGGCAGAATGACCCGGTCGACATCCTCAAAGCTGACGTTGACCCTCCCGCTGATGAGCGCGAACACTTTCGCTCCCATGAGGATCGCCTGCGCTCCCCGCGGCGACGCCCCATAGCGGAGGAGCCGTTTGGCGGGATTCTCGGTTCCATCGTCGTTCGGCCGCGTCGCGGTCACGAGCCGGACGACGTACTCTTCCACGGCGCGCGCGACCAAGACCTCTCGGACGAGGCGACGCGCGTTGAGGATCCAGCCCTGCGCCTGCTCCCGTGGCAGGGTCGCGTTCGCTACCGCCGTCTCCGCCGTCGTCGTCTGCCGGAGGATCTGGGAGAGCTCTGCAGGCGAGGGGTAGCCCACGAAGATCTTGAACAGGAACCGATCGAGCTGGGCCTCAGGCAACGGGAACGTCCCCTCCATCTCGATGGGGTTCTGGGTCGCGATGACGAAGAAGGGCTCCTCGAGCTGGTAGGTCTTGCCGGAGATCGTCACCTGCTGTTCCCCCATGGCCTCGAGCAACGCCGATTGGGTCTTGGGGGTCGCCCGGTTAATCTCATCAGCGAGGAGGATGTGCGTGAACACCGGGCCCTTCGCGAATTCAAAGACTTTGCGCCCGTCGCGGTCGACGACGAGCTGGGTGCCCAGGATGTCGGCGGGCATGAGGTCGGGCGTGCACTGAATCCGATGGAACGAGAGCCCCAATGCCTGCGCAAAGGACTTGGCGAGGAGCGTCTTGCCCAGCCCCGGCACCCCCTCGAGGAGCACGTGGCCTCCGGCGAAAAAGGCGGCGAGGAGAGACTCGACCACCTCCGCCTGCCCGACGATGACGCGGCTCAGCTCCCCGCGCAGTCTGTCAAACGTCGCATGGAACTCATCCGGATGCAGGGTGGGTGTGTGTGTCATCCCCCCACCTTTCTCGGCCCGCCGTTGGCGGGCCGTGACACGTCAGAATTCCTTGGGCCGAGCCGACCGACCAGACTCAGAGGACGACGGCAGTCGGCTCGGCAGAAAGGTGGGGGGATTGAGATCATGGCCTCGCCTGGGTCGGCTGCGTATCCCGTTGACGGAGTCGATCGAAGACGCTCCGGTACTCGGGCGGAACCGGCTGGTGGGCCGTCGGAGCTTCCTCTCGCGGCTCATCCGAAAGCTGAGCCTCCTCTGAATGGACGCTCGGACTCGCATCCGACACCTCCCCGGACGGCCGCCCCACGCCACCCCCGGGCCGCGGGGTCTTGGTTGGGGCGGTATCGGTTTGCAGCTGAACCGGCAGGGCGTTCCCCGTCGCGCGATCCAGCTTCATGGGCGACTCATAGAGCTGAGGATCGGTGCTGGTCCCGGCGTCCGGCTGTGCGTGGGGCTCTGCCGCGGCCAATTTCGCCTGCAGCGCCTTGAGCTCTCCGGAGACCTCTTTGAGCAGTTGCTGAATATCAGCCCGCATGGCCTCCTGACCCCCAAACGACTGGCTTCCCTCACGCCCAACGTCATCCCGCAGAGATGCCGATGACTGAGACGAGGAAGGAGACGAGGCACCCCGCTGGCCGCTCTCGTGCGCCGCCTGATCCCCCTCGGATCTACCCTGAGATGTGCCGCTCTCCTCACCCCGGCGATCTGCCGAGTCGCCTTCGGTCGATGCCGGAGACTGCGCGTTGCGTTCCTGTGAGCGCGCTTGGTGATCCGCCCCCCCTCTTTGTTGCTCTCTCTCCTCTCCTGGATGGGATGCGCGATTTCCTCCTTGCTGCTGATCCCCGCCCTCCTGTGACGAAGCCTGGTCGCGGCTCTGCCCCGCCTGCTGGCGTTGCGATCCGGCTTGCTCCGAGGAAGACGACGGCGAGGAGGGCTGGGGGGATTGAGACGACTGACTGGTCTCGGAGGACCCAGGCTGCTGTTGGCGCTCTGAAGAGGAGCCGCGTTGCGCTGAGGGGTCTTGCTGTTGTTGCGGTTGGTTGTCGCGCGGAAACTCCGGCGGCGGCTCGACGGGGGGAGGCGGAGTGGGCGGCGCCGTCAAGGGGCGTTGAGCCAGCCGGAGGGGAACGTGAGCGGACCCTGGCCAACCCAGCAAGAGGAGCAGCGCGATCGCGCAAATTCAGCGGCGGTCGTCAACCGTTGCTGAAGGCCTAAGGCGTTATCAAGATGGGACGCGGCCCCTCGAAGGGATATCCAGTGCCGGCGCAACCACCACACAAGACTCGCCAGCCCGATGATCGCCACGATGCCTGGAACGCCGACGCTCCAGAGTGAAGCGCGATGCATCGCGCCAAGCCGTCCGGCCAAGACCCAGACAATCCCAACGCCGAGCGCGCCCACGAGGACGGCTTTCGCGAGCAGCGCGTTCCGGTAGCGGAGCGTCACCTGGCGAAGCAACAGCGCGACGTCGCTCATGGACCAGACCCATCCTTCATCCTAAGGAAGATTGCGGGCTTCGAAATGACCGGGGATCCGCCGTCCCCCTTGAACGCTCTCATCCACCCACACGCGCGTGGGGGTGCCTGTCGATGGCGCATGTTCTCGAGAGGCCGGCGATGATCCGTGAGCGAGCTCTTCGTTCAGGGTCTTGCGCTCGTGTTTCTCGGTCGCCTTGTCAACCTCTCCCTGCACGAGCATCCCCGCCAGAAGACCTGCGAGGGCGCCCAGGGGCGGCCCGATCCCCGGGACGATCGCAGCGCCGAGGATCGTCCCGGCGGTTTGGCCGACCTGCGCAGGCGGAATGGCCGCGCACCCGCCACAGAGGATGAGGCACCACGCACCGATGAGGACGCAAGAGGGCCGCATGTCTCGTGAGGTATGCTACTCTAAAATCCCCCTCTTGACAAGCGTGGGGGACGTTGAAAGAATAATGAGAAATTTCGCGGCGCGGAATGGCGATGACGACTCCCATCGAAGTGACCCACCTGACCAAGCGGTACGATACCGTCACCGCCCTCCAGGACATCTCCTTCACCGTCGCCTCCGGAGAGATCATGGGATTTCTGGGCCCGAACGGGGCGGGCAAAACCACCACCCTGCGGATCCTCACGGGGATAATCGCTCCGACATCCGGATCGGTGCGCATCGACGGCTTGGACGTTACCGAACGTTCGTTGGACATCCGCCGCCGCATCGGCTACCTGCCGGAAACCATCGCGCTCTACCCGGAGTTGCGCGTCCAGGAATACCTGCACTATCGCGCCCGCATCAAGGGGGTTCCCCGCAGGGCGCGATCCGCTCGCGTGATGGACGCGCTGGAGCGGTGCGCGCTCACCGACGTCTCGCGCAAGCTCATCGGCCGGCTCTCGAAAGGCTACCGCCAGCGCGTCGCCCTCGCCGACTGCCTGCTCGGCCAGCCGAAGATCCTGATCCTCGATGAGCCGACGATCGGGCTGGATCCGCATCAGATCCGACAGACCCGCGAGCTCATCACGTCGCTCGGCCGGAGCGCGACGATCCTGCTCTCGACGCATATCCTGCCGGAAGTCGAAATGACCTGCCATCGGGTCGCGATCATCGACAAGGGCCGCATCGTGGCGGTCGACACGCCACAACGGCTGCGCCAACGCCTGCAGGGGGCTCAGTTGGTCCACGTCCAGCTCCGGGGAGACGCGCCCGCGATCGAAGCCGCCCTGAAAGAGGTGGCCGGCGTCGCCCGCGTGATCCCGCAAGGACGGACGGACGGACACGCGAACTTCGAGGTGCAGGCGGCCACCGGGGCCGACGTGCGGGAAGCCATCTTCCGCCTCGCCGCGGAGCGTCAGTGGCCGCTCCTCCACCTCTCGCATAGCCAAGCGTCGCTCGAAGACGTCTTCATCCACCTGACGACCCAGGAGGCATGAGAGTAAGATGAATGTTCGCTCGAACAAGTCTGTTATCAGCGCGATGGCAGCGGGTCCTGGCTCGCATTCGGTTCGCGGCATCGCTCCGGCCGCCCAGCGTGCGGCCGTTCGCTCGGGGAATTTCTCGCTCGCCCCGCCGGCGGCGAGGGGTGGGTCGAGCGCGGCCTCTGTTCGCGAGGCGGGCAGGGTGTCCTTGACGCGCAGCGTCAAGGACGAGCCGAGCGAACAGCGGAGTGAGGCCGCCTCGCTGGGGCGGCCGAACGTCCGCGCGAGCGCCCACCCCGAGCAGCAGCCGGCGGGGCACCCTGCCCGCTCGAAATTCCAACGTGCCGCTCACCGAACGGCTCGCCACCCGCTGCCGAGAGGCTGTTCGACGGAGCACAATGAATAATCTTCTTGCCCTAACCTCGAGAGAGCTGAAGGCCTTCTGGTACTCGCCCATGGCCTACGCCGTGGGGGCGCTGTTCCTGTTCTTGCAGGGGCTGGTCTTCTGGTTGCTCATTGCGGTCCTGAACGATCCGCGGGTGGACCCTTCGCTGACGATGGCGCAGTTTTTCTTCGGCGGCACCTTCTTCTTCTGGTTCTCCATCCTCGTCGTCGCCCCGCTCTTGACCATGCGGACCTTCAGCGAAGAGAAACGCACCGGCACCATCGAGCTCCTCCTGACCGCCCCGGTGACGGACGCCCAGGTCGTCCTCGCCAAGTTCCTGGGGGCCTGGGTGGCGTTCATCCTGCTCTGGGCGTGCACCATCGTCTTCTTCCTCGTCCTCAGGAGCTTCAGCGCCTTCGATTGGGCCCCGGTGCTCACCGGCTACCTCGGCACGTGGATGCTGGGCGGGGTGCTGCTCTCTCTGGGGATCCTGGCCTCCAGCCTGACGCGCAACCAGGTCATTGCCGCGCTCCTCTCATTCGTCGCCATCCTGCTGCTCTTCTCGGTGGGGGTCCTGGATGTGTTCATCCGCGACCCCGAGGGGAGCAAAATGATCCAGTACCTCTCCCTCATCGACCATTTCCGCAGCTTCGCGAAGGGAATCCTCGACACGCGGCCGATGGTCTTGTACCTGAGCCTCACGGCCATCGCGCTCTTCCTGGCCGGCCGCGTGATCGGCAGCCCGCGGTGGCGCTCCTGATGCGACCGAGGAACAGCCGCAGAGATTTCGGATTTCGGATTGCGAATTGCGGATTGATGGTCTGTCAATCCGCAATCCGCAATTCACAATTCGCAATATGACAAAGGCCTGGCGTCGGCTCGTCGCCTCTCTCAACTTCGTGGCCGTGCTGGGGCTTCTCTTCGCGCTCTTCATCCTGGTCAACTATGTCTCCAATCGACGCTACGCCCGCTGGGACCTCACGCGGGAGAAGCTCACCGCGCTCTCGGATCAGACCCGCCGAACGCTCAAGGCCTTGAAGGAGCCGGTGTCCGTCATCGTCTTCTACCCGCCGACCCAGCGGCTCTCTGAGCTCATCACGGATACCCTCAAGGAATATGAACGGGCCGGCCCCCGGATCAGCGTCGAGTACGTGGATCCGGAACAGGATCGGGCCAGGGCCTTGCAGCTCGTGCAGGAGTTTGACATCGATGTCACGAAACCCGATGCCCTCAACCTCGTGATCTTCCAATCCGGCGCGCGCCGCAAGTACCTCTCGGACCCAGAGCTGGTTGAGTACGATTACGGCTCGATGGGATTCGGCAGCGAGCCGCGCGTCAAAGCCTTCAAGGGCGAGGAGGCGTTCACGTCGGCCCTCATCAGCCTCACCCAGAACGCCTCGCCGCTTGTGTGGTTCACCGACGGGCACGGCGAGAAGTCCGTTGAGGCGCAGGATCAGCTCGGGCTCTCCGAGCTGAAGAAGTCCCTGGACCAGCAAGGGTGGTCCATCAAGACGGTCACCCTGCTGAATCAGACGTCCATCCCTTCCGAGGTGAAGCTGGTGGTCGTCCCAGGTCCCACGCGCCGCTTTACCGAACAGGAGCTCCTGCTGCTCCAATCGTACCTTGACCAAGGCGGCAGGTGCCTGGCGCTCATCGACCCCTTGGAGGATACCGGCTTGGACGGCCTCCTGGAACGGTGGGGCATGACGCTGGGGATGGATGTCGTGGTGGATCCGGCGAGGCGCATTCCCTTTGTCTCCGCGGCGAACCTGCTCGTCACAAGCTACACGGAGCATCCCATCGTCGAGCGGATGAAAACGCTGATGACGCTCTTTCCGCTCGCGCGCTCGCTGCGGCCTGCAACGACGGCCCCGGAAGGGCTGACGGTCACGCCGCTCGCGTTGACCTCCGTAGAGGGGTGGGGGGAGACCCAGACAACGGTTGAGCCGTTCCAGTTCACCGAGGGACAGGATCTCCCAGGGCCGGTCCCCATCGCCACCGCTTCCGAGCGCGCGACACCCGCGCGGACGCGGCTGGTCGCCATCGGCGATTCAGACTTCATCGTCAACGCGCAGCTCGGCAACATCGGGAACAGAGACTTCCTCCTGGGGGCCATCCACTGGCTGGTCGAGCAGGAACAGTTCATCGGAATCGGCCCCAAAGCGCTGGAATCGATCAAGCTCAACCTCACGAGCGGCCAGCTCACAGGCGTCTTCTGGGTGAGCTTTCTCGCGATGCCGCTCGGCTTCGCGCTGCTCGGCATTGGGATGTGGCTCCTTCGAAGACGGTGACGGTCTTTCTGATGCGGTGGAAGACCACGGTTGTTCTCCTCGTTGTCACGGTGGCTGCCGGGGCCTACGTTTCCCTCTACGAGATCCGCCAGCCGTCTCGTGAAGAACGCGAGCAGCTCTCGAAACAGGTCCTGGACGTTCCGTCGGACACCGTCACCCAGCTCGTGCTTGATCTCCCGGAAGCCAAGGTCACGCTCACCCGAAGCGGCCCCACCTGGAGGCTCTCACCGAACGGGATGCGGGCTGACGGCACCCTCGTCAGCCGACTGTTGAACCACCTGGCTCCCCTGAGGGCTGAGCGAATTCTTTCAGATGCTCCTGGAAAACCGCTTGAGCCGAAGTCGTTCGGCCTCGAGCCTGCGGTCGGCCGGGTGAGCCTCGTCGCTCAGGGAACCCCGACCACCCTGCTGATTGGCGAGACGACGCCGGTGAAGGGGAACCGGTACGTGAAGGTAATCGGCCGCTCAGAGATCTTCGTGGTTCCCGAGCGCCTCTTCGAGGATGCCAACCAGCCGTTGGAACAGTTCCGTGATTCACTGCTCATGCGGTTCAACGCCTGGCAGGCAGAGGGGCTCGCCGTCACCTCGGCGGCCAGTGCCTGTACGCTGACGCGCCGAGACAACCGGTGGCGGCTCTCTGCGGTTCCCGGCGCCTCGCCGGCGGGCCTGACGCAACCGCTGGAGGATCTCGCGGACCGCTCAGAGGTCAACGCCCTCCTCAGCAGCCTGGCAGGCCTCCCCATTAAGCGGTTTCTGAACGATGCGCCCCAGGTGGAGAGCGTTCCCACCTGGGGCTTTGACGCGCCGAAGGCTGAAGTAACGCTCCGCCAGTCGGGCGAATCCCCCGTGACGCTCTTCTTTGGCAGCCCGCTTCCCGAAGAGCCGTCGCTCGTGTCACCAGCCAGGTGGCTAAGCTGGAGGTTCTGCGGGAGGGAACGCGATGGCCGATTGCGCGCCGAGACGGCGTGTGGAAAGCCGAGGGCTCTGACGCGGCCCTGGACGCTCAGCGTGTGGAGGCGCTGCTCAACGACGTGGCGGATCTGCGCGTGAGCGGGTTCGTGGAGGATGCGCCCTCAGACCTGGCCCGCTACGGCCTCGAGCCACCGAGGGGAACCATCACCGTCTGGACGAGCGACCAAGAGCAGCTACAACGGCTGTTGGTTGGCGACCCGATTGAGCCATCGGCGAGCCGCTATGGCCGCATTGAGGGGCGTCCCGCCGTCGTGCGGCTCCCCGAGACGATCACCGATGTGCTCGCGAAGACGCTGGACTCGCTCCGCACCCCTGCCCCGTCGCAGGGCCAGTCTGCCCCGCAACCCACCGGCGCTGGCACCTCGCCGCCACAGGCTGTCGCTCGGTAGGTTTACTTCTGTAGGGAAGCTGCGTAGGGATTTGCATACTTGAATCAGCAAGTTAGGCTTGACAAACCCTCGTACTGATGGGATAGTGGGTGATTCCCACTTTATTCCACTTCCCTCCCTTGACGGTTTGGGAAGTGATGTGGTAAGCTCTGAACAGATCGGTGGTCAAGGGAGGCTCGATGGCGATGCCTGCGGTAGTAGACCCCGTTGTTAAAACTGAAGACATCGTGCGAGACAAGAACTTCCACGATGTCGCCGACGTTAGGGTGGACGGGAAGGGGAGAGTCTGCCTTGCAAGATTTTTGGCAAAAGAACTCCCATCGGGCGATGTTGCCCTGTACAAAGTCTATCTCAACTCATTTGGCCAGATCATTCTTGACCCGCAAGTAACTGTTCCTGCTCACGAGGTTTGGTTGCTTAAGAACCCAAAGGCCATGAAGATGGTTGCTGAGGGCTGGAAGGCCGCGCAAGAGGGCAAGTTGGTAGATGCACGCGAGGACTACACCAAGTATGCCGACGACCCGTAAGAATGTTTGTTCTGCGCTTCGCCGAGCCCGCTGACACGGAGCTGAAGCGCCTCGAAGACTCACCAGGGGAAGCGGGACGCGTCAAGCAGATCAAGAAGGCTCTCGGCAACCTTGCCAGAGATCCGTCCCACCCCTCTCTGCAAACTCATAAGTTTTCCGGCTTGATCAACCCATTCGACGACAGCAAGCCCGTATTTGAAGCCTACGCGCAACAGCATGCCCCAGGCGCTGCTAGAATCCTCTGGTGCTATGGTCCTGAGCGTCAACAGATCAGCATTCTTGCCATCGTTGCTCACCCCGACTAGAATAGCTGCGCTCGACAGGTACGTCCAGTAGAATGAGGTAAAATACGGTCCGGTACGGCAAGGTGGCGAGGTAACTCAAGCGCCCATCCCGAAAGGGGTGGGCATTTTTGTGCGCGTAGAGTCTCACTTTTCTTCTTGACAATCCCACTATGTTTCTCATATAGTTGTAATGTAACTAGGACACAGGAGGGTGCGCATGAACGAAGTTGAGTTTGATTTTCGGAGAGGAAGGATCGTCGTCAGAGGGCAAGAATCTGGCTTGTTGAAACTGGCCCAAGCCGCAAAGGAGCTAGCGCCTCACCTAAAGGAAATCAGGATTATCGGGGGGGCGGCTTCAGAGTCAGATGACGAAGCCCGAGCAGGAGAACGGGGGCAGGGTGAACACCCTCTAGTTTCAGGCAGGAAACCTGCCATCAGAGAGTTTGCGAAATCCCTTCCGTTAGCCAATACCTACGAGAGAATCGCGGCACTTATTTATCACGCCATCAAAATTGAGAAGAAGAATGCCGTTAGCATCAAAGAGCTAGAAGACTGGTTTAGCTTGTGCGGATTCAAGAAGCCTCGACTTATGCGAATTGCAGTCTACGATGCCAAGCGAAAGTATGGCTATGTGGAAAGCCGGGGCAAGGACCAGTGGACGATCAGTACTGGTGGGGAAAACGTACTCATGGAAAAGTTAGAGAAGTAGTGGATAACACGGAGGTTCCAATGGAACCGCCAGGAGGGGGCTGACTCGGCAGCCGATACAAAAGAGCGGGGAGTGGGGGTGAATCTCTTAGCCAGTGCCTCCCACTTCCCCGCCCGAGTGCGACAAGCATTGTTATTTTACCCGATATGGAGCCTAGTTGTCCATGACTACGTTGACTGAAGAACAAGCCAGAACCCACCTAGAATGCCTACGCTGGCCAGACGGCGCTCAATGCCCGTTCTGCCGCCTTCATCAAGTCACGAAGCTCAACGGCAAACGACAGGGGTTCTACCAATGCAACCGGTGCCGCAAGCAGTTTACCGTCCGCACTGGCACGATCTTTGAGCGCAGCCACGTCCCGCTCTCGAAGTGGCTCCAAGCCGTCCATCTGCACTCTGCGCCTCCAAGAAGGGGATGAGCGCATTGCAGGTGTCGCGGATGCTTGGCGTCACCTATAAGACGGCGTGGTTTCTCTGTCATCGGATTCGAGAAGCGCTGCGGTCGCCTGGGGGACTCTTGACGGGAACAGTTGAGGTAGACGAAACGTATGTGGGGGGCAAGGCCTCGAATCAACACCAGGGGCGTAGTACGGTTAAGAAAGCTCCGGTCGTGGCGGTCATTCAACGCGACGGAAAAGCGAGAACGCGGGTTGTCAAGGCGGTATCGGCAAAGAACCTGATGAAGGTATTACGAGATAACGTGGATATTGAATCGACCGTAATGACGGATGACTTTATGTCCTACCGGAACGTCGATGAGGTCTTTTTCCAACACCATGCGGTTGTCCACAGCAAGCGCGAGTACGTCAGGGGCGCAGTCCATGTCAACAACTGCGAGTCCTTCTTTGCGCTCCTCAAACGTGGATTGATGGGCAGCTTCCACCATGTCTCGCGCAAGCACTTGGGGCGCTACTCGGATGAGTTTGCCTTTCGATGGGACACGCGGAAGATAACGGACGCGGAGCGCGTTGAAACAGCCTTACGGCTTGCAGAGGGAAAGCGGTTGATGTATCGTGATCTCACCAATGGGGAAACGGCCAAAGCGCAAGCTAATTAAGAAAACTGAACGGTTTTCGCTGTATCCGCTTCAACCTGACGATGTGCTCCGAAGACTGCTCCGTACAAAACCTTTAAAGAAACCCAAGTCATGAGTCGGCTGAATCTTCGAAGAGGATTTTTTCGACTTTGCCTGGTATTCAGTAGCCTCTTCGGCCTCTTCGCTTTTTTGGGTACTGCGTTTGATCCAACCGCAGCCAGCTATCGGTGGCCGTTTCTTATCGCCTTCACAGTTCTCCCCTGGGTACTTTACTGGATTGGCGTCTACATCGCAGACGGTTTCCTGCACCGCCGGCCCTAGTCCCCCGTTATTTTGCTGCGGCAAGTATACAATTCCGGCTGCGTAAATGTGGTTGACTTCGATCCTGCCTCGTTCTAGAATTAGGCGTACAACTTAATCACGTGCTACGTTTGGAGGGGGAACTGGCACGCTAAAAGAATCAAAACCTCCGCCCACAAGGCGGAGGTTTGTCATTTCTAGCAGCCCTGATATAATTGACTGACCCATTGCGAGTTGCACATGAAAATACTCATTCAATCGCCAAACAAAACAACTCGTGAGGCACGTCCAGAGAACAATAAGCTCAGGGCAGAAGATCTTGCCGCCCACAACTGGTATCGATTTGTCTTGTCCTTCCCCCCGCATCTGGTACGTGACTACCTGAAGCGCTTCAATCTCAACTCCCGCCATTGCGTTCTTGATCCGTTCTGCGGTACTGGCACAACGCTGGTCGAATGCAAGAAACTGGGCATTGCGAGCGTAGGCGTCGAATCCAACCCGATGGCGTGTTTCGCGAGTCGGGTTAAGGTGAACTGGAATGTCGACCCAGATAGCCTCATGGGACATGCTCGCAAGATTGCAGACCTTGCATTGGAAGGACTTGAAGCAGATGGTCTTGATGATGAAGAGCCTTTGCCGTTGTTTCACACTGGCCGAAGGCCCCCCACCACCAACCTGAGGACGCTCTCGGAAGAAGTACAAAAACTCCTCCTAAAAGATTCCATTAGCTCGCTACCACTGCACAAGACGCTGACGCTCCTTGAGACTCTGAGGGAGTATGAAGACGAGCGGTACAGTGAGCATGAGCGACTAGCTTTGGCCAAGGCGATTGTCTTCCGAATTAGCAATCTGCACTTCGGCCCGGAGGTGGGCATAGGTCCTGCGAAATCTGATGCTCCGGTAGTCGCGCCTTGGTTGAGTGGCATCCGAGAAATGGTAGACGATCTTCGTGTCTTAACAGCCAAGGCTCATACTAGGTCCATCGTTCACCGAGCCGACTCGAGGTGTCTGAGCAGTGTCTTGGAGCCAAGTTCAGTAGACGCCGTAATCACGTCGCCCCCCTATCCCAATGAGAAAGATTATACTCGAACCACTCGTCTTGAGTCGGTGCTGCTAGGGTTTATCCGTAACAAGGAGGATTTGCGCTTGGTCAAGCAGGAATTAGTGCGATCTAATACCCGCAGCGTGTACAGGAACGACCAGGATGACCTCCTGGTAGCGGACCATAAAGAAATTCAACGAATCGCTCACGCCATCGAGAAAAGGCGCATCGAGCTTGGCAAAACCTCCGGCTTTGAGCGTCAATATGCCCGGGTCACAAAGTTGTACTTTGGAGGCATGGCCCGTCATCTTTCAGACCTCCGCACCATACTGCGCCCAGGCGCCCGACTCGCTTACGTCGTTGGGGACCAAGCCTCGTACCTCCGTGTGATGATTCGGACCGGGCAACTTCTAGCTGGCATCGCTCGGTCGCTGGGTTACGAAGTGATGGGCGTTGATCTGTTTCGGACTCGGCTGGCCACTGCAACGAAAGCACAACTGCGTGAGGAGGTCGTACTCCTCCGCTGGCCGGGTAAGAGAGACCACAGAAGGGTAGCCTCGTGAGCCGACAGAAAATCTACGCGTCGATCATCGAGAAGCTCTTCCGCTCAAAATTCAAGCTTGGCATGCGGGAAGTGGATTTCGAGCGGGAGGAAATCGTCAAGTTCGGCAAAGCCCTCAAGGTTGACTTGCCCAAGAACCTGGGAGACCTGGTCTACAGCTTTCGATACCGTGCAGCCCTACCAGCCAGGATCCAGGCCACGGCTGGTGAAGGCGAGGCGTGGATCATTCGACCAGGAGGGCGGAGCAAGTACCGCTTCGTCCTCGTGCCCAACACACCTCTCGTCCCGAATCCGAGCATGAGCGCAACGAAGGTGCCTGATGCCACTCCAGGCATCGTCGCTAAGTACGCCTTCAACGACGAACAAGCGCTGCTAGCTAAAGTGCGCTACAACCGGCTCGTCGACATTTTCACTGGCGTTACCTGCTACTCCCTTCAGAACCACCTGCGGACAACGGTGCCCGAAATGGGACAGGTAGAGACCGACGAAATCTACGTCGGCGTCGATAGGAAGGGGATTCACTACGTCTTTCCGATACAGGCTAAGGGGGGTACTGATAGGCTAAGCATCGTGCAGATCGAACAGGACTTCGGCGTGTGCGCTCAAAAATTTCCTTTGTTGGTTTGCCGACCAATTGCTGCGCAGTTTATGCAGGACAACCTGATCGCCCTATTCGAGTTTGAGCAGAGCGAGAACGGCGTCAGTATTACTGCAGAGAAGCATTACAAGTTGGTGCCTCCTGAACAAGTAACCGAGGCGGATTTGAATACTTACCGTCAACGGACATCTGAGTAAGGGGCACTCTCCGCTCAACAAAAAGGAGAGCTGAATGGCATCGCCGGTCCAACCAAACCTTATACTGGCACTTGTAGTAACGGCGCCTCCGAGCACAAGTTAGGCGGGGGATAAGATGCTGAGAAAAAGAACCGTAGTTCTTTTAATGGCAATTTCTGCTACGGTCGGCTCACCGCCCAGGCGCACGGCAGGAGCAGCGCGGCTTCACACGTCGCAGGGACGACCCCCGCCGGCAGACTCGCACGCTGCCCCCATCCTCCCAGGGTCACACCCATTGATGGAGGGTGGTCACGCAATCCAGGAACGGCACCACGTCGACGCCACGGTCATGCCAACGGCGACGGCCGAGGTACAGCAGGAAGACCTTGGCCTGCGGAAAATCCTCGCGAAACCGGCGTAACCCGCTGAGATCGTCGTGACGGATGCGGTCGGCCATGGTCACCTCGAAGGCGCGCAGACCGCGCTCGCCATAGAGCACGAAATCCACCTCGTCACCCGTCGCCGTGCGCCAGAAGTGCAAACGATACCCCAGGTCCCCGTAGTCGTTGATCGCTCGCACCTGCTGCAAGAACAACGTCTCCAGCGCCGCGCCGTGAATCTGCTCCGGGGCGTCCAGCGGCCCGCGCGGGCGAACGGCTTGGAATACCCCGGCATCGAAGTAGTAAAATTTCGGGTGCGTGATCAGGCGCCGTTTCGCGCGTTTCGCGAAGACCGGCAGGCGTATGGCAATCAGCAGGTCTTCGAGGATGCTGAAGTAATCTTCGACGACTTTCGCTGAGATGGCGCAGTCGCGGGCCACGGCCGCCATGTTCAAGACGCTTCCCTGAGAAAAGCTGGCGGCTTCCAGAAAACGACTGAACGCACCGATGTTGCGGGCAAACCCCTCCTGTTGCACTTCCTCGCGGAGATAGGTGGCGGTGTAGCTCTGGAGATAGGCCTGCGGGTTCCTGCTGGTGCACGCCAGCGGCAGGCACCCATAGCGAAGCGCACGCTGTAAGTCGAAGTGCTTGCCAAGCTCCACCGCCGTCAGGGGATGCATGTGGCGGGTGAGGGCGCGGCCGGCCAGCAGATTGACGCCACGCCCCCGCAGCTTGCGCGCGCTCGACCCCGTCAGCACAAACCGCAACCGCCGCGACTCTATCAGCCGATGCACCTCGTTGAGCAGCTCCGGCACGCGCTGAACTTCATCCACAACCACCCAATTTCTGTGTCCGTGCGGGATACGGTCGCCAAGCCGCTGCGGCGCGGCGAGCAACTCGGTGTACACGGCGTGGTCCAGAAGGTCGAAGAACAGCGCGTCACGGAACTGCCGGTGCAGCCAGGCGGTTTTCCCCACCCCGCGCGGCCCGAACAGGAAGAAACTCTGGCGAGACGGTTGGATCACCCGCGGATACATAGGTGTTTTTTAACATAAAAAAACGACTTGTCAAGGCTTATTCGCACTGGGGCGTGTCACGAGCGATCGAGGATCAGGCGGCGAGCCCGGAGGATGCGCTGGAGCACGGTCACGGAGAGCAGGATCGCGAGGAGGGCAAGCGTCCACCAGAAGAGGTCTCTCCCGAGAGGCCGCCAGGGCACGACGGCGCCGGCGGCCAGCCCGACGAGGAAGAGCATGCTGCGCTCGGCGCGTTCCATGAGATCAGGCCACTCCAGGTTGGACACGGGGACTTCCATCGCGGCCCGCGCCTTCGCGTAGCTGACCAGCAGGGAGCCCGCCAGCGCCACCATCGACAGCGCCCAGTAGCCGGTCACGACGGCGGCGGCGAGCACGACGATGATCTCCACGTAACGATCGGCCATCGCATCGAGGTAGGCGCCGAGCTTCGTGACCCGTCCGCTCGCGCGGGCCACCGCCCCATCGAGCCCGTCGAAACACCCCACTACCGCCATCGCCACGCAGAACGGCGCCACGGCGCGGGTGCGGACGAACAAGGCGCATGCCAGCGAACCCAACGGCGGTCCCAGCAGGGTCAGCGTTGCGGGCGAGACGCCCATCTGCGCGAGGCGACGCGCGAGGGGGTCGAGGAGCCGATTGAGGCGCGGCTTGTACCGGGAGGTGAGCATAAATTCCGCGGCACGAAAGTTACGTGGGGAGGTCGCTCTCGTCTAAGAGCCGGAGCTCATCGAGCCAGTCCTCTTCAACTCCGTCGCTGGCGGTCTCCGAGGGGAGGCCTTCGTCCAGTTGGTCGAGGAGCTCGAGGGTCTGCGCCAGCCACTCTTCATCGCTCGATGCCTGCTCGGCCAAGACGATGGTGTCAGTCATGGCGAGCTCGTCGTGGAGTATATCCACGTCGTCGTCCAGCACCAGGTCCCCGTCCCGCTCATCGAGCGTCGCCAGCAACCGAGCGTCTCTGGCAATGCCCGTGGCCAGTTGACGGTTCGAGTGGTCGACGACCCCCACGACCAAGGCAACCGTCGCGGACGCCGTCGCGATCGCCAGGGCGAACCGCGGCCAGGGAACCCACCGACGCAGCGGATCGGCCGCCAGGATCTCCTTCGAGGTCAGGCCAAGCGCCCTGACCCTGGCCATGACCTCGTCGGTAAAGCGCGCGCGCTCAACGCCGGACGGCCCCTTGAGGGGATGGCGACTCAACCAGGCCTGCAACCACGTGGTGAACAGCATCACAGGGTCTCCTCGTTCAGCCAGGGACTGAGTTGCGCGCGCAACCCTTCCGTGGCGCGAAACACGTGCGATTTCACCGTGCCAACCCGGCAACCCATCACCGCAGCCACCTCTTCCAGGCTGAGGCCGTGGAGGTGGTGTAGGACGAAGGCCGTTCGCTGCTTCATCGGAAGCTCCCCAATGGCCCCGCTGAGCCGGCGCGAGAGCTCCCGGTTCGCCAACTGATCGCTCGGATTGCCTGTGGGGTCATCCACATCCACAAACAGCGTCGACTCCTCGACCTCGCCACTCGGACCCCCGACACTCGCCACCACCATGGGCGATCTCGCCCGCCGCTTGTAGGCATCCTTGCACTCGTTGACGACGATGCGGTAGAGCCAGGTGGAAAATGCGGCGCTGGCGCGAAACCGTCCCAGCGATCGGTATGCGCTGACAAACGCCTCCTGTGAAGCATCCCGGGCATCCTCATAGTTCCCCAACAGGCTGAACGCCACCCTGAGCGCCCAAGCCTGGTACTTGTCCACCAGCTCCGCGTACCGATCCACGTCCCCCCGCAGGACCGCTTGAATGACCTCTTCCTCCTCCTCGCGCTCCTGGTGCATCAACATGGCCATCGATGAGGGGTAGTATACCACATCCCATACAGGCTCTCTGTGAAGCGGGTGGAGGGAGCACTTCACCGTCCCCGCCGGCCGCCGCCCCCGCCTCGAGCGCCGCCCCCGCGCGGTCCACTGCCACCGCCGCCGCGGATCGCGCCTTGCGCATTGGGGCTGCGGTGCGCGCCGCCCTGGCCCATCCCGCGGCCCACACCCTGGCCATGATCGCGGACACCCAGGTCCCTATGCTCCCGTTGACCGGGACGAGGCCCTGGGGATTCACGCCGGTCGCGGACATCTTCCCGTCGATCGTGCCGATTCTCCCGTCGGTCATGGATGTTCTCGCGACGATCCCGCACATCTTCGCGGCGGTCCTGGACGTTTTCCCGACGGTCGCGGACATCTTCCCGTCGATCGCGGACATCCTCGCGGCGGTCCCGCACGTCCTCCAGCCTGTCGCGCCTGCCACCGTCATGCCGCGCGTCCCACACATCCTCGCGCCGATCTCGGACATCCTCGCGCCGGTCGCGCACGTCTTCCCGACGGTCATGGCGGTCCTCATGACGGTCACGGATGTCTTCGAACCGATCGTGCACATCTTCATGCCGATCCTGCGCGCGCTCGTGCGCCCGCTCATGTATCCGCTCTTTTACCTCTGGAGGC
>JACPSR010000049.1 GCA_016193175.1 Candidatus Omnitrophota bacterium
GGCGGGACCCTCGTCCTCAGCGAGGACCGGCTCTTCCAGGTGAAGGCCGTGCGGGATCTTCGCATGCTGCACCGTCTCAAGACGGCGATGGCGGCCGTTGGACGGTATTGGGCGCATTTCGACACCCTCACGGGTGGCGAGGCCGCGAGGAGCCTCGAAGGCCTCGTCAGTCTCCAACAGGAGCTCAGCCGCGACGCCCAAGCGCTCCGCACGTTCATCCAATCACTGTCAACAGAGGCCGAGGGGCGGTCGATCTTGGCGGTGATCCGGGCAAGCCAGCTGCAGCTTGTCGTGATGTTCAGCGGCGTTCTGCTCTTTCTCATTGGGGCTCTCCTCCACCGGCACCTGATCACGACCCCCCTGCAAGAGATTGCGGACGGCATCGGAGCGATGCAGCGGACGGGCCAGCTGTCCAAGTTGCCGGGCCGGTACTCGAACGAGCTGGCGGTCGTCGCGTCGGGTTTCAATCAGTTGGCGGAGCAGGTGGAAGAGCAGAAACGTCGTCTGCGGGAGCAGATCGTGGAGTTGGAACGGCTCAACGCCGAGCTCGATCAGCTCTCGACCATGAAAGACGATTTCCTTGAGACGATCAACCACCAGCTCCGGACCCCGGTCACCTCAATCCGCGAGTGCATCGGGTTGATACGCGATGGCACGCTGGGTCCCATCAGCGACGAGCAGCAGCCGTTTGTCCGGACGATGGAAGAGAATGCCCTGAGGCTCGTCAACCTCACCGAGGAGGCCCTCGATCTCTCACTGCTCAAGTCGGGTCGGCGTCCCCTTCAGCGCCAGGCTGATGATCTGACGGCGTTGCTGCGCCAGATCCGCGACGGTTGGCAGTCGATGACGCCGTCCTGCACGGTCCGGCTCTCCTGCGCCACCTTGCCTCCGGTGTATATGGATGCCAAAGCGATCCGCGAGGTCATGGATCATCTCCTGCGCAACGCGCTGCGCCATGCGCCCAGCGACACTGAGGTCCTGATCGAGGTCCGCGCCCGCGATGGCGTCGTGGAGGTGTCCGTCCACGATCAAGGCCCTGGGATCTCGCAGGAGCAACAGGCACGCCTCTTTCAACCCTTCACCCACATCCAGCAGCCTGAAGCCCCGGGATCGCAAGGGAGCGGGCTGGGACTGGCGTTCTGCCGGCAGGTCATCGAGCGTCACCGGGGCGCCATTCGCACCGAGTCATCCGAGGGTCACGGCACGACCTTTACGTTTTCGCTGCCCATTGCATCGGAGCGGTTCTTGTTCGAGGAGATCTGTCACAGGGCCGAGGAAGAGGCGGGGTATGAGGAGGGCCAGTTTGGGCTCCTGCTGGCGGTCCCCGCAGATGCCGGGCTGACGCTACCCACGGCGAAGGAGATGATCCGTCAGGCGGAGCTCATGCTGCGTCGGCATACCCATCGAGGCGACCAGTTCGTCTGGTTGGATGACCTGACGTTCGTGATCGTGGGGGTCACCAATCAGGCGGGTCTGGAGGCGATGGGTCGGCGGTTGCGCGAGGTCTTACGGTCGAGCCAGCTGAACGTCCACCTGGCCAGCGCCGTGTTCCCGCTCGATGGGGAGACCCCTGAGCGGTTGCTCGAAGTGGCGCGCAGTCGGTTGATCGAGCCGCACCGAGCGGGCGGTCATGCTACAATAGACCCATCGCGCCTTGGGGTCTCCTGAGGAGAAAGGGGGGAGCAGGCCATGGCTGAGAGTCGCCCCATCGTACCGAGAGACGGCCAGACGAGCTGCGAGATCACGGCCCAGGGGGAGGTGTCACGATGAACGCTGAGCCGCAGCGCAAGCGCATCCTCATCATCGACGACACGCGCGACATCCTCCAGATCCTCTCCAGGCGCCTCCAGAGTTGGGGCTATGAGGTGCTGACGACGGAGAGCGGTGAGGAGGGGCTCCGCATCGCGAAGGAGCAGGCGCCTCACCTGATCTTGCTCGACGTCATGATGCCCAAGATGAAGGGGCGAGAAGTCTGCGCCCGCCTCAAGTCCGATCCGAAGACGCAGAAGATTCCCGTCATTTTCCTGACCGCCTTGGGCCTCGCCGACCATGTCAAGGGCGGCATGGACCTTGGGGCGGAGGACTACATCGTCAAGCCCTTCGAGCCCGAAGAGCTCAAGGAGCGGGTGGCCGTCTGTCTTGCGCGTCACGAGAACCCCACGTGAGACGGGACGAGACGAACCCCGTGTGGGGGTGACGCTGAGCCCTGGCGGGGTCGAGCTGTTCACCCATCACTGGTCACTCATCACTGACCACTGACTTAGGCTTGCTCCCAGCGCTCCCTTGTGTGACAATACCTGCACGATTGTGACGCCATGGGAGAGCTGTGGTCGCATCTCTATCGGTTTGACGAGCTGATCCGCTGGGGCGGCTATGCCGTCCTCGTCGGGATCGTGTTTGCCGAGACCGGGCTCCTGGCGGGATTTTTTCTTCCAGGCGACTCCTTGCTCGTGACCGCCGGCCTCGTGAGCGCAGGGGAAGGCCCCCTCAAGATCTGGCTGTTGATCATCCTGTTGAGCCTCGCCGCCATCGCCGGTGACAGCACCGGCTACGCCATCGGCTATCATCTCGGGCCTCGCGTGTTCAACCGAGACGATTCCCGTTTCTTCCATAAGGATCACCTGGTCAGGACCCAACGCTTCTACGAGAAGTACGGGGCCAAGACCATCGTCCTGGCGCGGTTCGTGCCCATCATCAGGACCTTCGCACCGACCGTCGCCGGCGTGGGGAGGATGCGCTACCGCACCTTCCTCCCCTTCAACGTGGGCGGCGGCATCGGCTGGGTGATGAGCATGACGCTCGCCGGGTATTACCTGGGGCGAGCCATTCCGGACATCGAGCGACACCTCCACTGGGTCATCGGCATCGTGATCCTCTTGTCGTTCATGCCGATCCTGCGTGAGTGGCATCTGACTCGCCGGCGTCCGCTGACTCCGGCGACGCCAGCCCCTCGCTCGTTTGCGCCACCGATAGTCCGAGAAGGGGCAGGGGAACCATCGGGCATGTTGCAGGCTTCCGCCAAGCCCGGCCGGGGAATCTGATGGTGCCTCCATCCCCTGGGGAGAAAGCGGACGCGGGCCGTTCGGCTCACGATCACAGCAGGGCTGCCGTCCGACCCGACGGTGGAGGATATCAAGCGGGGACAGGGGACATCACCTTTGACTCCCTGCACCTCCATCCTGATCTGCTCAGAGGCATCCATGATCTTGGCTTCATCCGCCCGACCCCGATCCAGGCGCAGGCCATCCCCGTCATCCTCTCGGGCCGAGACGTGATCGGCTGCGCGCAGACCGGCACCGGCAAGACCGCAGCCTTCGTCCTGCCGATCCTCCACAAGCTCCTCCAGCAGCCGGGCCGAAAACACGTCCGCGCGCTCATCGTGGCCCCGACCCGCGAGTTGGCCCTCCAGTCCATGGATCATCTCAAGGCGCTCTCGCGCCATGTCCACCTCAAAGGGGCGGCCATCTTCGGCGGGGTGCCGATGGAGCCGCAGATCAAGGCGCTCGCCCAGGGGGTGGATATCATCTCCGCGACGCCGGGCCGGTTGCTCGACCACATCTACTCCGGGCGCATCGATTTCATCGATCTGAAGGTGTGCGTCCTCGACGAGGCCGACCGGATGCTCGACATGGGCTTCCTCCCCGACATCACCAAGATCCTCAGCCTTCTGCCGCCCAAGCGACAGAACCTCCTCTTCTCGGCGACGATGCCGGTGGAGATCCTCACCCTCACGCACAAGATCCTCGACCGTCCCGTGACGATCCAGATCGGCCAGCGCTCCACGCCGCCGGTGGGCATTCGCCACGCCGTGTACCCCGTGCCGCGCCACCTGAAAACGGAGCTGCTCCTGGAGCTCCTCCGGGGGCAGGGCATGACCTCGGTCCTCGTGTTCACCCGCACCAAGCACTACGCCAGCCGCCTCGCGCAGACGCTGGAGCGGCGCGGCTTACGGGTGTCGGTCCTCCACGGGGACCGGAGCCAGAGCCAGCGGCTCCACGCGCTGGAACAGTTTCGTCGTGGCCGCAGCCAGGTCATGGTGGCCACCGACATTGCGGCTCGGGGAATCGATATCGACGACATCAGCCACGTCATCAACTTCGACATCCCCAATACGCCGGACGATTACATCCACCGGATCGGCCGCACCGCCCGCGTGGAAGCGACCGGCGACGCCTTCACCCTGGCGGATCACGACGAGGAGCCGATGGTCAAAGAGATCGAACGGGTGCTCAACCGCACGCTCCCCCGCGTGACGCTGCCCAACTTCGACTACAAGAAAGCGATCGCACACCACCCCCGGGATCAGCACGATCGGCACCGCCCGCGTCGCCGGCACGGCGGAGGAGTGGCACACCGCCACTATTGAACGGATGCACATGGCGTTGATCGGGCTTCCCCAGGCCGGCAAGAAGACGCTCCTTCGCCTCCTGACGAACGTCGATGCGGGGGCGACGTCGTCGAGCAACGGCGGGACGATCCCGGGCATTTCCCCTGTCCGCGATCCACGGCTTGAGCGTCTGGCGGCGATGTACCGCCCCAAGAAAGTGACCCCGGCCACCATTCAGTGGTTGCTGATGCCGGACATGACCAAAGACTCCGCCAACAACCGGGAGCTGCTCAAGGCGCTGCAGCTCGTTGACGCGCTCGGCGCGGTCGTGCGGGCCTTCCATGACGAGACGGTCTTTCACCTGGAGGGGTCGGTGGACCCGATCCGCGACCTCGGGACGATCGACGCGGAGCTGATCTTGAATGACCTGCTCTTCGTTGAGAAGCGCCTCGAGCGGATGGCGAAAGAACACGCCCGGCGCGCCGGCGTCGATTGCTCGAAGGAACAGGCGCTGTTCACCAAGCTGCGGGCTCACCTGGACGCCGGCCTTCCCTTGAGGACGCTGTCGCTTGAAGAGGCAGAGCGCAAGCTGCTCAGCGGGGCGCCATTGCTGACCCGCAAGCCGCTCCTCGTGATCCTGAACGTCAGCGAAGACGCCCTGCAGGATCACCGTGTGCTTGACGCGGTGACCCAGCGCTACGCGCGCCACGCGGTCCACCTCGTCCAGGTCTCGGCGAAGATCGAAGAGGAGCTGTCCCGGCTCGATGACGCCGAGGAGCGCGCCGCCTTCCTGCGGGACCTTGGCCTCGCCGAATCGGCGATCGATCGCCTCACCCGCGTGAGCTACGAGGCGCTGGGCCTCATCGCCTATTTCACCGTCGGGGCGGATGAGGTGCGCGCGTGGACGGTGCGGCGAGGCGCCTCGGCCACCGAAGCGGGCAGGGTGATCCA
>JACPSR010000050.1 GCA_016193175.1 Candidatus Omnitrophota bacterium
GTGTCCTTGCGGAGGAGCTGGCCGATGAGATCGACTGCAGTCGTCACCACGATCCGCGAAGCGACGTATCGGAGATCGGGACGGACGGCAACGCGTGGCGCCTGGCCCTGGATGGCCAAGGGAACCTCCAGCTCGCCTGAGGCGTTGGCGAGCGTTCGCAGCTCCTCCACACTCCTGAAGATGGCGGCTGACAGGGTTGGCTCGATGCGCAGCGTCGAGCGGATGTCCACGTTGCCGTCCAAGCCGAGGGACCCGGTGCCGATCAGCTCAAACGTGTCCGAGCGCACGCGCAGATCTTCAAACCGCAGCGATCCCTCCTCGACGCGCAACGCGAGATCGATGGGTTCGAAGACGGTATCAGACTCGGCGAGTTTGGCCTGATAGGCCGGGGGCAAGCGGGCCTGAAGCGCCTCCACGAGCCCGGGGAGCATCGAGAACCGCTCAAACACGGCGCGGAGGACGTTGAGGTTCGCCATCCGCGCCTCGGCTAACCCCAGGTTGCCCTCGCCTGAAATCGCGCGCGCGAGCTGTGACGGATCGAGCGTTGCCACACTCCCCTGGACGCTCACCGTCAGCTTCCCCTGGAGCTGCGGCTCGCCCGGCCGCGCGGGCGGCAGAACCTGCTCAAGCGGCAGACGTTCAATCGCCAGTCGGCCGCGCTCCACCGAGCCGGGGTGGGCACGGCTCGGAAGCGTGAGCCGGCCGCTGAGGCGCAGGTTTGGGACATCCGCCGCAAGGGCTCCCCTCGCCTCAAGGTCCATCGGCTGTCCGGGAGCGATGTGACTGGCCGTCACATCCAACTGCCTGATCCACAACTCGGTCGGTGGGCGTGTCAGCGCGTCGGTCCACTGGAGCGTCCCGTCTTCAAGGCGCAGCGAAGCGATCGTGAGCGACACGGTGGCTCCACCGGTCTTCACCGATCGGCGCGGAGCAGCCGCCGGGCCGGCGATGGCCGCCAACCCCGAAAGGTTGATGCGGCCCTGGGCGTCGCGCGCGACGCGGAGGCGCGGACGCCGGAAGACCACCGAAGCGACTTGCACGTCCTTTCGAAGCAACGGGAGGAGGCGGACAAGCGCGTTGGCCGACTCCACCCGGACAAGCGGCTCGCGCACCGCCGCGATCGGGTCGGAGATGGACAACCCCTGACATTGGATGGCGAGCCCGTTGCGCCACCCAAGCGAGAGGCGCTCCAACGACACCGGACAGCCGATCGCTTCCTGAAGCCTGCTCGCCAGCATCGGGCGGTAGCGGTCCACGTCAAAGGTAGCGATGAAGATCCCAAGCCCAGCGACGAAGATGGCAACGAGCACGAGGACACCCACGAGCAGCTTTTTCATAAGGCAACGTCTTCGCCGATCGTCACTGAACCACCCGTTTCGGCCGAGGCCAGAGCCGACACTGGATGGGCCCCATGAGCTCCCGAGAGCTCACCGGGCCGAAACTCCTGGAATCGCGACTCTGGTCCGGCTGGTCCCCCAAGAGAAAATACTGGTTCTCACCAAGCTGCCAGGATCGCCCTGCCACCTCCAGGCGCTCGCGCGGCAAGCCCGTGATCCGCTTGACGAGTGCGCGGTCGCCGGACGTGGCGGGCCGCGCGGCGACGAGCTCACCCCGCCGAGGGGGGCGAACACGATACGCCCGTTCGTTCACGAGGACCAGGTCGCCGCTTGAGAGCGTCGGCTCCATGCTGCACCCTTCAACGCGCATCAACTTCACGCCCGGAATCATTCTAAGAGCCCCGTCATCTACACCACAGAAACCACAGAACGAGAGCCACAGAAGCACAGAGACGGTCCCCAAAATCCCTCATGTCTCTGCGGGCTTTTGTGGTGTGGTAGTTCTACTTCTTCTTGGCGGCTTCGGCCTTCTGGAACATGTCGCTGATCTTCGCGACCACATCCATGAGCTCCTGCGACTTGGCGAGATCGACGTGCTGCTTGTTGTAGGAGCACAGCTTCGCCGCCTTCCAGAACGCGTCGTGGAGGTCCGGGAACATCGAGAGGTGCTCTGGCTTGAAGTAATCGCTCCAGAGGATCAGGAGCTCTTGCTTGCAGAGCTGGGCGTGGGTCTCTTTGGTCTGGACCATGCGGACGATGGCATTGCGGTGCTCAAGGCTCTCCTGCGGCGACGGGCCGGGCGCGGGGAGATCCGTCAGCTTCTTATTCATCGTATGCACCGTCTTGGCGGACACCGCGGCCAGGTGAGGGTCGTAGATACCGCAGGGCACATCGCAGTGGGCGTAGAGCGGCTCGATCCCCAAGAGCCGGTCAAAGATACGGATCGCAGCATCCCTCCATGACATCGCAGCCTCCTCGCGTGAGTTGTTCCATCGCTTCAGCAGGACGTCCACTCGGTCATTATAACCAGCGTCATAGGCGCAAGTCCAGGCTGCATGCTGCAAGCCCAAGCGACAGGCTACAAGCTGCAGCTTGCAGCTTGTGGCTTGCAGCTAGGGAAGGCTCCAGGCGCGCCGCAGGGCGACGAGGGCTGCCTGATATGTGGCGACGGGAGCACGATGATCGGAGAGCCAGCTCCAATCGCGCTCCGGCCAGCCGCGCACCGGCTCAAAGCCTGCGCGGAGTCGGTCATAGTGCTCGGGCTGCGCTTCAGAGAGGTCGGCCTTCCGGGCGTAGCGGCGCGCCACCCGACGGAGCGCGACCCCCCGCGGGACGACGCACTCGAAGAAGTGGAACGAGGCGCCGTGCCGCCTCGCGACGGCTCGCAGCGCCTCTCGGCCGACCGCTTTTGAAAACATCCCATCGCACACCACCGACCGCCCGTGACGCACGAGTGCGGCGGAGCGCTCAATGAGCCGCTGATAGACGAGCGCCGAGACGCGCGGCGCATAGAGCCCCTCGGCAAACCCTTCTCGGGGCTGTTTGAGGTGCGCAAATTCCGTCAGCCGGATCTCATCGGTGCGAAGCCAGATCGCCCCCAAGGATTCGGCGAGCGATTTGGCGAGCGTGCTCTTCCCCGTCCCGATCAACCCGCCGACCACGATGAGCCGCGGCGGGGCAAACTGGCGCGCGTAGCGCAGCGCCAAC
>JACPSR010000032.1 GCA_016193175.1 Candidatus Omnitrophota bacterium
AGGGGCTGACGGCGACCAGCGTCGAGCCTTGCGCCCGCGCCTCCGCGGGCGCGCCCCTGCCTCCCTTTTTTCCCTTCCCGCCGCTTGATTCTTCCACGCTGGCGACGTGGCCCCCAAAGAGCCAGATGGCCAGAGCGGAAAAGATCCGGTGGCTCACGCGGAAGAGCGCCGCGGGACGGTAGAGCAAGAGATGAACGCCCGTGTAGGTCATGGCGCCCCACACGATCCACTGGCGCACTGTGAATCCGGAAGCGCTGGGGACGTACAACTGTTCGAGGACGCTCAAGAGCAGCGAGACGGCGAAGGGGAGCACCACGGCGACCATCACGACCTTCACGAGCCGGCCGAGCAGCGTGACGAACCTAGAGGAGGTCTGCGCCATCGACATATGGGCGGAGCGGCTCCGGGATCACCACGCGCCCGTCGGCGCGCTGGTGCGTCTCCAAGAGGCAGATGAGGGTCCGCGCCAGCGCCACGCCGGAGCCGTTGAGCGTGTGGACGTGGGCGACCTTCCTGGTTTCCGCTTGCCGGTAGCGGATGTTGGCGCGCCGCGCCTGGAACGCTTCAAAGTTGCTGCAACTCGACACCTCGAGGAACTGGCCGAGGCCAGGCGCCCAGGCTTCGAGGTCGTAACATTTCGCGGCGGCAAAACCCAGGTCACCCGTCGAGAGGCACACGACCCGGTAGTGAAGACCGAGACGCTGGAGGATCGTCTCGGCGTCTTTGACGAGCCGCTCAAGCTCCTCGTACGAGGTCTCCGGCTTCGTGAACTTGACGAGCTCCACCTTGTCAAACTGGTGCACGCGCACAAGCCCTTTGGTCTCCTTTCCATAGGAGCCGGCCTCGCGGCGGAAACAGGCGGTGTACCCGGTGTACCGGAGCGGCAGGTGGGTCTCGTCGAGGATCTCGTCCCGATGGAGGTTCGTCAGCGGCACCTCGGCCGTCGGCACAAGGAAGAGGTCGTCGTCCTTGAGCCGGTACATGTCCTCCTCGAACTTCGGCAGCTGTCCGGTTCCGAACATCGAGGCGCGGTTGACGAGGTAGGGAGGCGAGATCTCGGTGTAGCCGTGCTCCTTCGTCTGGACATCCAGCATCCAGTTGATGAGGGCGCGCTCAAGGCGAGCCCCCAGACCGGTAAAGAGCGGGAAGTGGGAGCCGGTGACCTTGGCCGCCCGCTCGAAGTCGAAGAGGCCCAGGGACTGCCCGATTTCCAGATGCGTCTTCGGCTGGAACGCATGACTCGGCTTCTCGCCCCACGCTTGAACGACCCGATTCGCCGAGGCATCCCCCACCGGCACCGACTCATGCGGAATGTTCGGGATGTACGCCAGGTCCCTTTCCACACGCTCCTCAAAGGTCTTGAGTTGCCCCTCTAAACGCTTAATACCCTTCGAGCGTTCCTTTAAGTGCAGCGGCGGTCGCGACGAAGCCGCTTCACTCTTCTGCTTGGCGAACTCATCTGACTCTTGCTTCAGTAGATGCCGCTGCATTTCGATCCCGGCTAAGAGCTCTCGACGTTGCTTCTCCAGACTGAGGAGCGTCTCGAGATCAAAAGTATAGTGACGCCGCTTGAGCGCTTCACGAATAACGTCTGGTTGTTCTCGTAAGAGCTTGGGGTCAATCATTTGTCTATGGACTATCGACTATGGCCTATGGACTGTTTTAGCCTTTGATCACGCCGATCGGGCGCATCCGCGCGACGCGCTTGGCGAGGCCTGCGTTGTGGACGACCTGGACGACGTCGTTGACGTCCTTGTAGGCGCTCGGCTGCTCCTCCGCGACCCCCTTGCGGCCCCGCCCCATCACGATGATGCCTTGCCGTTCAAGCTCCTGTTCGATGGAACGCCCAGCGGCCTGCCGAACCGCCTCCGAACGGGACATGACGCGCCCGGCCCCGTGGCAACAACTGCCGAAGCTTTCCTCCATCGCCTGCTGAGTACCGACGAGGACGTACGAGTGGCGACCCATATCGCCTGGGATGATAACCGGCTGGCCGATCTCGCGGTAGCCCTCCGGGGTCTCCGGATGGCCTGGCGGAAAGGCACGTGTGGCGCCCTTGCGATGGACGCACACGGTCTGATCACGGCCCTCTACGCGGTGTGTCTCGAACTTCGCGATGTTGTGCGCGACGTCATACACGAGGTGCATCCCAAGCTGCTCCCAGCTCTTGCCGAAGACGCGCTCGAACGTCAGGCGCGCGAGGTGCATGAGGCATTGCCGGTTCGACCAGGCATAATTGGCAGCACAGCGCATCGCGCCGAGGTACCGTTGGCCCTCGTCGGAGCTGATGGGCGCGCAGGCGAGCTGCCGGTCCGGCACTGAGATCCCGTATTTCGCCATAGTACGCTCGGTTACGTCGAGATAGTCGTCACAGATCTGGTAGCCAAACCCGCGAGATCCCGAATGGATCATCACCGTGACGTGCCCCGAGTGGAGCCCAAGCACGTTGGCTGCCTGCTCATCGTAGACGGTCTCGACGGCCTGCACCTCGAGGAAGTGGTTGCCTGAGCCCAGCGTTCCGAGCTGGTCGCTCCCCCGCTGGAACGCCCGCTCGGAGACCTGCGACGGATCCGCGCCATCGAGGCAGCCCTGCGATTCGGTGTGCGCCGCATCCTCAGCGACGCCGTAGCCTTTCGAGATGACCCAGCGGGACCCCTGAGTCATCACCCGATCGGCGTCTTTCTTGCTGATGCGGATGTCACCGCTCATCCCGACCCCGCAGGGAATGTCGTTGAAAAGCGAGGCGATCAGCGTGCGCAGCTTCGGCTGGACGTCCTCCACGGTGAGGTCGGTCCGCACTAACCTGACGCCACAATTTTGATCGTAACCCACCATCCCAGGCGATACGATGCCGCTTTCGACATCGAAGGCGGCGACACCTCCGATAGGAGCTCCGTAACCCCAGTGAATATCCGGCATCGCCATGGAGACCTTGACGATGCCGGGCAGGTGGGCCACGTTGGCGACCTGCTGCAGCGACTGGTCGGTCTTGATGTCCGCCAGCAGCTTCTCATCGGCGAAGACCAGGCCCGGAACGCGCATCCCCGGGCTGTACGACTGGGGAATCCGCCACCGGTAGTCGTCAATTTTTTCCAACGGCCCCGTCCACCTGCGCTCTTTCATCTTGTTGAACGTAGGATTTGACTGCACACCACAGAATCACAGAAGTTCCACAGAACCACAGAGAAAATTTCAACCTTTCTGTTTCTGTGGTTCTGTGTTGTTTCTGTGTTCTCTGTGGTGTTCAGTTAGATATCGACGATGACCTGGCCGTGCCACATGCCGTCCCGGCGGCGCACCTCGAGGAGATGCCGCGTGATCGCCTTGACCTCACGCCCCTGCGCGTCACGCGCGGGATCGAAGATGTCGCCGCGCACCTCCCCTCGCAGTGAGGTCTCCGTCACCTCATCAAGCGCATACTGCACGGGCAGGAAGCGCTCTGTCGAAAACCAGAAAAGCAACTCCTGAAGCCACGCCAAGAGGAGCGAGTCGGCACCATCGGCCGTCAACTGAATCGGTCGGGACTGCTGCGGTTTGAGCTCACTGTCCTCCACTAGCAGCTCGGTCAGTCCTTGGGCGAGCTGCACGAAGAGCTCAGCCAGCGTCTGGCTGGTGGCACGGATCCCGATGTCGGCCGTGTGATCGAAGAAGTCATATGGCCTACCTTGAGCCATGGGGATGGGGCGACCAAGGAAATTCTTCTATCAATCGCTTTAAACATTGCAATGATCGGTTTAGGCTGTCAGAAGAACGTGCAGCTACAGTAGGTCGCCAGCCTGGCGCGGGACCAGAAATGAACTCAATCAGGCGGGACACGTAGGCTGGGCCCACACGACGA
>JACPSR010000069.1 GCA_016193175.1 Candidatus Omnitrophota bacterium
AGAAGCTGCTGAAGGGCGGCGTCGCCGACCTCAATCAGCGGCTGGGCGACAACAGCTTCAAAGCCGTCCTCCTCATCCGGATCATTCCGAACTTCCCGTTCGATGTGCAGAACTACGGATTGGGGTTTTCCCGTGTGCGCTTCGCGCCCTATTTTCTCGGGACGGTCCTGGGCATGCCCCTCGGCGCGTTTGTGCTTGCAAACTTCGGCTACGCCCTCACCGACCCACGAAACCTGTGGAAGCTGCTCCTTGCCGTCCTGCTCATCATCGGGTTGATCCTCGCGCAGCGCCGCCTCACCCGACGCGCGTCTCCGGGGCTGCCGGGCGCGCCATGACAACAGCCCTCGATCGCTCCGCCAGAGACTCTAGCTCAGTCGTGCGCCTCTTGCCGGACGACGAGTACAACCGCGCGCTGGTCGGCAACTCCCATCCTGAGCGCTGGGTCAACCCGACGCCGCGGGGGCGCTACCACCTCGTCGTGATCGGCTCCGGCACGGCCGGCCTCACGGCGGCGGCAGGATGCGCCGCGGTGGGGGGACGCGTGGCGCTCATCGAGCGGCACCTCACCGGCGGCGACTGCCTGATTTCAGGCTGCGTGCCCTCCAAGGGGATCATCAGCGCCGCGCGGGTAGCGGCTCAGATCGGGCGCGCCGCCGACTACGGCATCCGCGTCGCTCCCGGAACGACCGTGGATTTCCCAGCCGTCATGGCGCGGATGCGACGGCTGCGCGCCCAGATCAGCCCGGCCGATTCGGTTCACCACCTCAAGGAGATGGGCGTGGAGGTGTTCCTAGGGCAGGGACGGTTCACCGGGCCGCAGACCGTCGAGGTGGATGGGACCACCCTCCGCTTTTCCCGCGCGGTGATCGCCACGGGCGGGCGGGCGATCGTCCCGCCGATCCCGGGGCTGACGGAGAGCGGCTTCCTCACCAATGAAACGCTCTTCCAGCTCACGGAGCTGCCGAAGCGCTTCGCCATGATCGGCGCAGGGCCCATCGGATGCGAGATGGCCCAGACGTTTCATCGGCTCGGGGCTCAGGTGACGCTGATCGACACGGCCCCGCACATCCTGATCCGCGAGGATGCGGATACCGCGCAGCTCCTCCAACGGGCTTTTCAGCGGGAAGGCGTTGAGCTGCTCTTGAATGCGAAAGTCCTCCGCGTGGAGGTGCGGGACGGCACGAAGATCGTCGTCCTCGAGCAGCAGGGACGGTCTGTGGAAGTCGCCTGCGACGCCCTCTTGGTCGGCGTGGGCCGCGCGCCGAACGTGGAAGGGCTCGCGCTCGAAGCCGCCGGGGTTCAGTACGACAAGGGCGGGGTCACGGTCAACGATAGGCTCCAAACCACGAACCCTCGGATCTACGCGGCGGGGGATATCTGCGCGCCGTTCAAGTTCACCCACACGGCCAACGCCCTGGGCCGGATGGCGATGATCAACGCGCTCTTCTGGGGGCGCAACCGCATGAGCCGACTCGTCGTGCCGTGGTGCACCTATACCGCCCCGGAGATCGCGCACGTCGGGCTCTACGAGCCGCAGGCGAAGGCGCGCGGGATCCCGGTGACGACGCTCACGATGCCGTTGTCGGAGAACGACCGCGCGATCCTCGACGGGGAGGACGAGGGATTCGTCCGCGTCCACCTCAAAGCGGGGACGGACCGGATCCTCGGCGCCACCGTCGTCGCCGCGCACGCCGGCGACCTCTTGACGTACTTCACGCTTGCGATGACGAATGGCAAGGGGCTCTCCTCGCTGGCGAACGCGATCTACCCCTACCCGACGCAGTCCGAAATCATCAAGAAGCTGGCGAATCTCCATCGGGCCAACGCATTGAAACCGTGGGTGAAGCGGCTTCTGAGTACCTTGCTGGCGCTGAAGCGATGAGGGGTGGCGGGTGGCGGCGGGGTCTCATCACGGGGATCTGCGTTCTCGCAAGCTGTGCGGGGCCGGTTGGCGCGGAGCCGCGCGTGGACCACAGCGCGTGGGACGCGATCCTGAAGCGGTACGTGAACGGGGCGGGGTTGGTCAATTATGCCGCGGTGAAAGAGGATCGGGCCGCGCTCGATGGCTACCTGGCGAGCGTGTCCACCGTTGACGTTACGTCGCTGTCGCGGGACGCGCGGCTCGCGTTCTGGATCAACGCCTACAACGCCTGCGTCATCAAGGGGGTGCTGGACCACTACCCGGTGAAGTCGGTCAAGGGCATCAAGGGATTTTTTGACGCCATCCGCTACCCCATCGCTGGTGCATCGCTCACGCTCAACGAGATTGAGGCCAGGGGCCGCGCGCTGGGCGACTGGCGCATTCACATGGCGCTCGTCTGCGCCTCGTCGAGCTGTCCGGTTCTCCGGAACGAGGCGTATGTCCCGGAGCGGATTGACGAGCAATTGGGCGATCAGGCGCGGCGGTTCCTCGCCGATCCCTCGCGGGGGCTGCGGTTTGATGAGGGGGGTAGTGTGCTCTGGGTGTCCAAGATCTTCACATGGTACGCCAAGGACTTTGTGCCGGAGGGGCGGCTGACCGCTGAGGCGCTGGTTCCGGTCATCGCCCCCTACCTCGACCCAGCGCAGGCCCAGGCCATTCGGGATCGCAAGCCGAAGCTCAAGTTCCTCGACTACGATTGGTTGCTCAATGACCAAACCGCAGAGACCGCAGAACGCCAGTCAGCTGTAGGTCTTGCGGAGGCCGCAGAGTAATCGCAGAGACCGCGGAGCCACCGAGGAGGAGACTATGAGGTACGGCTGGGGGGTGCTCGTCGGGTTGGGGCTTGTCCTGGGAACGGGGAGGGTGTTCGCTGAGACTGGTACGGTAGAACTCCGGGGGACGACGGAAGGCTCTGCGGTAAGCGGTTCTGCCATGCTGATCGATTCACCCCAAGGACTGGAAGTGACCGTTGAGGTGATGGGCGTTGCGCCAGGGAAGCACGCCATCCATATCCACCAGTATGGCGCGTGCGATGACCAGGGCAATGCCGCCGGAGGCCATTTCAACCCGGATGGCGCGCCCCACGGGTTTTTGCCGTCGGATGGGCTCTCGAAGGCTCATCCGGGAGACATGGGGAATCTTGACGTCGGCCAAGATGGGAACGGGCTGTTGACGATCCGTCTCCCCGGCGTGACGCTCAGTGGGGGCGCGTACGGTGTGGGCGGGCGGGCGATCGTCCTGCATGAAAAGGTGGATGACTTCGGCCAGCCGACGGGTAACGCCGGCGGCCGCATCGGCTGCGGGACCATCGTCATCACCGCGCAGTAACCCTCGTCTCTGCGTTTCTGCGTCGTGCGTCGTGCGTGACCAGGCCCCACGCAGGAACGCAGAAACGCAGCAACGAACATGCTGCTCTTGCTTGTTGTGACGATCTTCCTAGCCTACGTGAACGGGGCGAACGACAACTTCAAGGGCGTCGCGACGCTCTTCGGCAGCCGCACGACCGACTATCGTCGCTCCCTCTGGTGGGCGACGATCACCACGCTGGCCGGCTCCTGCGCGGCAGTGCTGCTCTCCGGGGGTCTTGTCAGGGCGTTTAGCGGGAAGGGCCTGATTCCTGATGCGCTCACCCACGACCCTGCGTTCCTCCTGGCGATCGGGCTCGGCGCCGCGCTCACCGTCATGCTCGCCACGGTGGCGGGGTTTCCTATTTCCACCACCCATGCGCTGACGGGATCCCTCGTCGGTGCCGGGGTGGTCGCGGCTGGCTCCGTGAGCCTTTCGAAGCTTGGGCAGTCCTTCTTCATCCCGCTCGCCGTGAGCCCTCTCATCAGCTTCGCCCTCACGAGCTTCCTCTATCCGATCTGTCGCTTGGCGCGGACGCGCTTAGGGATCGAGCGGCAGATGTGCCTCTGCGTCGATGGCGCTCTGCCGCAGCCGGTTCTGGTTTATCCCAATGGGACGGCCGTCCTGCGTTCCACGGGCATGACGCTGAGCGTCGGGCAGCTTCAGGCCTGCACCGAACGGTACGCCGGACGTATCATCGGCATCGACGCTCAACGGATTCTGGATCGCCTGCACTTCCTCTCAGCCGGAGCGGTCAGTTTTGCCCGCGGACTGAACGATACGCCCAAGATCGTGGCACTCCTCATTGCCGCACGGGCTTTTCGCGTCCCGCTCTCTAGCGGGCTCATTGCGATAGGCCTCGCCATGGCGGTGGGCGGACTCCTGAATGCCCGCCGCGTGGCAACGACGATGAGCGAACGCATCACACCGATGAACCACGGCCAGGGCTTCACCGCCAATCTCGTGACTGCCGCACTCGTCACGGTCGCGTCGCAATGGGGCTTGCCGGTCTCCACCACCCACGTCTCCTGCGGGAGCCTCTTTGGGTTGGGCGCCGTGACGGGGCGAGGACGCTGGACGACCATCCGGTCGATCGTGCTCTCATGGGTGGTGACGCTGCCCGTCGCCGCGTGCTTCGCGGCCGTCATCTGTTTCTTCCTGAGGTAAGATCGGTGAAGTTGTATCTGCGTCGCTGAGTTTCTGCGTATCTGAGCGACCTCATTACCACTCAGATACGCAGCTACTCAGAAACTCAGAAACGGGCCTCACGGGTCTTGTCAGGGGACTCCATGCCGAGTGTGCTGTTCGTGTGCGTGGCGAATTCGTTCCGCTCTCAAATGGCGGAAGGGTTCGCGAGGGCGTTGGGGAACAGGCGCTGGGACATTTGGAGCGCCGGCTCAAATCCGAGCGGACGCATCCATCCGCTGGCGATTCAGCTCATGGCTGAAGCGGGGATCGACCTCACCATGCACCGCTCGAAAGGGTTGGGCGAGGTGCCCGCCAGACGGTGGGATTGCGTCGTCACCATGGGGTGCGGGGACGCCTGCCCATCGGTGAACGCGACCCATCGGGTCGACTGGGCGATTCCGGATCCGGCCGGGCTTCCACTGGAGGAGGCCCGGCGCATCCGCGATCAGCTTGCGGTGCTGGTCCGCGAGCTCATCGGCCAAGCCGATCGCAGAGGGCTTGACAAGTCAGCGGGGACGGATAAAGATACATGTCCTTCCTCCTCGCGTTGAGGTGGAGTTCAAACGTGGTACAGGGCTATGATGGAGGCATGATGATGCGCCGAGGGTTGTTCAGGTTTACGCTGGTGGGGCTGCTTATTGTCGCAGGGGCGCCGCGGGCGTGGGCGACGACCTATGCGATCGACCAAGACCACACCACGGTCTCGTTCAAGATCCGCCATCTCTTTTCCTTCGTGCGGGGGACGTTCAATCGGTTCGAGGGCCGGTTCGACTACGTGCCGGATCAGCCGGAGCAGTGGAAGGCGGACGTGACGATTCAGGCCGCGAGCATCGATACCCGCGTGCCGGATCGTGACAACCACTTGCGGTCGAAGGACTTCCTCGACGTCGAGCAGCATCCGACGATCACCTTCACGAGCACGGGCGTGACCGACGTGACACCTACCAGCGCCAAGCTTCACGGCCGCCTGACCATCCACGGCATCGAGAAGCCGGTCGTCCTGGACCTGACGATCCACGGCGAGGGGAAGGACCCGTGGGGGAAGATTCGCTCCGGGTTTACGGCGACCACGACGATGAACCGGAAGGACTTTGGAATCGCCTGGAACAAGGCGGTCGAAACCGGCCAACTCCTGGTGGGGGAGGAAGTCGAAGTGATCCTTGAGGTTGAGGGCGTCGCGCCTTCCCCAGCCTAACGTTCGCTGACCAGCCCATGAATGGCGCTCACGCTGCGGCAACGACGACGTTCGGGACCGCTCCGACAGCGACCGGCATCCCCAACGGCAAGCTGGGGATGTGGGTCTTCCTGGCCTCGGAGGTCATGTTCTTCACCGGCCTCATCGGCGCCTACATCGTGCTGCGGATGGGCCATCCCGCCTGGCCGGGACCCGAGGGTCATCTCAGCGTGCCGTTAGGGACGACGAATACCCTCCTCCTCATCGGGAGCAGCGTGACGATCGTGCTCTCCCTGGCCGCTTCGCAACGAGGGGCCCTGCCGGCCGCACGGGGCTGGCTCTCGGCGACGATGCTCCTCGGCTCGCTCTTCCTCGTCATCAAGGGGTTCGAGTACGCGGCCAAGTTTTCGCACCGGATCTTCCTCAGCACGAACGTGTTCTGGTCCTGCTACTACACCCTGACCGGGCTCCATGCCCTCCACGTGCTGGGCGGTATCGCGTTCAATGGGATGGTGCTCGCCTCGACGAGGAACGCCGCGCGCTGGGCGTCCCGGCGCCAGCGCCTCGAGTTCGCCGGGCTCTACTGGCACTTCGTGGACATCGTGTGGATCTTCCTCTTCCCGCTCCTCTACCTCATCTGATGACGACGCGCGCGCTGCAGCCACGCTACCTCCTCATCGGCATCTGGCTCGCCGGCCTCATGCTCTTGGGGGTGGTGTTCTCTGAGGTCTCTGGAGGGTTCCTCCCGCTGCCCCGCTGGGGCGTCGTGACCCTGATCCTGGCGCTCTCGACGATCAAAGCCACCCTCGTGGCCCTCTACTACATGCACCTGCAGTCCGATCGGAAGCTGCTGGTCCTCGTCGCCCTTGCCCCCGTTCTCTTGATCGTGCTCGCCTGCGGGGTCATCTTCTCCAGCCGCCTCGTCCGTCTGTAACATCGCAAAGACGCAAAAACCCGCAAAGACGCAAAGGGTTTGTCGCTTCCCTTCGCGCCTTTGCGGGCTCTTGTTTTGCGCTTTGGCGGTTAGACGGAGAGACTGGGGACCGGGATGCGCAGGCGCCGGACGGCCGAGAGCGGCTCCCACTTCGGCAGCCTGGCGGGGTTGCCTTGGGGCAACCGGATGCGGGTGGCCAGCCTCATCGCGCCGAGGAGGCGGATCGTCGCATACGTGATGTCGAGCTCCCACCAGCGCAAGCCGTGCGCGGCCGAGTGGAGGTAGGCATGGTGGTTGTTGTGCCAGCCCTCGCCGTAGGAGAGGAGCGCGACCCACCAGTTGTTCGTCGAGCCTTCGTTGGTGTTGAAGCTCTGGTAGCCCCAGAGATGGGCGGCGGAGTTGACGAGCCATGTCGTGTGGTAGACGAACGCCGTGCGTACAAAGATCCCCCAGACGAGCCACGGCAGACCGCCCAGCGCGTAGAGGAGTCCACCGAGCAGGAACGTGTGGAGGGTGGAGGTCTTCTCGATGAGCACGTGGATCCGATCACGGGAGAGATCCGGGGCGTAGCGCGGGTACTTCGTGGGGTGGTCGAGGACCTCATCGTAGGCGAAGAGCCAAAACATGTGCGCCCACCAGAAGCCGCGCTTCGGGCTGTGGGGATCCTGCGGACGGTCCGAGAACGCGTGGTGGACGCGGTGCGTCGAGACCCACTTGATCGGCCCGCCCTGCAGGGCCAGCGATCCGCAGACGGTCAGGAGATACTCCAGCCACTTGGGCACCTGAAAGCTACGGTGGGCGAGGAGCCGATGGTAGCAGAGCGTGATGCCGAGCAATCCCGTGATGAACTGCAGCGCGAAGAAGACCCAAAAGCCACTCCACGTGAACTGGAACGGGGCGAGCAAGACCCCGGCGTGGATGATCGCGATGCCCGCGACGATCTCCCACTTGGTCTTGATGTGCGGTTTGACGAAGTCGGCTGACCCCGCCAGGATCATCCCGTCCCCCGCCTGGGCCTCTTCTACGATCTCCTCACGAATCAGCACAGCCTCTTGCGAGCGATTTCCCATTCTCATCTCCTCTTCGCGCGTCCTACACTCGTGCGTCCCGCTCAGGCCCCTTGACGTGATATGATGGATGGAGCGAAATTAATAGCGTTCGATCTGTCTCAGGAGACAGTACACCAGTCGCTCATGGATGAGGAGCTTCATCAGACCCTGGCGCAGGAGGTGGCCCAGCGCCTCCGCCTCGGCTCCCAGCGCCTCCGCCGAGGCGGCCTCGGTGAAGAAGTGGAGGAAGTAGGCGTCGAT
>JACPSR010000071.1 GCA_016193175.1 Candidatus Omnitrophota bacterium
CATCATCGCTCTTGAGGATCCCTGGCGGTATCGCAACAAGGCGGAGCTGACATTCGGCGAGTCGCACGGAGCGCTCGCCCTCGGCTATCACGCCGCTCGATCATTCTGGCGCGTGGTGGATCTCGAGGATTGTCTCTTGTCGCCCGAGCCGGTCACGCGCCTGCTACGGGATGTCCGTGCATTAGCGGCCGAGACCGGCCTGCCGCCCTATCAACCCAGGACCCACCAGGGATTCTTCCGGTACCTGCTCGTGCGTAGCAGCAGCGCCACGGGGCAGATCCTCGTCTGTCTCATCACGACGTCAGGTTCGCGTGAGGTGATGGAGACGTTGGCGCGCGAGCTGATGGCGCGTCATGCGGGCATCTCGAGCTTCTACTGGGGCGTCACCAACCGGTTGGCCGACGTCGCCATCCCGGAAGAGCTGACGCTGCTGCGGGGCGCCGCCTACCTTGAAGACCAATTGGGGCCATTCCGGCTCAAGCTCCATCCCCTCAGTTTTCTCCAGCCCGTCAGCGTCCAGGCGGATCGGATGTACGCCTTCCTGGCCAGGACGCTTGGCGCAATCCCGGACGGCATCGCCTGGGATCTCTACTGCGGGCTGGGGCTCATTGCCTTCTATCTCGCCAGGCAGGTTCGGAAAGTCTACGGGATCGACGTCGAACCGCGTCACCTGGAGTTGGCGGCCGCGAACGCGTCGCTGAATGGGTTGGGGAATATCGAATTCCGGGCCGGACGGGTCGAGGCGCTGTTAATGGATCGCCGGTTCTGGCTGCAGGAGGCCAAACCGGACGTCATCGTCGTGGATCCGCCGCGCGCCGGCCTCCATCCGCACGCGCTCTCTTCGCTCTTGGCGGCGCGGCCGCCGCGCATCGCCTACGTCTCGTGCAACGTCCAATCGCTTGTCCGCGATCTCCAGGTGCTGCTCTCGAGCTTCCCGCGCTATCGTCTCTCGGTGGTCCAACCGTTTGATATGTTCCCACAGACGAACCACGTCGAGATCCTCGCCTTCCTCGAACGGTCGTCATAAACCTTACTTGTGACGTGGTTGCGCGAGCACCTGCAGGAGTTCGCGATGGATATGGCCGTTCGACGCGATGAGCCGGCCTTCCCCTAACACTACCGGTCGCCCCTCCAAGTTCGTGATCCGCCCGCCGGCTTCCTCGACGAGCAGGGCCCCCGCGGCCAGATCCCAGGGCTGGAGGTCTCGTTCGTAGAACCCCTCGAGCCGTCCTGCCGCGACAGCCGCGAGGCTCAGCACGCTTGTTCCAATCCGCCGCACCCCGTGAGAGCGCTGCTGCAGCGTCTGGAACCACCGCAGGTAGGGCTGTGTGTGCGTGAGCGAATGGAAGGAGAAGCCGGTGGAGAGCAGGCTGTGAGAGAGACGACGGGTAGGCGACACGCGGATCGGGTGACGATTCAGAAAGGCCCCTTGGCCCTTCAGCGCCACGAACAGCTCTCGGCGCATGGGGTCGTAGATGACTCCGACGACGATCATCCTGCGATGCTCCAGGCCAATGGAGACGCCGAAGAGCGGCAGGCCGTGCACAAAATTGTTCGTTCCATCGAGCGGGTCCACCACCCAGCGGGACGGTGCCTCCTCACCGTGTTCCCCGGACTCCTCCCCAAGGAATCCGACGTCGGGAGCGGCGCGATGCAAGATGCGGTAGATGAGGCGCTCGGCTGCCCGGTCCACTTCGGTGACGAGGTCGATCGGGCTGCGCTTCGTTCCGACCGTTCTCGGCCTGCCGACGTATTTGGCCAAGAGCGATCCGGCGGCCAGCGCGGCACGCACGGCGGCCTCGGCATATCGCGTCAGGGCTTGAGGGGACATGGCGGATATTATAGCAGGTCGAGGGAGCTTAATTTTGCGTAACGGTGCATAATGCTTCAAGGTATACTTACTAAAGTGACCAGTGATCAGTGACGAGTGACCAGTGAGAGACATGTCGAACATGATTCTGGCGATCGATCAAGGGACCACGGGCACGACCGTGCTGGTGGTGGATCGTCGCGCCCGCGTCGTGGCGTCCGCCTACACGGAGCTTCCACAGTACTATCCGCATCCCGGCTGGGTGGAGCATGATCCCGATGAGATCCTGGGCGTCACCCACCGCACGATTGCGCGGGCGCTCGCGGCTGGTCGCGTGCCTCCGCGTCGGGTACAGGCCATTGGGATCACCAACCAGCGTGAGACGACGGTGCTCTGGGACCGGCGCACGGCGAGACCGATGGCCAAGGCGATCGTCTGGCAGTGTCGGCGGACCGCTCCGATGTGCGAGCGGCTCAAGCGCCGCAAGCTGGAAGGGCTCTTTCGTCGAAAGACGGGCCTCGTGCTCGACGCCTACTTTTCTGGGACGAAAATCCGATGGTTTCTCGACCACCTGCCGGGCGCCCGCCAGCGAGCCCGCCGCGGAGCGTTGGCCTGCGGCACGGTGGATAGCTGGCTGATCTGGCAGTTGACGGGCGGGAAGGTCCACGCGACGGACGTCACGAACGCCTCCCGCACCCTCCTCTACAACATCCGGAGAGGCCGGTGGGATCGATCCCTCCTCGATCTCGTGGGGGTGCCACCCCAGCTGCTCCCCGAGGTGCGTCCCTCCTGCGGGCCCTTTGGCGTCACCGGAGGGAATGGGCCGCTGCCCGCGGGAATTCCAATCGCGGGCGTCGCGGGCGACCAGCAGGCGTCACTGGTCGGCCATGGCTGCGTCTTGCCCGGCACCGCCAAGAACACCTATGGGACGGGTTGCTTCCTCTTGCTCAATACCGGCTCGCGTTTCGTCGAGAGCCGGCACGGACTGATTACAACGCTCGCCTACGGCGGAGGCGATCAGCCGGTCTATGCGCTCGAGGGGAGCGTCTTCATCGCCGGGGCCGCGATCCAGTGGCTGCGGGACGGGCTGGGCGTGATCCGTACTGCGTCGGAGACCGAGGCGATCGCGCGCCGCGTCAAGGACACGGGTGGTGTCTACGTCGTCCCGGCGTTCGTGGGGTTGGGTGCTCCCTATTGGGACATGGACGCGCGCGGGGCGGTCGTGGGTTTGACGCGCGGCTCGAACCGAGCCATCCTCGTGCGGGCGACGTTGGAATCGTTGGCCTATCAGACGCGGGACGTCGTGGAGTCCATGCAGCGCGACAGCCGGATCCGCCTGCGCGAGCTGCGAGTGGATGGCGGAGCGGCGAAGAACGACTGGTTGATGCAGTTCCAGGCCGATATCCTCGGCATCCCGGTATTGAGGCCCGCGATGATCGCGAACACCGGAAAAGGGGCGGCGCTCCTCGCTGGGATCGGGATCGGGTGGTGGACGCCGCGCGATATCGCGAGGTTCGCGGGCCGGCCCGAGCGCGTCTTCACGCCACGGATGCGGTCGGCCGAGCGCGCGCGGCTCTACGCCGGCTGGCAGGCCGCCGTCGCGCGCGTGCGGACTGCGGTATGAAGAGGATGGGTGTGACGAGGGGCGAGCGATGAGTCTCCGTGGAGATCTCCTGGCCCAACTGGCATCCCAGCCGTTTGATCTGCTCATTATCGGCGGGGGGATCGTCGGCGCGGGGATCGCGCGGGATGCGGCGATGCGCGGCTTGAAGGTGGCGCTCATCGAGCAGGGCGATTTCGCCAGCGGGACAAGCTCGAAGACGTCCAAACTGATCCACGGCGGGCTCCGGTACCTCGAGCAGGGGCATCTCGGGTTGGTCTACGAGTGCCTTCGCGAGCGCCAGGCCCTCCGGATGATCGCACCGGCCTACGTCCATCCATTGTCCCTGCTGCTGCCCATCTATGCCAAAGACCCGCGCCCTGCCTGGAAGATCAACCTCGGCCTCGGGCTCTACGACCTCTTGGCGTGGGGACGCAACATCCGCCGCCACCGCATGCTGTCGGCCCGTCGCGCCTTGGCGCTGGAGCCTGCCTTGCGCGTTGACGGCCTGCGGGCCGCAGGGGTCTATGCGGACTGCCACATGGATGACGCGCGCCTGTGCCTGCTCAACGTCCTCCAAGCGGTCGGCTTCGGGGCGGTCTGCGCCAATTACGTTCGGTTGCAGCGCCTCTTGAAAGCGGATCAGCGCGTCTGCGGCGGGGTCGGGGAGGATGTCTTGACCGGTCGCTCGTTTGAGATGCGCGCGAAGGTGGTCGTCAACGCGGCGGGTCCGTGGGCTGATCGGGTTCGAGCGCTCAGCGATGCGCAGGCGCCGCCGCGCCTGGCGCCCACGAAAGGCATCCATCTCATCGTGCCCCGTCTTGCCGGAGCAGCGCTCTTCATGCAGGCGCGCTCGGATGGGCGCATGCTGTTCCTCCTGCCATGGGGTGATGAGTACTCGCTCATCGGGACGACGGAGACACCCATCGCGGGGTCGTTGGACGCGCTCTCGGCCGATGCGAATGACATCGGCTACCTGCTGGACGAAGTCAACCGAGTCCTGCCGGGGAGCCACCTCGACACGGAGGACATCGTGGCGAGCTTCGCCGGGGCCCGTCCGCTCCTGGCGTTTTCCGGTCCGTCCACCACGGCCTCGCGCGAGCATCGGATTGAGGTGGACCACTGGGGCCTCGTCAGCGTGATGGGCGGCAAGTTCACCACCTACCGCCTCATGGCCCAGCAGACGGTGGATTTCTTGATCCGGTGCCATCGCTGGAATGCCGAGCGGTGCTTGACCGATCAGGTAAGCCTCCTGGAAGCCGCCCATCCGGTTGCGCTCGACCACTGGCAGGCGATGACCCACAGGATGGATCAAGACCTCTTGGCCAGGCTCATCATCCGGTACGGGACGGCCGCCTTTCAGATCCTGAAGCTGATTGACCGCGAGCCGGCCCTCGTCCATCCGGTCTGTCCCCACCACGAGCACATCGAGGCGGAGCTCGTCCACGCCTTCCAGCAGGAGCTTGCCTGCACGATCACCGACGTGCTGGCCAGGCGCACGCGGATTGCCTGGAGTTCCTGTCAAGGACTCGACCTCTTATCCACCCTGCTCGAGTTGGCTCAACGCTATGCGGGACTTCCCCCTGAGGTTCTCGAACGGCAGATGGCAGAGTATCGACAATTCCTCCGACTGAACCGTGGCTTCCGCGGCGAACCCCAATCCGCTGACGTCGCACGTGCTTCGTCCGTTCCCCATGACGGATCCTGACACCCCCGCGCGAGCCTATGCGCGGATCCGCTACAGGCTGCTGGTGGTCGACCTCGTGGCGTGGTTCGTGTTCCTCGCAGCGGTCCAGTGGCTGGGGATTTCACACGGGTTCGCAGCCTGGTGGGCCCACCGGACGCCGCACGAGCCCCTGATCATCCTCGGTTACCTGGCGTTCTTTGGGGTGTGTCAGTATCTCGTGATGCTCCCGCTCCATGTCTACAGCTCGTTTCTCCTCGAACACCGATTTGGGCTCTCCCGCCTCACCCTCGCCGGATGGTTGACGCGGGAAGCCAAACGCCTTGCGGTCAGTGCGGTCATCGGAGCGCTCCTCGTGGAGGGATTCTACGCGATCCTCCGGCATGTCCCCAATGGCTGGCCGCTGTGGGCGACCATCGGCTGGGTCGGCTGCAGCGTCGTGCTGGCCAGGATCTTTCCCACCGTGTTGCTGCCCATCTTCTACAAGACGACCCCGCTGCAGGACGAGCAGCTCGCGGCGCGGCTCGGCGAGCTGTGTCAACGCGCCGGCATCGCCGTCCTCGGGGTGTTCCGGTTTCAGCTTGGCGCGGAGACCAGAAAAGCCAACGCCGCGCTCGCCGGCTTGGGGAAGACCCGACGCGTCCTCCTCTCCGATACGCTGATCAGCGATTTCACGCCGGAAGAGATCGAAGGGGTCCTGGCCCACGAGATCGGCCACCACCGGTTCCACCACATCACGAAGCTGCTCATCATCAGCGCGATCGGCTCATGGGTCGCCTTCACCCTGACCCATCTCGCGGCGCGGTGGTGGCTCGCGCCGCTTGGCCTCACGCGGCTCTCGGACATCGAGGGCTTCCCGATGCTGGCGCTCTGGCTCTCGCTGCTCGGCCTCATCGGGCTGCCGCTCCAAAACAGCCTTTCCCGAATGTATGAGTGGCAGGCGGACCGGTTTGCAGCGGCCACGACGCCCCCTCAGGCGTTTGCGAGCGCCCTGCGCCGCCTCGCCGCCCTCAACCTCGCCGACCCCGACCCCCCGCGCTGGATCACGTGGCTCTTCTACGACCACCCTCCGATCGCTGAGCGCATTCAAGCCGCACAACGCCGCGCTTCACTTTGACGCGGCCCGAGCGACTTGCTATAGTAAAACACAGCGAGGGAACTGGCCATGTTGGCGGAATTGGAGATCGTCCCCATTGGGACCAACAGCGCGAGCCTGAGCGCTCATCTGGCTGAAGTGGCGAGGCTCATCGATCAGAGCGGCCTCGACTACCGCGTGGGGCCGATGGGCACCGTGGTGGAGGGTGATTGGGACCGCATCATGCTCGTGGCCAAGCAATGCCATCACGCTCTCCTGCAGGTTGCTGATCGCGTCATGACGACGATCCGGATCGACGACCGCACGGACAAGCCGGGCCTCGGTCGGATCGTACAGAAGGTCCAGTCGCTCGAAGCCAGACTCGGCAAGCCGCTCAAGCGGTGAGCCCTCCGCGTTGTTCCTGTTCCGCTCGTCGTCTCCACCGACTTGTTGCCGGCGCTGTCCTCGCGCTCTTCAGCTGCGGATTGGCCAACCGCCCACCGTCGGACAGCGCCCAGGGTCGGCCGCTTCCGCGCGAGGCAGCGGTCCGTCGGGTAATTGACGGCGACACCATTGAGCTCGCCGACGGCCAGCTCGTGCGCTATCTTGGAGTTGATACGCCGGAGGTTCGCCGTCGGGCCGGACGTCGGTGGGTGGTGGACCCTGAGCCGTTTGGTCAGGCCGCGACCCATGCGAACCGTCGGCTCGTTGAAGGGAAGACGGTGCGTTTGGAGTACGATGTCCAGACCCACGACGCCTACGGTCGGCTGCTCGCGTACGTGTACGTGGGGGACGAGATGGTCAACGCGAAGCTTTTGGCCGAAGGGTATGCCCAACCGCTGACGATTCCGCCAAACGTCAGGTACGCTGAGCGATTTCGCGCGCTGGCGGAGGAGGCCCGGCGGGCCCGTCGAGGGCTCTGGGGTCCGTAAGTGCTTACGGGGTTGGCTTCGAGGTGACAGGTGGAGGGCTGAATGAGGAGAGGAACTGACGGTATTTCGTGGATTGACGCAGATTCAAAAGGTCGGGATCTTTCTGCAAGTAGTTGACGTCCCGATACCCCAACTCGAACGCCCGCCGCAGCGCCTCTAGCGATTCGTCGATTCGGTTGAGGCGTGAGTAACTGCACGCCAGGTTGTACCACGTCAGCGGCTCGTGCTCCCGGAGGCGCGTCAGTCGGAGGTCGATCCCCAGCCCTTTTTCGTAGAGGCCCCGCCGCGTGTAGGCGTGCCCCAGCGGGATGAGCACGTCGACGAAATCGGGGTAGGCGCTGAGAAGCTTCTCGTAGAAATGAATTTCAAAGTCGAGCAATTCGTCCGACTTCGACCGTCTCGGCATACTATAATACCTGGAATAATCGACTCGCTGCGATGATGCTTCTATTGTGCCAACTGTGCGCATGTTGTCAAGCGCTTTCGTCGTGAGGTACTGATCGAGATGCGAGCACCCACGATCCCGCCGGTCCTCGTCGAGAGCCTCACGCGCGTGCAGGGTTTCTTCCAGTCCAGCGGCGTGCCCGTGTACCTCGTCGGGGGGATCGTGCGTGACCAGCTCTTGGGGCGATCGCTTGGCTATCTCAACGTGGATCTCGCCGTCCCTGCGGGAGCGCTCCTCCTCTCCCGCGACCTCGCTGCCCATGTGCAGGGCGCGTTTGTGCCGCTGGACGAGGTGGCGGGATCAGCACGCGTGGTTGTGACCGCCCAGGGGGAGCGCGTAGAGCTGGACGTGAGCGATTTCCGTGGGCCGACGTTGGAGGAGGACCTCCGTCGGAGAGATTTTACGATCAACGCCATGGCAATCGCGCTCACGGACTGGCTTCGGGCTCCTCACTCGCCGCAACCGCTCATCGATCCGCTCGAGGGCCGTCGGGCGCTCCAGCGGAGGGAGCTCCAGGCCTGCTTTCCCGGGACCTTCGAGCAAGATCCCGTCCGGATCCTCCGCGCGTTTCGCTTTGCGGCCCAGCTTGAGTTCACGCTGGATCCCTCCCTGTTCCCCCTCATGGCCCGCGCGCTGCCGCTCTTGCCGAAGGTGTCCGGCGAGCGGATCCGCGACGAGCTCATGGCGGTCTTTGAGACCGATCGCGCCCATGTCGCGATCCAGACCCTGAACCAGCTCGGCGGGCTCGATGCGGTGTTCCCTGAGCTCAGCGCGGGACGAGGGATGGAGCAGGGGGGGGTTCACCACCTCGACGTCCTCGACCATCAGATTGAAACGGTCGCCCAAGCGGATCGCTTCCTCTCGGATTTCGCCGAGTTTTCCGAGCCGCTGCGAGTTCCGCTCTCGGCCTATTGCCGAGAGGAGCTCGTTGAGCGCCGCTCGCGCAAGAGTCTGATCAAGCTCGCCGGCTTGCTCCACGACGTGGGAAAGCCAGCGCGGAGGACCGTAGAAGCCGACGGGGAAATCTGGTTCATCGGCCACGAAGAGAGCGGGGCGGAGCTGGTCGGGGGGGTTGCGGAGCGGTTGCGCCTGTCCAATCGCGAGACCGACATGGTCCGCCAGCTCGTCCTCCATCACCTCCGGCCTGGGTTCTTGAGTCGTGAACCGCAGCTAACCCGTCGGGCCGTGTACCGGTTTTTCAAAGACCTCGGCGATGACGGCCCGGGCTGCTTGCTCACGTGGTGGGCCGATCGGATGGCGGCCCGGGGCGCCAAGTCCCGTTTGGATCAGATTGCCCAGCAGCGCGAGCGCCTCGAGGAGCTGCTGAACGCGTACTTCTTCACAGCGGAGGAAGTGGTGAAGCCGCCGCGCCTCCTCGACGGCCGTCAGCTCATGCGCCAGTTCAAGTTGTCCCCTGGGCCCCTCGTCGGAACGCTCCTCGCAGCGATTGAAGAAGCGCAGGCCGAAGGCCGCATTCGCACACGGGACGAGGCGCTGGCTCTTGCACGGGCACAGCTTGAGCAGCGGAAGGCTCCATGAGCTCACTCCAACACGCCAGGGATTTCGGGTTTCGGGTTTCGGGTTTCGGGTTTCGGGTTTTTCAATCCGCATTATCAGGCGTGACGGTCGTGGTGGCTCTCAGCGTCTTTGCGCACGCTGCGGTGGCAGCGGATGAGGTGCAGGCGGGGGTGGCGAAAGAGGAATTCGTGTTGCCTCGGTGGGTGCCGCTTGCAGGATTCAGTAGACGGGGAGGCGCGCCATCACGCGGCCTTCACGATCCGGTGGGGGTGCGGGCGCTCGTCCTGCAGGACGAGCGGACCCGTGTGGCGCTGGTGAGCTGCGATCTCTTGATCATTGATGAGCATCTCTTCGACGCGGTTCGATCCCGCCTCATCGAGCAGGGCTTGCCGCGGGATCTCGTGCTCCTGCTGGCCGCGACGCATACCCATTCAGGTCCCGGGGCGTACGGGAAGCGGTTCCTTGAGAAAATCTCGATGGGGCATTTTGACCCGCAGGTCTTCGAGGCGGTCATCCGGGCGATCAGCGACGCGGTCATCCGGGCCTATGCCGGCTGCTCACCGACGCGCATCGCCTCCATGACCGCGTCCACCGAAGGGCTGGTGAAGAACCGGATGGATCCGCACGGGATCACCGACGCCGAGCTCAGGATGACGGCCTTCTACCGCCCAGCAGGGGATCGCCCCTACGCCGTCCTGGTCAATTTCGCCGCGCACCCGACGGCGCTTGGAACGTGGAACCGCTACCTCTCGGCGGACTATCCCGGCGTCGTCGTCGAAGCGGTGGAGCGGTACCTTCCAGGCGCCACGTGTCTCTTCTTCGCCGGCTCCGTCGGCGATCAGGGCCCTTCCAAAGCGGGCATCGGGTTTGAGCGAGCCGCATGGATCGGGCAGTCGCTGGCCCAGGTGGTTGTGCGGACGCTGGAAACGGCGCACCCTGTTCTTCCCGGCGCGCTCCGCGCCCTGCAGGAGCGGCTCACCCTTCCGCCGGCGAACGCCCGCCTCGGTTTCGGGGTGAGCCTCCCCCGATGGATGGGGAAGTGGTTGGTGGATGATGACGCGACGCTGTCACTGCTGGCGGTTGGGAACGACGTGTTCTTCGGGGTTCCCTGCGACCTGACCGCAGGGCTCGGTCACGAGCTGAAGGCGGCGGCCCGCTCACGGGGACTGGAACCCATGGTGATCGGGTTTGCCAGCGACTACGTCGGCTACTGCCTCCCCGCCGCGCTCTACGAGGCAGGGCCCTACGAGTCGTTGATGGCCTTCAATGGGCCCCACACCGGCGAGCTCATTGTCGCTCGGCTGATCCAGATGCTTGACCAGCTCAGTGGCGAGTGACCAGTGATGAGTGGCCAGTGGCACCCCATCGACGCGGTCCCTCGAGACTACAGATCAGCCGGGCGGTTCCTACTGACGGTCTGCCTGTCCTTCGCGTTTACACTCACCACTCACCACTTACCACTCACCACTGCAGAGGCAGCACAGGTCGAGTCCGTCGGCGGCGTGCGGGTCGTTCACCTCTCCGGCACGCCCTATGAGCTGGGCCGCCAGCACGGAGAAGCGCTGCGCGAGGAAGTCCGCGCCTCGGTGCGCCAGGTCCTCGGGTACTTCCGCCGGTACCTGCGCATTCCCTGGGTTGGCTCGTGGGCGGCGAGCTGGTGGCTCGACGCGGCCTGGAGCAAGGCCCGACCGTTCGTGCCTATGGCCTATCTCGAAGAGCTCAGAGGGCTCGCCGACGGATCCGGCGTGCCGCTTCCAGAGCTCGTGCGGCTCCACGCGATCCCTGATCGCACCTACTCCTGCTCCAATCTCGCCGCCTGGGGGAGAGCCACGAGCGGTGGGCGGCTCATCCATGTCCGCAACCTGGACTGGAACATCGACGCCGGCATCCAGCGGCATGCCACCGTGTTCGTCGTCCATCCCGCGGGCCGGCACGCGTTCATCAACGTGGGATGGGCCGGCTTCATCGGCGTCCTGACCGGCATCAACGATGCGACGATCTCGGTGGGGCAGGTGGGGGCGGAAACGGTCGATGCGATCTTTCGCGGCGAACCGATGGTGTTTGTGATGCGGCGGGTGCTGGAAGAGGCCGAGCGCCTTGACCATGCGGCCTCGCTCGTGTCCGCCGCGCGGCGGACCGTGGGCGTCAACTACGTCTTCGCTGATGCGCACGCTCGACGGGCGATCGTCCTTGAGACGACGCGCCGGCATGCCCGTCTCTTTGAGGCGGACGATCCAGCCGAACATCGCGTCGGCTACGCGCGGCCCACGGTGGACGCGGTGTTCCGGGCGGACGCGGCGGTCGATCCGACCATCCGCGAGCGACAACTCGCCTCACGCGGCGACCCCAAGCGTCCCGGCCTTGAGGATCCTACGGGGAGCTCCGCCTACGATGTGCGCTACCTCGGCCAGGCCGCAGGGATTGCCGCGCACTTCGGGGCGCTTGATAGCGCCACGGCCATAGAGATCGCTAAAGCGGTCGCCCCTGCGTCAAATATCCAGAGCGTCGTGCTCGCCTGGCCGGACCTCTGGGTGGCCAACGCCGAGGGCATGACCCCCGCCGCCCAGACCACCTACCACTACCTCAACGTTGCGACGCTGTTAAGTGATCGGCCTCAGTAGCGAAATTGCGGATTGTGGATTTCGGATTGCGAATTACAACACACAGCCGTTTCCCTGCCGTCTTCCAAATCCGCAATCTCCGCCACACAGCGCGGCGGATCCGCCAATCTTGTTGGCGGACACAATTCGCAATCCGCAATATTCCTTGTCACTCTCCGAGAATCTTGACGATCACCCGCTTCTTCCGCCGGCCGTCAAACTCCGCGTAGAACACCTGCTCCCACGGTCCGAGATCAAGCTTCCCCTTCGTGATCGGCAGGACGGCCTGATGGCCGATGAGGCTTCGTTTCAGGTGCGCATCCCCGTTATCCTCGCCCGTCAGGTGGTGCTTGTAGTCCTTGCCGGACGGGGCTAAGCGCTCCAGAAGCTCCCAGAAGTCCTCCCAGAGCCCCTCCTCGTCGTCGTTCACCCAGATGCTTGCGGTGATGTGCATGGCGGAGACAAGACACAACCCTTCCATGACCCCGCTCCGTTTGACGAGGCCCTCCACGGTGTCGGTGATGTTGACGAGCTCGCGGCGTCCCTTCGTGTTAAACCAGAGGTGCTCCGTGAGGTGCTTCATCGAACCTTGAACATCTCGTGAGCGGCGAGTTGGGTCAATTCAACGGGGAGGCCGAAACTCACGTCTTCGCGAACGAGCTCCACCTCTTCCACGCGGGCGGGCCCGAACCGCCTGAGATGATCGATAACCTCTTGGACGAGGTGCTCGGGGGCTGAGGCGCCTGACGTGACGCCGACGCAGCGGACCCCCTCGAACCAGGCCGGGCGGATCTCGCTGGCCTCGTTGATGAGGTAGGCCAACCGCCCGGCCCCCTCAGCGACTTCCGTGAGGCGAATGGAGTTTGAGCTATTCTTGGCACCGATGACGAGAATCACCTCGGCCTCGCGGGCGATCGCTTTCACGGCGTTCTGCCGGTTCTGGGTCGCGTAACAGATATCGTCTTTGGAGGGGGTTACAAGCGCGGGGAACCGCGCCTTCAAGGTCTCGAGGATGGCCCGCGTATCGTCCACGCTCAGCGTCGTCTGGGTGATGACCGCCACCTTCTCGGGATCCTCGACGCGAACGGTCCGCGCCTGCTCAACCGTTTGCACGAGGTGAATGTCTGACGGCGCTTCGCCCATGGTGCCCTCGACCTCCTCGTGGCCCGCGTGGCCGATGAGGAGCAGGGTGTAGCCCTCGCGCGCGAAGCGCTTGGCCTCGACGTGGACCTTGGTGACGAGGGGGCAGGTGGCATCCACCACCTTCAGCCGGCGTTCCTTGGCGGCTGCGTGCACGGCGGGCGAGACGCCGTGCGCGCTGAAGATCGTGTGGGAGCCTTCGGGGACCTCCGCCAGCTCATCCACAAATATCGCGCCCTTCCGCCGCAAGGCGTTGACGACATGAGGATTGTGGACGATTTCCTTTCGGACGTAGACCGGCCCGGCGAAGGACGTGAGGGCGTGCTCGACGACCTCGATGGCCCGTTCCACACCGGCGCAGAACCCTCGGGGTTTGGCAAGCAGGATTTTTTCAATCGTCATTTGGCTGTCCCATTATATCACAGCGCGCAGCGACGCGGTCTCAGGGCGCCTCGAGGTGGCGCTGGAAGAAGCGGAGGCTGACGCGTTTGATGTAGGGGAGGTAGAAGTACGAGGTGTAGTGTCCGGTGGGGAGCAAGAGGACCTGCGGACGGCCCAGCGCCCGCCAGAGCCGGAGCGCATTCGTCCGGCCGATGGTGCGGTCGGCCAGGGCGATGAACAGGAAGAGCTGGCGGCTGTCCACGTACGGGGCGAGGCGGATCGGATCCGTCTTCACATGCTCTTCGAGAAGGCGTTCCAGGGCGGTCCGGTCGAGCTGCTGGCGCGCGAGGTAGCGCCTGAGCGGTTTCGTCAGCAGGCTGTCCTTGGACGTCAGGAGGATGTCCGCAATGCTGCCGCCGGCAAGCCCCACGACGTGGGCGCGCAGGCGCGGCTCCACCGCCGCGGCCATGACGCTCGCGATCCCGCCCATGCTGAGGCCGAAGCTCCCCAGTCGATTCGGATCAACCTGTTCTTGCGATGCCATCCAATCCACGGTCTGTCGGATGCGGAGGACCCCTTGGCGAAGGAGCAACTCCAGGCGGCTCGCGTCGTGCTCCGGCGAGATCTTCAGCGTCTTGCGGTGGATCATCGCGACGTGGAATCCGTGGCTGGCGAAGAAGCGACAGAACCCGCGCTCGAGGGGATAATCGCCTCCCAGAATCGGGTTGAACAGGATCGCCGGCCGCCGGCCCGGCTGCTTCGACTCAAACCACTCCACCTCGACGACGGGCTCTGTGGGTTCGAACCCGGAGACCGAGAGCGGGAACCGGACGAAGAATTCCCTACAAGCCGTGTGCTCGCGGACCATCTCCCGCGTCGCGTTGATCGGCCGCTTCGGATAGTCGTAGTAGCCGGCGAGCTCAGCCGGAAGCGGGAGGGGGCGTGCCGGCACCGAACGCTGCGGGACGTAGGCGCAGCCTGACGAGGCAGCAAGCAGCAAGCAGCAAGCAGCAAGCAGGAGGCGGCGGGACGCCGATGAGCGGAACCTGTCAGTTCGTCGGCTTCGGTGGTGCCGGTTCATCTGGGTTTGTGGTGGGGGCTGCGTCAACAGCGGCCGTCGGGACGGTCGGCGTTGTCGGTTCCTCGGGGGCAGGAGGCGGAGGAGGCGGGGCGGGGCGGACGTAGATGGGGTTGGAGAAAATCCACGGCTTGTCGTGTCGCGCCGCCTCGAGTCGATAGGCGCCAGGCTGCGTGACCGGCACGTGCCAGGCCTGATCGGTCGTCGTCGCGATCAACTGGCCGTCTTTGAAGAGGCTCAGTTGGGCGGGGGCCGGCAGCCATGCCGTCAGCCGCAGGTCCGGCTCAAGGAGCACCTCGTCCCCCATGATGCCCAGCACGCGCTTCCCGTTGTCGGCGGCGAGCGAGAATCCTTTTGCCTCAGCGGACAACTCAATGGAGAAGTAGGCGTGCCCGGCTCGGAGGGCGTCGTACGCCTTCTCCGGGGTCAGCGGGCCCTGGATGAGGAGATGGGTCCGGCTGAGCTGGAACATGATGGTGTAGGGGGCGAACGTCAAGCCGAAGAGGTGGAACTCGTGGGCGTCGCTTGCGCCGATCCCTACGATCCGGCCATGCCGCCGGATCAGCTCATCCCATTTCGCCAGCGGGTCGTAGGGCCGATCAAGGATCGAGAGATAGAACGGCTCTGCCGGGGCGCTGATGGTCCAGAGGGCCAGTCGGAGCTTGTTCTCGTCCAGCGTGTCATGGGCGACGTTGTATCCTTCGATGCCGGCGAACCGCGCGGCGGTCCAATCCTTCCACCGGCCTTTTTTGAAATACGGGTGAGCGATGAACCCGACCCCTCCTTGACGGTTCACCTCGTCGATGATCTGTTGGGTCGTCAGCTTGAACCGGTCGATCTCTTCGGTGACGTTCAGGGCGAGGTAGTGTCCCCCGCGCGTGGAAATCTCCATCCCGATGAGGACGAGCGTCGCCCCGTGCCAGCCCTGCTTGCCGTCGCGCAACGGTTGCAGCGTGTTGTGTTCGGTGATCACGAGGTAGTCGAGCCGTTGAGCGTTGGCGACGCGGACCGCTTCCTCAAACGTGCCCATCGCATCGTGAGAGTAGGTGGTATGGATGTGGATGACGCCCGCGTAATCCTCGTAGCCGTCGTCCAGAACATCGGTAGAAGCCGCGCCGTGGAAAGAGGCCGGCCGACCGACGCGGGTGAGCCCCGCGCATCCCGAGATCAGCCAGCAGCAAGCAGCTAGCAGCGAGCAGGAGACAAAAGGCAGGAGGCGGGTACGCGGGCGAGCCGTCATGATGCGTCCGAGCGCCCGGTGAATCGAAACGCCTTCAGGTGAAGGGCCGGCATGAGGGCGCATCCCAGCTCCTGGCTCGGGTCGGCCAGCAGTTGCCGCTCCTTGGAGACACCCAGGACGCGGCGAAACGCATCGAGGAGGCTGTGGGTGAAGCGCATGGTCGTCACCGGTCGGGTGATCTTCCCATCCTCAATGAGGAAGGTTCCCTCGCGCGTGAGGCCG
>JACPSR010000082.1 GCA_016193175.1 Candidatus Omnitrophota bacterium
CAGCAGCGTGTTCGTGGATGACCACTTTGCGGACGACTCCAACCTGGCAAGTCGCACCGTCCCGTCCTACAAGGTCTGGGATCTCACCGGCGAGGTCGCCCTCTGGAAAGACTACCTCGCGTTCTTTGGGGGCATCAACAATCTCTTTGATGAGCGCTACTATGCCCGGATTCGCAGCGAAGGGATCGATCCGGCCCAGGAGCGCAACATCTACGGCGGCGTGCGGGTTGGGTTTTCGTTTTGACGCAGTCTCACGTATGGAGGGGGTGTCAGCGGTCATGTGGCAATGGTTCTTGAAAGGCGGGCCGGTCATGTGGCCGCTGCTGCTCTGCTCGGTTATCGCGGCCGCGGTGATGCTGGAGCGGCTGGTGTTCTGGATCCAGGAGCAGCGCTCCCAGCACGCAGAGCTGATCCACAAACTGCTGCATCTGACGGAGCGCGGACTCATTGACGAAGCCCTTGCGGCGGCGAAGGGAACCCAGGATGCGATCGTCCGCATTCTGGTCAACGGCCTCAGCCATCACCACTTTTCGCTGGAAGGCGCCTTGGAAGTGGCCGTCCACGCTGAGCTGAAGCGGATGAAGCGCTACCTGGGGGTGCTGGATACGATCATCACCGTGGCCCCCCTCTTAGGCATCTTCGGAACGGTGACCGGCATCCTCGTGGCTTTTGGGGCATTGGAAGGGCGGATTCCGGACCCCAAGATCGTCGCTTCAGGCATCGCCCAGGCGGTCATCACGACCGTCGCGGGTCTGGCCATCGCCATCCCCACGGTGGTGGCCTATAACTACTTCTGCGCGAGGGTCGAGGATGCGGCAAGCCGGATGTCCACCCATATCACGAACTTCCAGATCCTCTATCAGAAGGGGAAGGCGAACCATGTTGGTGAAACCAGCCTTGTCTAAGCGCCCACGGATTGAGATGGTGCCGCTCATCGACTGTTTCTTCCTGCTGCTGGTCTTCTTCATCTTCGGCGTGTTTTCCATGACCATGCAGCAGGGCTCTGCGCCAGGAAGCCAGCCGTCAGACAAGCGGCTTGGTCGTCATCAACGCCGACCGCGAGGTCCGTCACGGCCTGGTCATGTCAGTGCTGGATAGCGTTCGTCAGGCTGGTCTTGAGACCGTGTCGTTCCACACCATGCCCGAGGCCCAATGACCCTGGAACTCAAGCTTGCCCTCGCTGCGTCGGTGGGTGTCCATGCCGGGCTCTTCGTCGGCCTTCCAGCCACCAGCCCCATCGCCTTCGACGTGGAACGGGCTCCCACGAGCCTTGCCATCTACGTCGTGGCCCCGTTGAACACACCCCCCACAATGGAGCTCGCGCCCCCTGAGCCACAGCTTCCGGTTCCGCCGCCGGACACCGCGGCCGTGATCCCTGAGGAGCCGGATCCTGCGCCCCAGACGGTCGTGGTCCCCGAACAACGGGGTGCGCTGACGGAGGTGTTGCCGGCGTATCTGCAAAACCCTGCTCCCGTCTATCCGCGCTTGGCGCGGGAGCGGGGCTATCAGGGCGCCGTCGTGCTCAGCGTCGAAGTGCTGCCCTCCGGGCGGTGCGGGCAGCTGCGGATTCTGGAATCATCGGGACATGCGATGCTGGATAGCGCCGCCGCAAGCGCTGTGCAGCGCTGGCAGTTCCGGCCGGCCAGGCGCTTCGGGACGCCGGTCGCCTTATGGGTGGAGATCCCGATCACGTTCCGGCTTGTGGACAACGGAGGAGACTAACGATGGATCCAACTGCTTGGGCGTTGGGGCTGCTGGCGGGCGGGACGATCTTCCTGGGGCTGCCGATCGCCCGGCTGCGCCGCGTCTCGACGAAGACCCGGGCGTTCCTCAACGCCGCCTCGACCGGCATCCTCATCTTCCTCCTCGTCGAGATCACCGGCCACCTCCTGGAGGGCATCGAGGAGCTCATCGAGCACGCCCTCGATGGCGAGGGGACGATGGCCGCGGCGTGGCAGGCGGGCGGGCTCTTCGTCCTCGGTTTCTCGATCGGGCTCCTAGGCCTCGTGTGGTTTGAGCGACGGTACCTGGGAGGAGCCAAGAACGGGCTCAGCCTAGGCCGGAAGGCCAAGCAGACGGCAATGATGATCGCCGTGGGCCTGGGGCTGCACAACTTGAGCGAGGGGCTCGCCATCGCCCAGGGGTACGCCGGCGGGTCTCTCCATCTGGCGTGGCTCTTGGCGATCGGGTTTGCGCTGCACAACGCGACGGAGGGGTTCGGGATCGCCGCCCCCCTCTCCGGCCATCAGGTGGGCTGGGGATTCTTGAGCGCGGCGGGCCTCGTCGCCGGCGGCCCGACCTTCCTGGGCGCGGTCATCGGCGGCTGGTGGGTGAGCGAGGCGACGGAGACGTTCTGCCTCGCGCTCGCCGCCGGCACGATCCTGTACGTCGTCGGGGAGCTCCTGCACCTGGGGCGCCAACTCAAAGAGGAAACCATCATCGGGGTCGGGCTGCTCGTCGGGTTCTTCGTGGCCATGGTAACCGACTTTCTCCTGGTGGCGGCTTCCAAATGAGTCAATAGCACGAACCCTCCGAACCACTCCCCTCCAGTTCCCACCGGAAGTGATATAATAGAAGTCTTCACCCTCGCTTCCCGAGGTATTCCATGGTTCCCTTACGGCTTGCGCTCGCACAACTCAATGTGACCGTCGGTGACCTGGACGGCAACCGCCGCCTCGTCGAGGAGGCGATCCGTCAAGCCCAGGCGTGGTTGGCCGACCTTGTGGTGGTGCCGGAGCTGGCCGTGACCGGCTATCCGCCGGAGGATCTGCTTCTGAAGCCGCAGTTTGTGGAGGCCAACCTGCGCACCCTCGCGCGGCTGGCCCCGTGGACGCGGGGGCTCGTGGCGCTCGTGGGCTACGTTGACCGGGACCGGCGGGGAAGGCTGTTCAACGCCGCGGCGGTGCTGGCCGAGGGACGCCACGTCGCCACCTACCGGAAGCAATTTCTGCCGAACTACGGGGTCTTCGACGAGAAACGGTACTTCACGCCGGGAACCGATTCGCTGATCATGGAGGCGCAGGGCTGCCGGCTTGGCGTCACGATCTGCGAAGATGTCTGGGAGGAGCAGCCGATTCGAGCCCTGGCTGCGGCTGGCGCGCGCCTGGTCGTGAATCTCTCGGCAAGCCCGTACCATGCCGGAAAGCTGAAGGAACGGGAGCGCCTCTTCGCCCTGAGGGCCAGGCGCAATCGCGTGGCGATCGCATACTGTAATCTGGTCGGAGGGCAAGACGAGCTCGTTTTCGACGGGGCAAGCCTTGTGCTGGACGCCCGTGGGCGCCTGATCAGCCAAGGCGCTCAATTCCGCGAGGACTTCCTCGTCGTCGACGTCGTGCCGGCTCACCTCAGACCGCCGACCGGCGACGGCGCATCGAGGGGGGCGAGGGGGAGGGTCGTCGTCGTTCCCTCCGTGGGCGGGGATCGCCCGCGACTTCCCGCGCAACGTCAGCGAGCCTACCCTCCCGTCGAAGAGATCTACGAGGCGCTCACGTTAGGGGTGCGGGACTACGCTCGTAAAAACGGGTTTTCGACGGTCGTGCTCGGGCTCTCCGGCGGGATCGATTCCGCCCTGACCGCCTGCCTGGCCGCGGACGCGGTCGGCGCCTCCCACGTCGTCGGGGTCGTCATGCCCTCGCGCTTTTCCTCGAGCGAGACGCAGGAGGACGCGCGGGCCCTCGCCGAGGCGTTGGGCATCGAGCGACGGGAGCTCTCCATTGAGCCGATGTTTCAGGCCTACCTCCAGACGCTCGCGCCGCACTTCGGCGAGCGCCAGGCGGATGTCACCGAGCAGAACATCCAGGCGAGGATCCGAGGGAATCTCCTGATGGCGCTGTCCAACAAGTTCGGGTGGCTCGTGGTGACGACGGGCAACAAGAGCGAGATCGCCACCGGCTACTGCACGCTCTACGGCGACATGGCCGGGGGCTTCGCGGTGATTAAAGACGTCCCGAAGACGCTGGTCTACCAACTTGCTCGATTCAGGAACCGGCGGGGGCCGGAATCCCCGATTCCGGCGAGCGTCTTCACGCGCGCCCCGACCGCGGAGCTGGCGCCTCGTCAGACCGATCAGGACACGCTGCCGCCCTACGATCTCTTGGATCGCATTGTGAAAGCGTACGTGGAGGAGGACCGCAGCCTGCGCGAGATCCTCCAGACCAATCGGGCGGCGCCCGAGACCGTCGCGTGCGTGCTTCGGATGGTGGATCGCTCGGAGTACAAACGGCGCCAGGGGCCTCCGGGGATCAAGATCACCCCCAAGGCCTTCGGGAAGGATCGCCGCATGCCCATCACCAACCGCTTTCAACAACAGTAGGCAGTAAGCAGTAAGCAGGGGGTCCTTACTGCCGTCGAGCCGTCGAGCTGACTGAGATGCATCGCGTGCTACTCATCACAGACGATTGGGCGAACAAGAAAGCGCTCAAATCCGAGCTGCTCGAGCGCGGGTTCTCCGTCGCCCAGCTCTCCTCAGCCGAGGTGCTGCGGGAGGCGTTTGTCCCGCCGGACAAGCTGGATCTCGTCGTCGTGGACCTGGAGCGATGCGCGCTCGAGAGCGCGAAGCTGTGTCACGCCATCAAGCGGGAGCGCCCGATCAAAGAGCTTCCCCTCGTCCTCCTCGCGACGGAGGGGCAACTGGGTCGGCTCGACGTCGGATGGGGCTTCGAGGACTACCTCACCCTGCCGGTGAGCGGGACGCGGTTGGCGGAACGGCTCAAGTTCCTCCTGTGGAAGCTCCACCGCATCGAAGTGACAAATGGCTTCTCCCTCGGCGGCCTCGTCATCGACTTCGAGCGCTACGAAGTCCATGTAAAGGGCGAGCCGGTCGATCTCACCTACAAGGAGTTCGAGCTGCTCAAGTTTCTCGCGACGCACCCAGGGAAGGTCTTCACCCGGGAGGTGCTCCTCGATAAGGTCTGGGGCTACGACTACTACGGCGGCACCCGCACCGTGGATGTCCACATCCGTCGGTTGCGCGCCAAGATCGAGACCGGCCCCACCGCCTACATCGAGACCGTTCGCAACGTCGGATACAAGTTTTTTGGCCCTCCCGCCTGATCGGGTGTTCGTCTTTCCACCCCACTTCCGCAGTCGCGCCTCCATTCGTAGAACCCTTGCATGTTCTCGTCCCTGTCAGGCATACTTCCAGTGTACCTCTCGATAACGCCACACCTCCGCCACACAACGTGGCGGGTCCGCCAAGTCTCGCCATAAGAATTGGCGAGTTCGCCAAGAAGTTTGGCGAAAGTTTGGCGGAGGAAAGCCACGGGTCCCGTGAGTTCGTAGTTCGGTGTTCGTCGTTCGGTGACAACGAACAATGAACAACGAACACACAGGACAGCCCGGTTGCCGAAGGAGGTTGTCGTGGAGCACATTCGAGACCTAACTTCGCGGCGTCACCAGGGGTTAGGTTTTTTGTTCACGCGGCGGGGCTTCCTGCTTCTTCCCGTCCTCGTCGTCACTGGCGGCCTCGTCCTCCTCGGGGCCGAGGGCCTGCTCCGCTCACAGCTGGAGCTTGTCGCGGCCGAGCGCCTCCTCGCCAAGCACCAGGCCCTCGCCCTGGCCGAAGGCCGGCTGGACGAGATCGTGACCGCCATCGCCGCGGATCCGGTTACCGCGAGCCAGTGGACCTCCTGTCCTCCGCCCTCCGCCGCCACGCTGGGCACCACCACCTGCACCATGGGACCGCTCAGCGGGACGTTCGTGGATGGGCCCGGGGGCGTGATCAAGCAGGAGGTCCAGATTACGGTGAGCGGTCTTGTCCCGGATGCGGTCAACCCCCAGGGCCGGCAGACCGTCGAGGTGGTGGTCGCGGTGCCCGTCGGCACCATCTTTGACAAGGGAGCGTACGGAAACTTCGTCACATTAAATGAGGGTACGCGCGTGGATAGCTACGACTCCTCAACCCCCCTCGCGCCCCCCGGCTCCAGCGCGACGATCCAGTCGGGAGCCACGAGCAGTAATGGCATCGCCCTGTTCAGAAGCCAGGTGTTTGGCGATGCCTTCGTCGCTCCTGGCTCGTCTATCGTCTGCTACTTTGAGCCGTGTGTGATCACCGGCGTCCAGGGCATCGCGTCACCACCTACCATCCCGCCGGTCAGAATGCTGACCGGCACGCCCAGCGGACCCGCCCTGACCTCGTGTCCCGGCGGCGCCTTGACCTTCGACGTGAGCAGCTTCCCCTACTCCAACATCAAGCTCTCTGAGCCCTGCGACATCACGTTCAACGGCGATGGCACGTTGTTCTTCCAAACGACGAATCGTGTCCTACCTCTGCTGAATTATTTTACGCTGCCTGCGGGCAGCCGCCTGACGGTGAATGGCCGCGTCCAGGTGGTGGCCGACAAGTTGTACTTCGGTGACGACTTCAATGGCCCCACGGTGGTGCTGGGCGCCGACGCCTCATTCACCGCCTATACCAGGTATCAATCCCGCGTCAGGGGGGACATCAACAACCCCGCAAGCGGCAGCCTCGGGCGGCCGAGGGATTTTACCGTGTACGCGGGCCTCAGTGGCGCTCCCCTTGGAGAAGCGATTCCAGCGAGCCGAACCGGCGGCACCTATTACGGAACGTTCTTTGAAGGCAGCAGGCTCTTGCTGCCGACAGGCCAGACGTTCGGCAGCCTCATCGCACGAAGTAATTCCTTCATCAGCAATTCGTGGTCACAGATCCATCAGGACCTCTCGTTGAAGAACGAGGGGGCGGTGGTCTCGCCCACCAACCCGATCCGGCGCCGCTCATGGCGCATCTTGTGATTTCATCCGCCTCCGCACGAATGCTGAGCCGGCGGCGCGCAGGGTTTGTCCTTTCAGAGTTCCTCGTCAGCGCCGCGCTCCTCTTGATGGCTACCCTCGCCCTGCTCACCGAGGGTTCGGCCCACCTGACCCTTACGGAGCACGCGCGCAACGTCTCCTTGGCCACGAATGACGCGGTGCGGACGCTGGAGCAGCTGCGCCAGCAAAACAGCGGAACGGGCTGCAGTGCGCCCAGCGCCGCCCCGCCGGTCGGCTTTGCCACGTGGGATGCCTGGCTGGGCGATACCACGGGCACGGGCGGCGGGGGGAAGAGCATCCAGCCCGACCCGCTCACCCAGGAGCTCGTGCTCGTCCGTCCGGCAGGGGCCAACCCGCTCCAGGTCACGGTGTCGGTCTGTTGGCGGCATCGCAACCGCACGCTCGGCGGCTGCGGGTGGGATGGCGCGCAGTTGACGGACCTGGGAGGAATTACCCCGGTCCCCTCCCCGGTCATGCTGTTCACGCGGATCACGTGTCAGTACGACTAACTGGATGGTTGCACCATGAAGCGCATCCACAGACCATCGAGGAGCAGCGGGACCCGTGCCGGTCTGGTACAGCTACCCGAGCTGATCCTCTTGGTCCTCCTGCTCAGCCTCGTGACCGGGTTGCTGGTGACCACCTCCCTCGGAAGCCAGCGGACGTACGCGACCTCTGACGCGATCCTCCAGGTCCAGGGGGAAGCGCGTCGCGCGTTTGACAGCATGCTCACCGAGCTGCGGCAAGCCGGCGGCGCGATCACGACGGGCGCGAGTCAGTTGGATTTCCAGTTCGCCCTCGGCTACAATCAGCCCCTCCCGTGTCCGGCGAACGCCGAGTGCTGGGGGGCCTACGATCAAGCCGGCGCTCGTCAAGCGGGCTGGCGCGTGCGCTACCGGCTGGACGGCGTGAACTCGCAGCTCCTCCGGGAGATTGTCGATAACGCGGGGGCGGTGCAGCCCGGCACCCGGGTGCTCGCGAACCGCATCAGTCAGGCCTCGTTTACCTACGTGGCTGGCGCCACGCGCACGGTGACGATTGCGCTGCAAGCGCAGCGCACCTCGGCCGAGCTCCCTGGCGGATCGGTGACGGTGAGCCCCATTCCCCTCGTGATGCGGCTGAGGCTCCGGAATAGCTGAAGTCAGTGGTCAGTGATGAGTGACCAGTGATGGGTGTGCAGTTCGACGAGAACACGTTCCAAACATATTGCATCTGCTCGTCCCGATCAGGCATACTTGAGGTGTACCTCTCGAGAACGCCACACCTCCGCCACACAGCGTGGCGGACCCGCCAAGCAATGTGGCGGGCGGAGTAATCCGGGGTCCCCGCCAGAAGGCGAGGCGGGTCCGCCAAGTACGGTGGCGGAGGAAAGCCACGGGTCCCGTGAGTTCGTAGTTCGGTGTTCGTCGTTCGGTGACAACGAACACTGAACAATGAACAACGAACACACAGGACAGCCGGGTTGCCGAAGGAGGGTGACGTGTCTTACATTTGGATCCTACCTCCGCCACGCCAGCGCGGGTTTTTGCTCATCACCGGGCTCTTGATCACGAGCGGCCTCATCCTCCTTACCACCGGCAGCCTCGTGCGCTCTCAGGTGGAGTGGACGGCGGCCAGCCGCTTCCTCGCCCAGCAGCAGGCCCTCTACCTCGCGGAAGGCCGGATGGAGCAGGTCGTCGCCGCCTTCGCGCTAAGCCCAAACCTGGCCCAGGGGACGACGTGTCCGTCCGGGGTGGAGACCGCAGGGGGGACCACGAGCTGCACCCTGACGCCGCTGCAGCTCTACGTCAATGGGCCTGGCGGGCTCACCACCCAACCGGTCCAGATTCTGGTGACCGCGACGGTGCCCAACGCCCTCACGCCCCTGGGCCGACAGAGCCTGGAGGCGGTGGTGGAGGTTCCCAGCACGCCCCTCTTCCAGTGGGCGGCGTATGGCGGGGCTGCCGTCACCCTCATGTCAAGCTGGTTTATCAGTAACGGCATCATCGTCGACAGCTACGACTCCTCCCGCGGCCCGTATGACCCCCTCGCCCCCAAGACGTTGGAGGCACGGGTGCAGGTCGGGGACGCTACTCTCATCCCCACCATCTTTGTTGGGAATAGGTCAGCGATCTGGGGTGACGCCCTGGCCACCGACCTCAGGTATATCACGACGATAGGGACGGGGCGGATCTACGGCCAGCGGCTGGTCGCACCGCCCCCGGCCATGCCGGCTGTCCGGACGCCCATAGGTACTCCTCGTGGCGGGGTCTTGACGTCGTGTCCGTCAGGCTCAGAGACCCTTGACGTGAGCGCCTTTCCATACTCCCAAATCACCTTAAGCAGCCCCTGCGACCTGACGATCCGGGGCCAAGGGGCGGTGTTCCTGGATGACCTGTCCATGCCGCTCGGCAGCCGCTTGACGTTCGACGGCCAGATCGAGGTGGCGACCGGGCAGTTTGGGATGGGCGCGAACGTCATCCTGCAGCCCAACGCCTCCGTGGCGGTCTACGCGACCGGCAATGTCTACACGGGGGCGGGGACGCAGATCAACGGAATCGGCAGCGCCGGGCGGCCGAAGGACTTCGCGCTCTACGCGCTGGGGTCTAACTTCGCTCTCATTACGAACCTCAACGGGAAATTCCACGGCGTGGTGTATGCCCCGAGTAGGACCTCTGGGGTCATGATCCCGCAGACCTGGCCGCGGTTTGGGGATCCGTCCAATGAGGTGTTCGGCAGCGTGGTGTCCGGCGTGGGCATGGTCGACCTCGGGGGGAGCTCGAGGGTTCATCAGGACCTCTCCCTGAAAACCCTGGGGGCTCCCATCGGCCCCTCGAATCCCGTCAAGCTCCGCTCGTGGCGCACGCTGTGACATGATCGGTTTCTCCCCGGCGCATCTGAGACGCGGCACCCCCAGCAATTTCTCAGCAGGGTTTACGCTCACGGAACTCCTGATGAGCGCTGCGGTCCTGGCCATTGCCATCGTCTCCCTGCTGGGGGCCGACGTCTGGCAGATGACCCTCACGGAGCACGCGCGCAACGTCTCCTGGGCCACGAATGACGCCATCCGCGTGATGGAGCAGCTCCGGTTGCAGAATAGCGGCGCGGGATGCGCGACGCCCAGCGCCGCCCCGCCGGTCGGCTTTGCCACGTGGGATGCCTGGCTCGGCGACACCACGGTGAGCGGCGGGGGCGGGAAAAGCATCCAACCCAACCCGCTCACCAATGAGCTCGTGCTGCCTTCGACGACAGGAGCCGACCCGCTCCAATTGACTGTGTCAGTCTGTTGGCGGCATCGCAACCGCACGCTCGGCGGCTGCGGATGGAACGGGACACAGCTGATCGATCCGGGTGGGACCGTCCAATCGCCGGTGATGCTCTCCACCTGGGTCCGATGCCGACAGTAACCACCTCGCCAACCGATCGAGGAACCAGTCAGATGACCAGCGCCTATTTCAAAACCCCAGAACGTCACCGCGAAACCGCAAAAGGCCTCACGCTCATCGAGATCCTGATTCTGGTCGGGATCTCCGCGTTCTTGTTCGGTGCGTTGTTCGTCAGTTTCTCCATCGGCCAGCGATCCTACACCTCATCGGAAGCGAACGTCCAGGTGCAGGAAGCGGCGCGCCGCGCGCTGAACACCATGCTCGACGAGCTGCGGCAAGCCGGCGGCGCCATCACGGCGGCGGGCAGTCAGGTGGACTTCCAACTCGCCCTCGGCTACAACCTCAGCGCCCCCTGCCTGCCATACAGCCAGTGCTGGGGGGCATTCGATCAAACAGGGGTCCGTCAGCCGGACTGGAGCGTCCGCTACCGATTAGCCGGAACGCAGATGATTCGTGAGCTGGTCGATAGCGGGGGCGTGGTGCAGGCCGGCGCCCGGGTGCTCGCGAACCGCATCAGTCAGGTCTCGTTTACCTACGTCGGCGGCGCCACGAATACCCTGACGATTCAGCTCCAAGCGCAGTACGCCTCAACCGGGCTTGCCGGCGGATCGGTGACGGCAAACCCGACTCCTCTCGTGATGCAGTTAAGGCTCCGGAACGACTGAGCTTCTTTGCCGCTCTTGTATTTTCTCGTCTCTGTCAGATATAGTGAACCTGTGTGTTGTGGGAGGGCCTATGAAGCGATTCAGCCAACGAGGCATTGCATTCATCAGCTCCTACCTCGTCCTCTCGGTCTTGCTGCTCTACTCCGGCGGCATGGCGATGCGGGCCGCGACGCAACGGCTGGCCTCGGAGCGATTGGAACAGCGCGTCCAAGCCCTGCATCTTGCTCACGGCGCCCTCGAGCAGCTCAAGCAGGACCTCTACACCTACTTCTCCAACTACGTAAACGCCCAGGTCCACCTGAACGACGCCACCCAGGCCTTCGGGTGGCTGGACGCGCTCGGGGAGCACGGGGAGCGCCAGGAAAACCCCCCGCTGGATGTCCCAACGGTTGATCGCACCGGCGATGGGAGAGTCACCTGGGCCGACGTGAGCGGGGTCCGTGAAGGCACTCCCGCCAACCCGCGATGCGTGGACAAGCTCCCGACCATTCATGCGGTGGACTGCGCCAGCGTCGACAACACGGTGGGCCAGCCGCGCGCGTGGATCGTGGCCGTGAAGAAAACAGCCCCCGACGCGCTCGCCTCCCGACTCGTGACGCTCGAGGCCCAGGCCAGGGTCGGCTCGGTGACGAGGCACCTCCGGGCCCAGTATGAGCTTGCGCTGGGCGCCTCCGACGTCTTCCGGTACGCCTACTTCATCAACAACTACGGGTGGTTCGACGCAGCCAGCTCAGGCTCCCCGGCGTTCATCACCGTCAACGGTGAGATCCGTTCCGGCAGCGATCTCATGTTCACCAATACCGCCATCAATGTGCATGGGGAGCTTTACGCTTCAGACAACCCCACCCTGGCGAACCCGATCACCGGCGCACCCGCGACCGGCGCAATTGCCGGGGACCCTTCAGGATTTGGCGACTCATGGGGCTACCCCTGGTTATGGTATCGATGGCAGAAGACAGATCCCGTGAACGGCCTCCAGCTCCGACCGGCTCGCCGGCTCACCGACCCTGGCTTTGGCAACCCCCCGTTCCCCCAGCCACCCATCGGAGGCGCGCCGAAAATCCTGCCGCTCGGCAGCGGGTATGACGATACGAATCTCGTTCCGATCACTCGAGACTGTGGAGGGGTGCCATGTCTCGTTCTCGCGGATGCCCCGACAGCAGAAGTCCAACAGCGTCGGTTTGAGCGACAGCCCGCCCACGAGGTCCCCTACCTGGGCAATCTGGATTTTTACCAGACGCTGGCCGCCGAACAGGATAGCTCACTGCTCTACGCCACCCCGGGACCGGATGGACGTTATGGGACGACGGATGACGCCCGAGCGCCTGCGCCGGTGCGCCATCTCTATGCAGGGCCCGATGGGACGCCAGGCACTGCGGATGATGACATGCCGCTCGTGCTCGTCGGAACGGCAACCAACCCGATCGTGATCGACGGTCCGGTCATCGTACCCGGGGACGTCATCATCAAGGGCGTGGTGAGCGGACGCGGCACGATCTATGCCGGCCGCAACATCCACGTCGTTGGAGAGATCAGCTACCAGTCGCCTCCGCAGTGGCCGCTCATTGATCGAGAGGGAGCGACCGGCGTCCTGCGGGATGGCATCACCCACACAAAGCTCGGGACGGTGTGCGCCGATGGGCGCTACGTCGCCCCAGATGAGACCGTCCCTGCCGGGTGCATCTGATGACAAGAGTACAGGGGTGCTCCCGCGTCACCGTGCTGCTGCTCGGGATCTCAGCCGGCAGCGGAGCGCTGGCGGTGTTTCCCGCATTGGGGTTTGGGGCATCGACCCCGAGCGGATCCCTCAATTCCCCGCCCACGTGCGCGCCAGGCCCCTGCGTCCTGACGGACGCCTCCCCGATCCCGTGTGGTGAATCACGCCAGGGGTGGGATGGGTGCCAGACCTGCACCGTCACGGGGCCGGCTCCAGGGACCTGCACGTACAGCGGGACGCCGCTTGCGTGTGGCGAGACCGCGACAGGCTTCTACGCAAATTGTCCTGACGTGGCTTGCACCGTGAGCGGTGGGACGTGCGCCTCCGTGCCGTATGGCTTCGTCCTCCCCGGCGATCCGGTCTACGGATTCCACAAGGTCAAGAACGCCCAGGGCGCCAAGTTCTACCCAGACCCTGAGACCAGAGACCTCCTGGGCCTCTCGGCGAAAGGGAACATCGTCATCGGGGACTACACCTCCCAGACATTTCGAGATCTCGTCCTGCCGTCCCTTCAGCCGCGCTCGGAGGCGAACCCTGCGGGGAAGACGCAGCCCTACGCCGTCGATCCGACGGATGTCCCGCTGGGCTATCAGGATGCCGGCGTCACGCGAGGGCTCGACAACGTCGACCGCCCCCAGTTCAGCGGCAACTACGACCGACAGGACAAAACGGGCGGGGCGAGTGCGTACAAGATGCACTGGGACTTGACCCAGGCGCAGGACGCGCAGGGCAACCCCATCCCCAGAAAGTTCTATGAGTCGACCCTCAGCGATGAGGAGTTCCGCGCGATCATCGATCGCAACGGCAACGGCGCGATTGATCAGAGCGACGATCCCCTCTTCACAACGAGCGGCCCCGGCGCCTTGCCGGCCCAGTGGACCAGCGCGAAGATCGACGCCGTGCTCTTCGCCAACCACGCGATTGCAGGACAGGTCTACGCTGATCAGCTCTACCTCAACGGGTCGATGGTTGCGCGGGATGAGGCGCTGATCTTCAATAAGGCCCTGCAGATCAACCACGACATGCGGCTGGTGGACGCGACCCGCGACCCATCGAACGACGATACGGTGCTTCCTGTGAGCGTCACGCGCCCGAAGCTCAAAAAATTGGAAGAGTGCCCTGAGGGCGGCTGCCCGCCTCTTCCGTGATCTTGTATTTTCTTGTCGCTGTCAGGTATAGTTACAGTGTACCTCTCGATAACGCCACACCCGGAGTAATCCGGGGTCCCCGCCAGAAGGCGAGGCGGGTCCGCCAAGTACGGTGGCGGAGGAAAGCCACGGGTCCTTGTAAGGATCGCCAGGCTGCCGAAAGCAGGCACAAGGATCGCCGGGTTGCCGAAGGAGGAGGGCGCAGTGCGCCCGTTCGGCAATCCGGTTTTTGTGTTTGAGGAGGACAGATCGCATGAGGCACCAGAGCATCCGGCGTGTGGTTCAATTCGCAATCCGCAATCCGAAATCCACAATTTCAGTAGGGGGAATGACCCTCATCGAGCTGCTCATCGGGACCTCGCTCTTCGTCGGGGGCACCGGCGCGCTCTTTTTGGCGATGCACCAGGCGATGCGCTACGGCGACTTCCTCAGCGAGCGGCAGGTCATGATCAACGCGGTCCAGGGCCGTCTGGAGGCGCTCGTGGCGACGGACTTCGACACCCTGTGGACCGACCCGGCCTACGCTGCGGCCCGCCAGTTTCCCCCGAGCGCTGCGCCCTATGGTCTCTCCGAGGTGCTCCTGGATCTGCCCGAGGGCCGGCTTACGATACAGGTCAGGTCCGCCGACCCCCTCAACCCCTCGATGCCCTCGATCCTCGACCTCCACGTCGCCGGCTGCTGGCGCTCCTACGGCCGGCTCATCGCCGGGGAAGATGCGAATTGCACCGGCACCCTGGAGGCCGGGGAAGATGCGAACGCCGATGGCTGGGTGGATGCGCCGGTCATCGTGAGCACCCGACTCTCCCGGAGTGAATAATGATGAACCGCCGCGGCGTCACCCTCACCGAAGTCCTCGTGGTGAGCCTCGTCCTCACCCTGGTGGGCGGGGTCTTCTTTACCGTGTCGACCGCCGGCGAGCGGGTCACCCGCCGCACCGAGCTTAAGCTCGCGAACATCACCGTGACCCAGCGCGCCTTCGATCGCCTCGTGGAGGATCTTGACCAGGCCTCGGCGGCGAGCCTCCAATGCGCCTGCCCCAGCCCTCCGTGTCCACCGGGCGAGCGCACGATCCAGTTCACCCAAGGGGCCGCGACGGTCCTCTACCAGCGGACCGGTTCCAACCTCACCCGGACCATCGACGGCGGGGCTCCCCAGACCGTTGCGGGAGGCCTCGCAGCCTTCGAGGTGATCGGAAGTTGCACTGCCGCAGGCCTGGTGACCGTGGCCGTGACGGCGGACGTCCCGGCAGACTCCGGCGTGAGCCCGTACCGGCTCCAGTCGAGTTTCTTCGTGCGCAACCCGTAGAAAAGGAGAAGCGGATATGCCCACGCCGTTCGCTCGCGCCAACCGGAAGGCGCTCCTCTTCGGTCAACAAGGGATCGCGCTGATCAGCTCTTACCTCGTCCTCTCGGTGCTGCTCCTCTACTCGAGCGGGATGACGATGCGCGCCGCCACGCAACGGCTGGCCTCAGACAAGCTCGAGGATCGCGTGAAGGCGCTCCACCTGGCCCAGGGCGCCATGGAGCAGCTCCGGGAAGACCTCTTCGTCTACCTCTCCAACTACGTGAACGCCCAGATCCACCTGAACGATGCCATGAAAGCCTTCGAGTGGCTGGACGCGCTGGGCACCCACACGGAGAACCCTCCGCTGAACGTCCCCACCATCGATCGCACCGGCGATGGGAAGGTGACCTGGGCGGATATGGATCCCAGCGCGACCCACAAAGGCGCTCCAGGGACGCCTCGGTGCGTCGAGAAGCTCCCGACGATCAAAGCGACGGCTGTGGGCGACGCAGGCTGCAAGGCAGTCGGCACCCAGGTGGACCAACCACGCGCCTGGATCGTGTCCGTCGTGAACCCCTCGGGGGGAGCGTTGGGCACCCGCATCCTGACGCTGGAGGCCGAGGCCCGGGTAGGCTCGGTGACGAAACACCTCCAGGCCCAGTACGAAATCGCCATGTCGATGTCCGACATCTTCAAGTACGGCTACTTCATCAACAACTACGGTTGGTTCACTGCTGCGAACGGCTCGGAGGTCACGATCAACGGTGAAGTTCGGGCCAACGGCAACCTGTCGTTTAGGGGTACGAGGGACAATGATTACCAGGAGGATATCATTACCAACATCGTGGTGAACGGCGACCTCTACGCCTCCCAGAATCCCGCCCTCCCTGCCGACGGCACGATCGGCGGCGGAGACGGAGATCCGGCAATGCTGTGGGGGTGGGCGGAGTATTGGTCCCGGAGAAATCCATCGCAAGTCGGTGGCGCGACTATCCTCTATGGACCACAGGCGCGGCCAGCCCGTCGCTTGGTCAAGTCGGATATGCCCGCCATTGGCGGCATCCCGAAGCTGTTGCCGCTCGGGAGCGGTTGGGATGAGACCACGACAGGTCTCCTTCATGCCAATAACGGACAGCAGGCGTTTACTGTCGCGCAACGGCGTCAGCTTGAGCGGCAGCCCACGCACGACATTCCGTATCTGGGCGATCTCGGCTTCTACCGGCCGCTCGCCCAGAACAGCTCGCTCACCTACAACGATCCCGGTCCGGATGGGCGCTACGGGAACGCCGACGATAACCCTGACGGGAGGCCGAGGATCACGACGGAGTACACGGGCGCTGAACCGCTCGTCCTCGTCGGAACGCCGACCAACCCGATCGTGATCAACGGGCCGGTCATCGTGCCCAGGAGGGACGTCATCATCAAGGGCGTGGTGAGCGGGCGCGGCACGATCTACGCCGGCCGCAACCTCCACATCGCCGGCGCGATCACCTATCAAGCACCTCCCGAATGGCCGATCATCGAGCGGGAGTACGTGACGGGCCTTTTGAAAGACGCCGTCACAAAAACCTACCTGGGGCGCATCTGCGACGATGGGCGCTATTACACGCTCAGCGAATTGCCACCCGGAGGACCAGCGCCGGCGAATTGCACCGGCTCACCCGTGATCGTTGCTCAGTAATTGAACCTTGAGCCAAGCGAAGAGGTCGATGGAGGGCAGATCGACATGATGCCAGAGACAGTTCGCTGCGCGAAAGTGATCAGCGTCGGGCTACTGGTCGGAAGTGTCACAGCCGGTATCGGGACACTGCTGCTTGCCTCGACGGCCTTTGGAGCGGCCGGCGGCGGTGATGGCGGGGCGCCGCCGGTCTGCACTTGCGGGCGTGAGCCCAGGGACCTGGACTGTGGGGTGACGTTTAACGATAGCTGCGGGGTGCCGGTGTGCAGCGCGACTAAGAAGTGTCCCCCCCCACCTCCCCCCCCTCCTCCACCGACGTGTAACCCCGGCCCGTGCGTGTACGATTCAAGCCCCCTCGCCTGCGGGGAGACCCGCTACGGATGGAACGGCTGCTCCAGTTGCGGCTCGCCGCAGTCTGGTCCCTCTCGCGGCACGTGCAGCGTGAGCACCGCAAGCTGCACCCTCTCCACGTGCGGCCAGACGCTGACCGGCACCGATAATTGCGGAAGCTGTAGCGTGACCTGCGGGCCGTGCGCCACCGCGCCCTATAGCTTTGCCATCCCGGGCGATCCCCAGTACGGGTTTAGCTATCCCCGTCCGGAGACGAAGGACCTGGTGGGATTGGCGGCGAAGGGGAACATCATCATCGGAGACTACACCTCCCGGGCGTTTGAACAGGACGTCCTGAAGTTCCTCCGCCCCGCGGGGGGTGATGACCGTAAGACGAAGCCGTACGTCGTCGATGAAACCGACAGACCGATGGGGTATGACAACGCGTTCTCGTCGGAGGTTTGCAAACCGTCGGATAGCTACAAAGGGAAGACGAGCCCCTGCTTCGACGGCAACTACGACCAACAGGACAAGGAGAACGGCGTGGCGGCGTATAAGTTGAATCCAGACGGTACCATCGCGAGAGACGACCAGGGGAATACCATCCCGCGGAAGTTCTACGAGTCGAGCCTGACCGATGAAGCGTTCCGCACGATCCTGGACACCAACGGCAACGGGCGCGTCGACCAGGGGGATGATCCCATCTTCAATGCGACGACCGGAGGGGTCGCGAAGATCGAGGCGGTGCTCTTCACCAACCACGCCCTGGCCGGCCAGGTGTTCGCCGACACCCTCCAGATCGACGGGGCGATGATCGCCCGGGACGATGGCCTCTCGTTCGGGAACAAGCTGCTGCTCAACCACGACATGCGGCTGGCGGATACCGCGGGCGCGGCGAACCAGGAGGTCGTTCTCCCCTTCAGCCTCTCGCGCCCCCGGCTCAAGAAAGTGACCGAGTGTCCGGCAAGCGGGTGCCCCTAGTGAGGGAGGGATAGCCGTCGATCGCGGACGCTGAACGTCAGAGGGCCTCCTCGAGGCCAGATCTTGTGGAGCGATCTGGCCTCGCTTCTTATTAATGTTCTTGAGATAGCGGTGGCGGGATCCCATGAGATGAGAGCGCTCCTTGTGCTGCTGTGCGTGATCGTCCTCCTCGGCGGGGGCGGTGCTCTCTATCTGCGCGCGCATCCAAAGATCACGTCGCTTGAGCGCCTGAGCGATCTTCCTGAGCGGCGGAATCTTTCAACCGACCCGCCGGCGCCAACGCCCCCTCCACAGAACCAGGTCACGATCTATTTGAAGAACGGCGGGGCGGTGACAGGGGAGCTGGTTCAGGAGACCCCGCAGGAGCTCACCCTGCGCTTTGACTACGGCGACGTCGGGTTCCAGCGGGCGGAAATCGAGCGAGTGGCAAGCGGCAAGCACGGCACGGATCTCGGCGGCATGCGGATGCCCTGGGAAGGGAAAGCCAAGCAGGCCGAGTGGTCCTACCGCCACGACGTCGTTGTGAAGCTGATGAAGGGAACCGTGGTGGATGGCGACATCACGGCGGTGAGCCCCGAGGCCCTCACGGTGACCCAGGCGTTGCCTGGCGGCGGGACGATTGAGCACACGATCCAGCGGGCCGACGTCGAGGAGCTGCTGTTCCGGCCGGTCGCGAACGAGCGCTCGGCCCAGATCGAACAGACCCTCCACACGGTCTTCCCGCAGATGCGGTGGTTCCCCGAAGGGATGTTCACGATCGTGACCGACTCCACCCCGCCGACCGTGAAGCAGTACCGCCGGACGATCCGGGAGCTGGCGACCGACTGGTACCTGACGTTCCACCCGCTCGTGAAGGGCCGCTCGCCGATGGCGCAGCACTACGTGGTCATCTTTGAGGACCGGAACTCGTACATCGAGTACGCGCTGACCGACGGGATCCCCGGCTGGCTGGCCGTCGGCTACTTCCATCCCGAGGACCAGGTGTTCTACTGCTTCAACATGGTGGGGGAGCGGTTTTCCGATCTGCTCTACGAGGTCTACCTCGGGCAGTTTCGCGAAGCGCGCGATCGGGTCTCCACAGAGATCAAAGGCTACCGGTACGAGACCTTTATCGAGGGACAGATTTCCGAGTTCCTGCAGAAGCTGGAGACGGCCCATGCGATGATGCGCCAGACCTATCAGCAGTTGAGCGCCGACACCCTGCGCCACGAGCTGACCCACGCGATGTTCCATAACTGGCGCCTCCAGGGGATCGTCCTCTCGAAGATGTCCGAGGCGGATCAGGACGAGGCGAAGAAGAAGCGCCAGTACCTCGCGGCGAG
>JACPSR010000083.1 GCA_016193175.1 Candidatus Omnitrophota bacterium
GACCCTCGACAAGTCCCTGCTCCTCCGGGGGCCCTTTGCCGGGAAAGTGTCAGAGCGGATCATGGGGCAGGTTGAGCAGGGAATCATGAGGGCGATCGGCGTGGTCATCTGATCAACTCGAGCATGGACCGGAGTTCCGTCGAGAGCGCCGTCGGGAAGGGCACGACCTTTTTCCTCGATTTTCCGGCGGCTCGCCCGTGGCTCATGATGAGGGGCAAGCGACGAGAGACGGGATGACGGCACCGAAGCTGGTGGCGATTGATGATGAGGCGGAGTTCACGAAGACGCTGCACCAGTTCTTCAGCGCGCGGGGCTATGAGGTGCACATCGCGCTGACCGGCACCTCCGGCCTTGAGCTCGTGGAGCTGCACGAGCCGCAGGTCGTCCTCGTGGACCTCAAGCTGCCGGGGATGGACGGGGACGAGGTCCTGCAGCACATCCGGCGCACCCACCCAGCAACCCGCGTCATCGTCGTCACCGCGTACAACGACGGGGGAAGAACGCGGGAGCGACTCCTCGCCCTCGGTGCCTTCGCCCATTTCGACAAGCCGCTCTCCTCGCTGCGCGACCTGGCGGACACCGTGAAACGCGCATTGGAAAGTCAAAAGTAAAGACTTGTCATGAATCTGTTTGCGCTGTCGGGGCTCTTGATCGGCGTCTGCTGCACGATCATGGCCGGGGTGGTGTACTTCACCAACCGCGCCAGCCGCGTGAGCCGGCTGTGGGCCGTGTTCTGCCTGACGGTGAGCCTCTGGGGCTTCGGGGCGCTCTTGATCGGGCTCAGCCGTGATCCGCAGGATGCTCCCGGCGCTCTTTTACCATTTCGTCGTCCGGTTCGTCGGGCTGCGCCGTCCCAAGACGCTCACGTTCGTCTACGTGGTGAGCGGCGCGTTTTTGCTGGCGAACGCGACGCCCCTCTTCATCGCCGAGGTGCGACAGGTCTTCGGGCAGTTCTACTACGACTCACCGCCGGGGCCTTTGTACGTTCCCTTCGCGCTCTTCTTCCTCGGGATGGCATTCGTCAGCCACCGTGAGCTCTGGCGATCCCTGCGGCGGACGACGGATCGCACGCAGCGGCTCCTCATCCGGTGGTTCTCGGTCGGGACGATCATCGGGTTTGCCGGAGGCTCGACGTGCTTCTTGCCGGTCTTCGGCGTCGACGTCTACCCGTATGGCAACTTCGCCGTGCTCCTCTTTCCGATCATCATGACGTACGCCTTCCTGCGCTACCGGCTGATGGATGTGAACGTCGCCGTCGCCCGCGGGGCGACGTTTCTCGTGACGTACGCGGTCGTCGTCGGGGTGCCGTTTGTGGTCGGCCACTCCTACCAGGCGTTGTGGCAGTCGGTGCTCGGCGAGTGGTGGTGGGTGGCCCCGGTCGTCCTCATGGGGCTCTTGGCCTCGGCGAGCCCGGTCCTCTTCCTCTCCGTCGTGCGCCGGCTGGAGCGCAAGCTCTGGCAGGCCCAGCGGCGCTACCACCACACGCTCATCTCCGCCTCAAGCGGCATGACCCGCATCAAGGAGGTGCAGCGGCTCTGCCGGCTCATCACCTACATGGTGAACCGCACCGTGGGACTCACCAATAGCTGCCTCTTCCTCTATGACCCGAAGGAGCACCGCTACGCGCTGCGGGCGGTGCGCTACCAGTCGCTGGTCCCGATCGAACAGTCGGTGGACGAGGCCGATCCCCTGATCCGGCTCCTCCAGGCGGAGAAGGATCTCATGGTGCTCGAGGAGCTGGAGGGCCAGCTTCAGTCCAGGCGCTCCGATGAGCGGACGAAGAAAGCCGCCTGGGTCTACTCTTGGATGCGCAAGCTGGAGGCCCGGCTCATCGTGCCCAGCTTCTCCAACGATCGGCTGCTCGCTTTCCTCGTCTTGGGCGCCAAGCGCTTTGGCGAGCTCTACACGGCGGATGACATCGCGCTCTTCTCGGCGCTCGCCAACCAGGCGGCCCTGGCGATCGAGAACGCGCTCTTCTTTGAAGAGCTCCGCGCCACGGAGGCGTACATGATCCAGTCGGAGAAGCTGGCGAGCCTCGGCCAGCTTGCCTCCGGCATGGCCCATGAGATCCACAACCCGCTGACGATCATCTCCGGGGAGGCCCAGCTCTACCTGGAGCGGTTCAAGGGCCAGGACCCGAAGGTCGACGAGGTGCTCAGGAGCATCATCGAGGAGTGCCAGCGGGCGGCCGACATCACCCGACGGATCTTGCGCTTCGCCAAGCCCTCGCCCGCTGACCTGGCGCCGGTGAACCTCAAGACGACGATTGAAGAGACGCTTGCGTTAGGCGGCTACCAGGTGCGGATGGACCGCTTCAACTGCACGGTCAGCGTCCCCGATGATCTCCCGAAGGTGCGCGGGAGCCAGAATCAGCTTCAAGAGGTGCTGCTCAACCTCATCCTCAACGCCTGCCAGGCGATGGGCGAGAACGGGGGGGCGCTGACGATCTCGGCGTCCGCTCATAACTCGGAAGTGATTCTGACCGTGAAAGATACCGGGCCCGGGATTCCCGCCAAAGCCCTGACGAAGGTCTTTGACCCCTTCTATACGACCAAGCCGACGGGCACGGGCTTGGGGTTGTTCGTGAGCCAGCGGATCATCCAAGCGCATGGCGGGACGATTCAGCTGGAGTCGGCCGAAGGGAAGGGCGCCTGCTTTACGATCCGCCTGCCGGTCTGGCGGGAGGAAGCGGGGGGCGGGGTTGGCCCAGGCTCATAAATCCTTGCCAAAGGGTCAGGGAATCAGGTAAGGTAGGTAGAGAGGCCCTGGATCGCGGGAGACATGGTCAAACTACTCGTCGCTGACGACGAACAGAAGATCTGTCGGCTGCTGGAGTCCTTCTTTGCCGAGCGGGGCTTCAACGTCCTCCTCGCGCACGACGGCAAAGGCGCGCTCTCCTGCATCCGCAGCGAACGACCCCACCTCGTGTTCCTCGATCTCCATATGCCGGGGCTCAACGGCCTCGACGTCCTCAAGGAGGCCCGCGCGGTCGATGAGACGATGAAGATCATCGTCATTACCGCGATCGAGGACGAAGAGATCATCCGGAAGGCCAAGTCGCTCGGGGCGGCCGACTACGTCATCAAGCCCTTCAGCCTGGAGTACTTGAGGGACGAGGTGCTGACGAAGGTGAGCACCTCGTTGTATGAGGACCTGCGGGCCTCGAACGAAGAGCTGAAGCGGTCGCTTGAGGAGATGCGCGGGGTCACCCGCGGGGTCGTCTCGGCGTTCTCGTTGGTCGTCTCCAAGATCGACCCGCACTATACCCACGAGCACGTTTCGCGGAGCGTGGAGTACGCCACCAAGATCATGAGCCGGCTGCGGGCGATGGGGCTCTCGTTCGAGAACGTCCCGGAGGAAATCCTGCTGGCGGGGATCCTCCTCCATGATGTGGGGAAGATCTTCACGCCCAAGGAGATCCTGTTCAAGCCCGGGCCGCTCACGGACGAGGAGTGGAAGGTGATGCGCCGCCACCCCATCGACGGAGCCGAGATCTTGGAGCAGATCGCGGGTCTTTCCGAGATGTCCAAGATCGTGCGCTATCATCAGGAGGCGTACGACGGCTCAGGCTACCCGGAAGGCCTCAAGGGGGAAGAGATCCCCGTGGGGGCGCGGATCGCCACGGTGGTGGACGCCCTCGATGCGATGATCTCGGATCGGCCCTACCGCAAGGGGATGACCATTGAGAAGGCGATGGAGGAGCTCAAGCGCAACCGAGGCACCCAGTTTGACCCGAGGGTGGTGGACGCGATGGTCAGTCTGTATGAGGAAGGTGAGCTGAAGCCGGTCCACCTGCCGGATGCCGCCTGCGGGTTCCCAAATGGTGGGCAGGCGCCGGCGCCGTTCAACTTCAACCTGGATCGCCACAGCACGAACAACTATCCTACGCAGCAGAAGCCGTCCGCTTCGTGATTGCCTGATTTCCTGCTTGTCTTGCCGTGACGCACTCCGTATAATACGCCATCAATTTCGCCTGCGACATTGATCGCCATGCAGCTTGCCAACCACGTCGCCCTCATCACGGGGGGAGCCCGGGGGATCGGCCGGGAGATGGCGCTGGTCTTCGCCCGCGAGGGAGCGGAGATCGCCCTCTTTGACATCACACCGGAGCCGCTTGAGCAGACGGCCACGGAGCTGCGCGCCCTCGGCCGTCGCGCCGAAGGGTTCGTCGTCGATGTCACCGACGGAAACCAGGTGGACGAGGGCGTGGCAAAAGTGCTTGACAAGTTTGGCAGAATCGATATACTCATCAACAACGCTGGCATCACCAAGGACGGCCTGCTCGTCCGCATGGACGAGGCGCAGTGGGACCGGGTGCTGAGCATCAACCTGAAAGGAACCTTCCTGTGCACCCGGGCGGTGGCCAAGCAGATGCTGAAGCAGCGGCGAGGCCGCATCGTCAGCATCGCCTCGATCGTTGGGATCATTGGAAATCCGGGACAGGCGAACTACGCCGC